>WQZG01000012.1 GCA_009780855.1 Treponema sp.
CATAATAATTCACTCCTGATATTAAAATGGAATATCGTCTGTAAAACCGTCGTCCTGGGCCGGCGCCGGCTGTCCGCGGTTACCGGAGTAACCCTGATCCTGGCCGCCGGAATTATTACCTGTAAAATTACCGCCCTGGCCTGCTCCCTGCCCCGCTCCGGGACTACCGCCCAAAAGCTGGACATTGCTGGCTATTATTTCAATCTTGGACCGGTTTTGGCCGTCCTGCTGCCATCTGTCCTGACGCAGTTCGCCCTCAACCCCAATCTGTTTTCCTTTTTGCATGAATTGATTAATGGATTCACCCTGGCGGCCCCAAAGGACAACATCGAAATAATTAACTTCGTCTTCCCATTGATCGCCGACTTTTTTGCGGCGGTTGACCGCTATGGAAAATTTGCAAACCGCCTGGCCGCCTGCGGTATATTTTAATTCCGCGTCCCTGGTCAGCCGGCCCACCAATACAACCTGGTTTATATCGGCCATAAACCTATTCCTCCAATTTTACAAAGAGGTATTTAAGTAAATTGGCGTTAAGTTTAAAAATTCTGTCCAGGGTAACGATTTTTTCCGGGTCAGCCTTAATCAAAAAGAGGGCATATTTAGCCCGTTTTCTTTTTTTAACTTCATACGCGAGATCCTTGTCGCCGATTTCATCGGTTTTTACGATCTCTGCTCCGTTATTGCCGAGATCAGCCAAAAGCTGTTCCCGCCCCGCTTTGTGCTGGTCTTCTTCCAAAGGGAAAATGACCATCAGTTCGTATTGACGCATGTGTCCTCCTTGCGGACTCATTCGGCCTGTTAATCTTATTAGCAGGCAAAGAGGTAAGTGATTACCTGACTATAACGAAAATACCGGTTTATGGCAAGCCATTATATTTATAGTATCGAATATGCGATAATTATGCGATTGATTAGTAAAATAATTTAATATATTATTATATATTACAATTTATTTTATATTAAATTTAAATGAATAAGCAAGAAAATTATCGCGATAATATATATTTACTCCTGGGGCGGATAAAATTAATCCGGGATACCCTTACTCTTGACATGGATCCGGAGATCTTTTTTACCAAATCCATTGACGATATAGAGTTTATCGATCAGATTTTGGGATTACTTTTAAAAAAGCTCAGGGAAAAAAGTCAATTAATTGACAGGGAAGAGCTTTTTAACAATCTTTCTGATCTTGAATGGCAATTTTCCAGGGTTTTATCTGATATTTTAAGCGGCGCAGGGAGTATTTCGGCTGTTAAAAATCCCGAGATTAAAGAAAAGATCCTGCTGCTGCGTAAAAATAGCCTGGAAAGACGGGAAACCGCCGAGGCTATTGGCGAAACTACAACCGAAAATCCAAAAGAACCGGTTTTAAGTACAGATGAATTAAACGAACTTTTAAAAGAATTTTAGGTTTACAGTTCTATATGAGAATTACAGGCGGAACTCTTGCGGGCCGGCAAGTAAAAGTACCCCCGGGCATAATACGGCCTGCGATGGATAAAATGAGGGTATCTGTTTTTGCGGTTTTGGGTGATCTGACCGGATTATCTTTTTTGGACTTATTTACAGGTTCCGGTATAATTGCTCTTGAAGCGGCTTCGCGCGGAGCTTCATATATCGAAGCGGTAGAAATGGATCCATTAAAACGCAAGATACTGCTGGAAAACGTCGGTATTTCACCTGTAAGAATTAATTGCCGTTTTATGCCCGCTGAATTATACATAAAACGCGGCAAACAGCCGTTTGACTTGATTTTTTGCGATCCTCCGTTTAATTACAAGTTTAAACGGGAATTGATTTTAAATATTTGTGCTTCGGATCTGGCAAAAGACAAGACCATTATAATGATTCACAGACAGCGCAGCGAAAATTGCGGATCAGATATACCGAATTTGGAACTTTTTGACACCCGCGAATATGGCCGCTCGATAGTAGATTTTATGCTTTTTAGAGAAAAATGACAAATTTTTTTGACTTTTTTTGATCTTTTTGATATATTTAAGATAAGTTTAATTATTTTAATAAATGGATGGAAAAATATGGATTACAAAAGGCTATTTAAAAATATTGAAAACGAAAGCATTTTTTATAAAACCACAGTCAATCCTGCAATAGGATCGGCCGACAAAGCTGTCCTCAACAGGAAAGGCAACATTTACTTCAATAACGGTGACATAGAAAATGCCCGCAGAATTTTCCTGACAACAGGTTATTCCGACGGATTAATCCGCGTGGGGGATGCTTACAGGTCCAACGGCCGCCTTATTGATGCCCTGCGCATGTACTGGATAGCTCCCGACAGGAATAAATCAGAGCCAATTATCATGAAATTGTCCATGATAATCCAAACCCTGCTTATTGAGGAAAATAACCATGGATGAATTTAACAAAACAAGCAATAATGCTCCAGAACCCGAGATGCTGGATATGACTCCCTCCGAGGATATCGAAAACATTTCCGGTTTATCCAAAAAAGGTTATCAGTTACTAAAGGAAAACAACATTGATGAGGCAATAACCTGCTTTTCGAGAATCCTTTCGGTAGACGAGCATAATAATTACGCCCTTGTCGGAATGGGAGACGCGGCGCGCAAGAACCACAGCTATAGGGAAGCGATTGGTTTTTATCAGCGCTGCCTTACTACCCACCCGCAGAACAACTATGCGCTGTTCGGACTTGCGGATTGTTACAAGGCTCTTAACCTGTTTCCTAAAGTTATAGAAATCTGGGAACAATATCTGCTCTATGATGATCGCAACATTACCATTCTTACCAGAGTCGCCGACGCGTACAGAAAAGTAAGGGATTTTAAACACTCCAGGGAAATTTACCTTAAAGTGCTGGAAATGGACGAAAACAACGCGTATGCCATCATAGGATTGGGACACCTGCATTACGACTTTAAAGAGTACAGGGAAGCGCTTTCGTATTGGGAAAAAATGATAAACCTCAACGCGGAGAACGTTGATATCAGAGTGCTTACTTCCATTGGGAACTGCCACAGGAAATTAAAAACTTTTTCCAGCGGTATTAGTTATTTTGAAAAAGCTCTGCAGCGTGATAAAAACAACTTTTATGCCCTCTTTGGTCTGGCCGACTGCTACAGGGGCATGAAACAGCCGGAACGTACATTAATGTACTGGAACAGAATTCTGGAACAGGATCCGCAGAACAAAGTCATTTTAACCAGGGCCGGAGACGCTTACCGCAATTTAAACAATTACCCCAAAGCTACCGAATATTACGAGAGGGCGCTTAATATTGAATATGACACTTACGCTGTGCTGGGACTCGCCATGGTAGCAAAGGCCCAGTCCAAGTTTGATGAAACTTCGGAGTCCCTTATAAAACTTATTCAGCAGGATTCCAGGAACTACCGGTTTTATCTGGAACTTGCGGACTGCAAAGTAAAAAAAGGGGAGCGTAAAAAGGCAGTAGAAATTCTGGAAGATTTCCAGAAGCTTGGAATAAGGAGCAACGCGGTAGCTGATTTTTTGGAGCAAATCAAGTCATAATTGGTTTATGACCAAAAAACCTGTCCTTGCCGGATTGCTGCCGCAGGAGATCGGCGTGATAATACGGAACACAACCGGCCTGGACCTGCCGGCGTTCCGTTCGGCGCAGATTTGCCAATGGATAAAAAAGGCCGCTGCTTTTGATCAAATGCTGAATCTTCCCCTGGCTTTAAGGGAAGATTTGGCAAAAAATTTAAGACTTTATTCTTCTTCTGTTACAGGTGATTTTACTGACAGCGACGGCACGGTCAAGTTACGGCTGGGTCTTGAAGACGGGTGCAGCATTGAGGCTGTAATTCTAAATGACGGCAAAGACCGAAAAACCGCCTGCCTTTCTGCCCAGGCCGGATGTCCGCTCTCCTGTGTTTTTTGTAAAACCGGAACCCTTGGTTTTAAACGCAATTTAACCGCCGCAGAAATTACCGAACAATTTATTTTTTTAAGGCAAAAATGCCCGGATATTTCCCATATTGTAATCATGGGTATGGGAGAACCCCTGTTTAACCTTGATGAATTAAGAAAGGCAATTAATTATTTTACAGATGTTAATGGTTTCGGAATTTCAAAAAGGAGGATTACCGTATCCACCGCGGGGATCTGCGCCGGGATTGCCGACCTGGCAGATAACGGACCTGATGTGCGGCTTGCGGTTTCACTTACCAGCGCCAGACAGGAACTGCGCGAAAAACTTATGCCCGCGGCCAAAGCCAATCCCCTCCCCAGCCTTAAAAACAGCCTTGTTTATTATCAAAATAAAAATAAACGCAGGATTACACTGGAGACTGTTCTTTTAAAAGAAATCAATACAGGGGTTAAAGACGCAGCCGCAATCGCGGAATTCGCGGAATCCCTTGATACCGTAATAAACCTTATCCCGTGGAATCCGGTAGACGGACTGCTCCTTGACGGCAGGCCCCTGCAGCCTCCTTCTGCGGACGAGACAGCCGCATTCGCCGGAGCCCTCGCAAAATTAAATTTAAAAGTTACCATGCGCTTAAGCAAAGGAAAGGGAGTCTGCGGCGCCTGCGGTCAGTTGGGAAGTTTGTAAATCAACAACAAACAAAAATTATAAAAAAATCGATAAAAAAGTCTGGAATATTCCGATTAAGAAACCAAGGATCCCGCCAAAAATGTCTATCCACCAAAGCTGCCCCGCCAATACGTCAAGAATCAATTTTTCTACCCGCAGCATGTCGAGTGAATTTATCCTTTCTGCAACCATGCTTTTTATATCGATGGTTGTTAAAAGGCTGTCAATTTGTTCTATTGCGGTGTTAAGGATTTTTTCCGCAAGAAACAAATCCAGTTTTTCTTTTGGATCCGGTCCTACCCAGGAACCAAGCGGGGCCAGAATTTGGCGCAGGCAAAAATCCGGCCTGTCCTCGGGGATTTTATTTATTTGATTCTCCACAACGCCGATAATTTTACCCTCGCCCTCTTCTGATTTAAGAAGGTTGTCAAGCTGGAGCACCAAATCGTTTACAATATCCGGAATCTTCTCATTGATGGTTTTGTCGTACTGCCCGGCTGTAATAAGCAGCCGTTGAAAAATGTTCAGCTCCAGAATGGCTTTTGTAATAATCTGGCGGAGCTGGGCTTCTATGGTTTCCCGGATTTCATCGCGGCGTAAAAAATTAATGACTGCCCCTGACGCGTAAGGATAAACCGCTTTGGCGCCGGATACAATGTAACCGGAAATCCCGGGAAGCCATTGGGCCGCGGGCATGGTAAGTATTTTTTCGGTATAACCGGAAAGCGCCTTTCTTAGGCCTTCTGTTACATCCGGACTGGTAAGCCGTTTCCGCAGTATCTCAGGAGTTAATAATTCTGTTTCTACCATCCGGCCTATACTGTCCGCCAGTTTACTCCTTTCTTTGGGCAGTATGCCCGGTGTAAAAGGCACTCTGATGCCAAAGACCCTGTATTCTTTTAAGGGCCTAAAGAGCATTTTTATGGCTACAACATTGGTTGCATAACCGATAATAGCGCCCGCTATCGGGGGCAATAACCATGCCAATTTAAAAGTCATAAATTTAATTTCCGCATCATGGGTGTAATGTCCGTTTTATGGGTTCATTATCCGGGCCGCTGTCTGGGCCTGGGCTTCGCTGTCATATATTATCAGGGAAGATTCCTTTAACCAGCCCTGAATACTGTCGTCTGGTGCGCCTGTATATGGGGCTTCCACTTTAACCCAGTTCTCGGCATTGGCGCCGTTTTTAACCGATTGCCTTTCCATTATTTTTACAAGTGATCTTTTTCTTAGATAACCAAGTGAATTATTTTCCTGCAGGGGTTCCGCGAGTACATGGACAAAAGATTCATCCACAACACCGTACCCAATAAAATCCCTGTCCAGGGGATTTGTAGGCGGCGGAATGATCTGAATTTCACCTGTATTTCCGGTACAGGAAAAAAAACAAACAGTTAAAAGCAGCACAAACACAAGCAGCGCGAGCGCTTGACCATTGCTGCCCTGAACCTCTAATCTCATACTATGAGAACTATACCTGTTTTCTTAATAATAGTCAGCATCCTTCTCATTCCGGCTATGCCGTTAAGCGCCCAAAGTTTTTTGGGCGCCGACGCTTTTAGCGTAAAAGCGCTGACAGGGTTTATGTTTGGGCAGGCACAGGAAATCGTATACCAGGGAAATCCTCCCAATAACAGCAATCCTTATACCAGCCTGCTTCTCTGGGATTTTAAACCTTTAATTTATTTTGGTTTGGAAGCGGGATTTAATAATCAATCCCCATGGCTTAATAAGGGTCTTTATTCTTCTCTGGCGCTAAAAGCGGGATTGCCTTTAAAAACAGGTATCATCGAAGATTTTGACTGGCTTTCCACAACAAACAGTTTTATTACCCATTATTCAAGACATGACGCGTATTCCAGGAATGCCTTTGAAGAGTTATTCGCAGGTTTTGGTACGTTCACTGCGGATTTAAGCGCCGGTTATTCCTGGGCCTTTTTGGATAAGGTTTGGCTAAGGCCTTACGGTACATTATCCTATTTCCGTTTTTCCTGGAAGTCGTTTGACGGCTATGCCCAATACAGCGGAAACAGTGACGCAGCATCCCCCGGCAATATTGCCTGGGATCCGAATTCTCTCAAAGATCCACGTTCCGGCCCTGCAATTAATTATACCCAAAATTGGTTAATATTTTCGCCGGGAGTGGCAGCCGGAATATATTTTAGTGAATTCCTGAATATGACTTTTTCGATGTCCATAACTCCCTTAATTTATGGGTTCAACCGGGATGACCATTTAAGCTCGACAAAATCTTATTTATATCTGGATTATGTTGAATTTGGAATATATATGCGGCATGAATTGTCATTTGAATTTTTACCGTACAGGAACTTGTCTTTTGGATTTTCCGCTGTATTAATGAATTTAAGCGGTTCAAAGGGCGACAACTATACATCTAAATTCGGCGGACCATTTGAATTATACCGTAATGTCGCCGGCGGCGGATTTACATTTGCGGATATTACATTGTCTGCAAAATACGTTTTTTAATATTTAGCCTGTCCGGTGATATAGCCGGTTATTTTACAGGAAAAGAACCCTGGGGAACAGGAAATGCAGTATTGCGATTACAATGGCCGCAATCCCGATTATCTTCCTGTTCTGCATTAAAATAAGCTGAACTGATGTTTTTCCCTCATTATCCCATTTAATTGTGGTATGATTCTTAAAATATTCATAAAGCAGAATAAACCCGGAAACCAGCCCGGCGGCAGCGGGCAGTAAATCCCCGACTACCCTTACATCGCCGTCCGTAACGGACAATATTTTTAAAAGTCCTACCGCCATTGTGGCTATGCCCAGAATAAGCCTGAATTTTTCGTTCCTCAAAGAAAACCCCGGGACGGTTTCTTCCGGATTATAATCTTCATTCCCGAATACGAGGATGTAACCGGTCAATAAGTTTAGGGCTATTGATAAAAAATAAATTTGTATCATTATACGGGCAGTGTAACAACAATCCGGGTTAAATGTAAACCACTGTTTACCCAGCGTTGTTTATCTTGCTGCAGGGCCTTTTTTTGATACGATTAATGACCTGGTAATGGTCTGGAAATCCGTATGCAAAGCCACCAGAAATTTATCTCCTTCAAAAGGCAGGGAAACCAGGTAATTTTCCGGCGTATCAAGGCTAAAAAAAATGCGGCGGGTTTCAATGGGCGGCACTTCCTTGCCGGTCTGCACCGGCGAAACGGCTATATCGACGGCGCCGGTATACGGAACAATTTTCGATGGGAATTCCTTGTGCAGGGACAGAAAAAGAATGCCCCCCTCGTCGTAAATGGTCATTGAGACATTGTTTTCGCCAAGTTTTACCTGGGCGCCTGTCTGCCCGCCGGAGATAGTAATAAAAAAAGCCATCAAGCAAATAATCGCGATTGAAACAAGAACAGTGATGTTGCTTTTGTTTCCAATAAGATTTTTTATTATTCCCTGTTTTACACCTGCGTTCTCATTCAGTTCCCTGACTCCTGTGGAAGCCCTCTGCATGCGGTGTTCCCTGGAATAATAATATACAATATCCTGGTCTGCCTCAGGTTTTCTGCCATGTTCATTTTTAATGGGTCTAAAAAGATCATCGGGATTATCACTCATAATAACTGCCTTTTGCCAGCCAGGCTCTTCCGGCCAGGTCCGCAGCCTTTGACGCCAGTTCCAGCGGATCGATGAACCGGTTTATTAACCTGCCGGATTTAGCGGCTTTTATTAACAGTACAGCCGCCGCGGCCGCGCAGTCAAATAAATCGCAGGCATCTTTTTTTGCAGTGTCGGCGGCAGTTGTGCGGGCGGCAATTTTTTTGGCGGCAGTTGTGCGGGCGGCAAGGGCCGCGCAAAAACCCGCAAGGAGATCCCCGGAACCGCCGGCGGCCAGATTTGCTGACATGCCGTCAATTACGCCGCAGCGGCCGTCAGGGGATACGATAAACATAACATGGCTTTTTAAAAGTATAAAAGCATTTTTTTGCGCGGCGGTCTTTTTTAATAAAGGCAGGGGCTGATCCAGAATTTCCTGTGTATCAATTCCCGTCATTGCCGCAAATTCACCGATGTGCGGGGTAAGAAGCGCGCTGCCGTTAAATTGAATATCCCTGGTAAGGTATATTCCGTCCGCGTCAACGATTAACGGAATTCCGGATTTTTCTGATTCCAGGGCGATATTTAGCTGAGTACCGCGATCCGGCCCGTTTGACAGTGCGCCCCTGCCCCATCCCGGCCCCAGCAATATTGAGTCCGGCATGAACCGTTTGGGCAGGCCGGAGGTTTTTTTACCATGATTTTCCATATATAAACTTAAAGGCATTACCATTACACCGCCGGCTCCGGCGGCAATAATCGGGTATATATTATCGTCGGTGATTACACGGACAAGACCTGCGCCGGCTGCCTGCGCGCCTTTTGCCGCGATAACTGCGGCCCCCGCTGTACCCGGCGAGCCGGCATGAATCTCGGTACAGCCGCGATCATATTTATGGGATGCCGGTTCGACAAAAAATTTTTCTTTTAAAAAAATTTCTTTTGGAAAATTTTCCCAGTCCAGCAATTGCGGTCCTGTGTACCGGTTTATTAGTCCTGCAGGAAAAATTCCGCTTACACTGATTATCCTGCCCGCAAAAGGTCTTGCCGCAGGATTATAGAGACAAATCTTTTGCGGTTCAATGGCAAGTGTTACATCCGCCCTGACAGCCAGCATTCCGGATTTATAATCATCGGAAATTCCTGACGGCACATCAACAGAGACTACCAATGGCCCGGATACAGGGTCACCATTGGCGGAGAGATCGCTATTTGTTGTGAAATTACTGCCGGCCGCAAGGTTATTGATTGTTTCTGCCATTTCCGCCTGGACGCCGCCAAGAGGGCACCTTAGGCCGGTTCCGGTAATACCGTCAAGGATAATGCAGTTTTTTTTATTTTCGATGACCCTGCATGGATCGCCCCATTCAATAACATTAACCTGCATTTTTTTTAATGACAAAATCAAACTGCCGGGCGCAGTTGTTTTTTCCGGAATCACTGCGGCATAAACAATACAATTGAGCGGATCGATCATGGCGCAAACCAGCCAGTGTCTTAACATTGTCAGCGCGTCTGCGCCGTTATTGCCGGTCCCGCAAAAAACCATTACGCCGGGCAATTTTTTTCTGAACAAATTGGGATAAGCTTTTGATAATTCCCGGCAGCAGCTGCGGCCAGCTGTCTCTATCAGGGAAAAAGAATTAAAACCCCATTCGTCACGGGCCTGGCGGTCGATGTCCTGTGATTGCGCTGCGGTTACAAGATTCATGATAATTTATCGGTCCGCCACCAAACCAGTTTAACATTATAATCATCCACAAGGAGCCCGGAGAGAATGCCCTCCATGGAAAGACTAAAGACATTGAACTGCAGTTCGTCATTATCCACCCTGATTGTCCTTTGCAATTGTTCGGATCCGTATGCGGAATCCGATGACAAAATAAGAAGGGAATACCCGCCGTCCACGGGGAAAGAAAGAAATACCTTGCCGTTCCCTATGACTCCAATCATGGAATAAAAAACTTTTATTACGTTATTGCGGTTTTTATCGGTATAGTTTAATTCATAAAACGGTACTTCAATGCTTTTTTCCCAGGCGCTTTTTTCGATATCCATGATCCAGATCACCGAGCTGTCCGGCTCATTGCCGGTCCGGGTATTGGTAGATTCATCGTAGGTGTCCCTGTAATAATCCACCTTGATAAACAGCTTGCGGCTGTCAGGGGCAGCGGCGATGGAGTCAACAGAAGGTATTACATTCTCACGGTCCGCCGGAACCGGAATAGCTTCGTTCTTGAGCTCAACCAGATATAAAAAAGTCCCGCCGGAATTAAACCAATAAATATTCCACCCGGTAGGCATCCTGCAAATTACCGCGAGATCGTCATCTTCTGAAGTGTAAATGGATTCAATCTGCGGGAACGGACTGCCTCCGATTCCGTCTGTTCCCAGATATTCAACAAATTTTCCTTCCGAATCAAAATGAAGGATTATACTGTCGAGGTAGGCTTTATTTTCTGTATCAAAACTATGCCGCTCGTAAGGGAGCCTGTCGCATACATAAATATGTTTTTTGGAATCCACCGCAATTACCCCGGGTTCCTGCAGGGGATAAGAAACCGCCCATTTTGTAACCAGGCTGCCGTCCTGCAGCGGTTTGAGGGTCAGCGGCGCCGGGTTGGTTTCATCATTATAAATCATAAAAAGAAGGTCCCCGTATGAATTAAATTTAAGTATTTTGCCGCCTATTCCGTCGGAAATATAAAAAAACCCGTCGCGCATTACCATTCCTGTATGCCGTATACCCTGATCCCCTTCCAGTTTGAACAGCGCTACCTGGTCTTCAAGACGGCCGATATCCAGTTTAAAGAGATCTTCGCGTTCAACCTGGGGCACCTGGGGGGGAGCTTTATTGCATGATACCGCCAAAGCAATGATCAAAACCATAAAAAACACAGAAGCTGCAGGAATTTTCTTCATAAAATAACCTTAAACACACATACATTCATTGTCAATAATGATAAGGACTGTCAAAAGACTTATTGAAACAAGATATTTATCTTTGGTACAATATCGTTATGTTAGAAGGATTTTTAAATGCTCTCTTTGGATCCCAGCATGAAAGGGATCTTAAACTACTGCTGCCGATATTACACGCAGTTAATGAAAAAGAAATCTGGGCCGCCGGCCTTAAGGCAGAAGAATTTCCGCAGATTACCGCGCGGTTCAGGGAACGCATTGCAGGCGGGGAAAGCCTGGATCATATACTGCCGGAGGCGTTTGCCCTTGTAAGGGAAGCCAGCAGGCGGAACCTGGGGGAACGGCCCTACGATGTCCAGGTAATGGGTTCAATTGTAATGCACCAGGGGAAAATCGCCGAGTTAAAAACCGGTGAAGGCAAAACCCTTATGTTCGTTGCCGCAGCGTACCTTAATTCCCTTGAAGGCAAAGGCGTCCATGTGGTAACAGTAAACGATTACCTTGCCGGCCGCGACGCCGAATGGATGGGACCGATTTACAGTTACCTTGGTGTAACTGTTGGGAAAATACTGTCGGATATGGACAACGAAAGACGCAAGGTAAATTATGCCTGCGACATTACCTACGGCACCAACAACGAGTTTGGGTTTGATTACCTGCGCGACAATATGTGCACCGACATGGAAAGCCGGGTCCAGCGCGGCCACAACTACTGCATTGTCGACGAAATTGACTCCATCCTGATCGATGAAGCCAGAACCCCGCTGATAATTTCCGGCGCCGCGGAAGACGATACTTTTAAATTCGCAGAAGTTGACCGGATGCTGGGCTCCCTGGAAGAAGTCCAAAAAAAAGAAGACAACGAATACCCTGACGAAACCCAGGGCGAGGAATTGATCGGCGATTATAAGCTTAACGAAAAAAACAAGAATGTTTCCTTTACCAGCTCCGGGCTTGCCAAAATCGAGGACCTTCTTAAAAAACGAAACCTGATTAAAGGCTCGGTTGTGGACAGCGAAAACTTTGAATATATCCATTACTTTACCCAGGCAATGCGAGCGCATAAACTTTTCCATATTGATGTGGATTATGTTGTCCAGGACGGGCAGGTTCAGATAGTTGATGAATTTACGGGCCGTATACTCCACGGCCGCCGTTATTCGGATGGGCTGCACCAGGCCATCGAAGCAAAAGAAAGAATAAAGATAGCCAAACGAAACAGAACTCTGGCGACTATTACGTTTCAGAATTACTTCAGGCTTTATAAAAAATTATGCGGCGGCACAGGTACAGCAGACACCGAGTCGGTTGAGTTTGCCAAAATCTACAACCTCGACGTTGTGGTAATTCCGACCAATCTGCCGGTTGCCAGGACCGACGAGGACGATGTTGTTTACCTCAACGAGAAAGATAAATACAATGCCCTTTGCGACGAAATCGCAGAGGCCAATAAAAAAGGCCAGCCCATGCTGGTCGGAACCGTTTCAATCGAAAAGTCAGAAATTATTTCCGGTCTGCTGACCCGCAGGGGCATAAGGCACGAAGTTTTAAACGCCAAAAACCACGCAAGGGAAGCGTCGATTATCGCGGAAGCCGGTTCAAAAGGCTCAGTTACAATTGCGACAAATATGGCAGGCCGCGGCACCGACATTAAGCTGGGCGGCAATCCGGAACACCGGGCGCGGAAAAAAGCCGGCACTGACGCCTCACCGGAGATTTATGCGGCGGCTTACAGGGATGAATACGCCAAATGGCTGGATGATTATAACGAAGTAAAGTCGCTTGGCGGTTTGTACGTAATAGGTACGGAACGCCACGAAAGCCGGCGCATCGACAACCAATTGCGGGGCCGTTCCGGCCGGCAGGGAGATCCCGGACGTTCCAAATTTTTTATTTCGATGGATGACGACCTGATGCGCCTTTTTGGCGGCGACAATATAAAAGGTCTTATGTCAAAAATCGGCATGGAAGACGGTGAACCTATAAATCACTCGTGGCTTAACAAGAGTATAGAAAAAGCCCAAAAAAAGGTTGAAGAGCGCAATTTTGAAATCCGCAAACACCTGCTGGAATATGACGACGTTCTTAATCAGCAGAGAAAATTTATTTATGAACAGCGCGATGCGATTCTGACAGATTTGAATTTAAAAGACAGGGTAAACGCAGCTACCGGGGAAATGGTTGAAGATTTTATCGACGCATTTAACACGGCCCAGCACAAGGATATTAACGCGGCCAAGAAGGATTTAACCGAAAGCCTAAAAACCAAATTCAGCTATATCGCGAAATTACCGGAGGGAGAAATCCGGAATACCGATTTGCTGGAGAAACAGATTACAAGTGATCTTGTCAAAGATCTGGATGACAAAGAAAAAATCATTGGGCCTGCATATTTGAATTATTATATTAAAGTGCAGTATCTGACCATGGTTGACCGCAAATGGCTGGATCATCTGGAAAATATGGAAGCGTTAAGGGAAGCGGTCTATCTGCGCAGTTATGCCCAAAAAAATCCTCTTACCGAATACAAGGTCGAAGGTTTCCAGATTTTTGAAACGATGATAGATGAAATACGTCAGTCAATAGCATCAATGCTTCATCACATTAGAATTCAGACTGCAGAGAACCCGGAAACCGTGCAGCGCAAACCAGCAGCCCAGACAACAACCGGTACGGCAAGCCATCAAAGCCACGGAGCCTTTGCGGCCCACGCGCAGTCCGCACCGGCATCTCAGACATCAGGAGGGAGCGGACCGGCCCGAATGCAAAGCAGCAATACGACTGTTATCCGCTCGCAGCCCAAGGTCGGACGCAACGATCCCTGTCCGTGCGGCTCAGGTAAAAAATATAAATACTGCCACGGGCAATAACACGGGTAATAAAAAGGAGAAACACATGGAAAGATTTACCTGGAAAGCAAAACTTCTCCCGGGAAAAAAAGCAGAATATATTAAACGGCACGATAATCTTTGGCCGGAAATGACAGAACTGCTGAACAAAGCCGGTATCCACAATTATACCATCTGGTGCGCAGGCGATGAATTATTCGGTTATTATGAAGCCGAAAAAGGCAATGCTTTTGCTTCCAAAACCCAGGCTGACAGCCCAATAGTCGATAAATGGAATGAATACATGAAAGATGTTATGGTAACCGAAATCGACCCGGCGACCGGCACCCATTACCAACTGGAGCAGGTGTTCTACCATAAATAAATGCCGGCAGAAGCCGGCAATATCAATTTTTTAACTCCCGAGTCTTACAAATGCGTCCTTATATGTGCTCCTGAACCGCTGCAGCAGGGCGCCGCTTTCCCCCAGGTTTACCGGGCCTACCAGAATCCGGTACAGGGGTTTATCCATGGTACCGCTGTCCTGTACGGTTAACGGCCAGGTTTTACCTATTTTATCAAGTTCGGCCTGCACTGTTTCCGGTCTATTATAAGCTCCCAGTTGCACATAGTACCTGTTTTTTTCCAGACTTTTGATTACCGGTGCACTGAACTTATAATCCGGATTTACCTGCGCAGGATTCTGCGCAGGACTCTGAATTGCGGACGGACTTTGTAAAGCCGTTGGTAATGAATTTGCGGCTGTAATTTCGGCGGCGGCCGGCAGCGCCGCAGGCATTGTGTTTTCCGGAATCGATTCTATTATATATGGCGCAATCTCCTGCAAAGAATAATTTTGTCCGGAAACTGCCGGAGCCTGCTGCGCCTGAACCTGCGGCGCCGCTGCCAGTACTTGTGCCGCTGTTATTTGTGATGGCGTTACTTGCGGCGGTGTTACTTGTGACGGTGCTAAAACAGGAGGAACCCAGGTGTCAACAATTTTTGCCGGATCTATTAACGGTATAGTTTCAACAGGTACCTTATTTCCCGCCGGCTGCAGTGAATAATCATAAGCTTCCGGGTTGGCAGTATAAGGCTGCGCAGCGGCGGCTGGCTGCATTGGCGCAGCGGCGGCAACAGACGGCGCTATAATGTCAGACGGCGCTGCAGTGTCAGGCACAGCCGCGGCATTGTTTCTGGAGGCTGCAAAAGCCGCCCTGATATCCGAACCTGCCGATGGAGGCAATTGAATCTCCGGCGATTGAGTTACAGGTAATTGAACAGTATCGATAGTATCCGGCGTGCCCGGATCGGCTTTGATATTGTTGAACGCGGCCTTGATCTCGGAACTTGCGGTTTCCGGTTCGCTTTGATCTGTTTGCGCCCTAAGAGCGGTAAATGCGGATTTGATTTCTGAACCAGCGGAAACCTGAGCTTCGGCTGCCGGCATTGCCGGCGCTGCTGCGGTTAAGGGAGCTGCGGTTCCGGCCGGAGCAGCCGCCGCCATGGGAACGGCAGCGGGTAAAAATCCTGGGACCGGCAGTTCCTGATCCGTCTGTCCGTTGTTGTACATGTTTACAAGGACTTCGTCGGTAAATATTTGCGGGTTAAGACCTACTGACGCAATCAATGCCGCTGGATCGTGATCCGGATCGCCGCTGCCCGCAGGTAACAGCGATGACCTTGGATCAACGCTTTGGTTCATTGTTACCCTTCCGACAGTTCTGGGATTTAGCCCTATCGCCCGCGCGGCTTCCGGGGAAATTTCTACCAGAATGCCGGGATTATCAAGTCCGGACATGACAATTGCACGTACTGTTGAATTATTTTCGAGATTGGTAATATCAACAACCGTATTTGCGGTAAATGTATTGGTCGCGGCATAAAAACCTGTTTCCGGCAAACTTGTTCCCGATGAAACTGCGGCGGCTCCTTCCCAAGCGGACGCTCCCGCGGTAATTAACAGAACGGCTGCTGCCGCCAAAATCAATGTTTTTTTCATTTTTTGTTTCCCTCCAGCTGCGCGGCTATAACACCGCCGGTCTGCTGGGCATTAAGGTATTCTTCCTGCAGATTTACGGCGCTGCCCGCGGGAAAGCTTTCATTATAAACAAGCTGACCATTATTGGTTCTGATAATTTTTATATCAACCTGAAAGGGCTTCATTTTTTTATCCTGCAGCCTGTATTCCAGTACTGCAAGAATAAAAAAATCAGCGCCGCCGCTGTTGGCTTCCAGATAATCTTTTTGAACTTCCGCCGGTACCGCGGTATTTTCTCCTGAAGGTGAAAGTTTTTCCACACGCAGGACAGGACTGTTGCTTACAATATGGCCGGCGTCAAAAAATGCGCCCATAAGCCCGCCTTCCCATAATGAGGAATAATCCCCGGCATCCGAACCCGGCTGCAGGCCTTCTTCTACAACAAGGAAGGAAACCATTGATGCAAAAAGCGGGGCAGCGGTCAATCCCAGAATCAGGGCTGCTGTTAACAGACATTTACGGAACATAGAGTCCTCCGTATTTGAATATCGGCGAAAAATTTTATATTCTGTAACCATGAATTATTACGCTCTGCAGGTTCAGACCCGGGGAGAAGAGAAATTTATTAAGCTCTTTAAGGCAATGCACCCGGAAATTAACATACCCATCCATTTTCCGCAGAGAAGCCTGGATATACGCCGGAAGGGCAAAATGGTCCATACGCGGCTGGCTGTCTTCCCGGGATATGTTTTTGCCGAACTGGAAACCGGCGACAGCATGTTAGGTTACCAGTGGGCATTTCGAAGAACTAAAGGTTTTTACAGATTTTTGCGATCCAACCAGGATATTTGTCCGCTGGAGAACCGGGATCTCGAATTGGTGCTGCATTTTATAAGGATGGCCGGGTCTCTTGCAGGCAAGTCACTGGTAAAATTTGATGAAAATTCCAAAATTGTCGTAATAGAAGGCCCGCTGTCCGGTCTTGAAGGAAAAATTGTTAAGGTAGACAAAAGAAAAGGGAGAGCCAAAATCAGTCTGGATTTATACAATGAAGCGTTTACCATTGATTTGGCTTTTGAATCCATAAGCTCTGACATGATCGTGTAGCAAAGAGCGCTGCGTTCAGAGAACGCTGCGTTCAAAGAGCGCTGGTCAAACCGGGTTTTTTTTAATAAAATAAAAGGTACCGTGTTTGCCGACGATTATTCAGTCCCTTCAATGTATCATGTAAAAATTCTGCGTTCTCCCGCTGATCACGGACAGCTGGAAGAAATCAGGAGCCCCAAATTATCAGGTTCATATACCCTGATAACCGCGGCAGATATTCCGGGAATAAACGAACTTTCTGATTTTCCCGCGCCTGTTATTGCTGGCAATTCCATTTCTTATATCGGCGAACCGGTGGGACTGCTTGCAGGGCCCGATTTGTTCAGACTGGAAAGCTATGCCGATAAATGCGTCATAAAGATTAAAGAACAGCCGGTCCTCCCGGACCAATCTGACCACCCGGAACAACAAGCCCTCCAGGAATCAGAGAAAAATAATTATTTTTACAAACTGCGGTTTAATTCAGCGGATACAGAATATTTCCCCCAGGCTTCCAACCGGATTGTCACCGGTCTGTACAATACCGGAGCCGCAGATCACTGGTTCTCGGAGCCGCATACCGCAGCCGCAGATTTTACCGGGGGAAAATTAACTGTTTATACCGCAACCCAGTGGCCGTACCAGGTAAAGCGATCATTATCAAGAGTACTTGCAATTCCGGAATCTTCAATAACAGTTATCCAGACCGAACTTGGAATTCACATGGACGGAAAACTAATGTTTTCTTCGCTTGTGTCATGCCAGGCCGCGCTTGCGGCTTATATAACCGGCAAACCGATCAAACTTAAAATTAACCGCATCGAAGGTTTCAGGTGGTCTCCAAAACGCAGCGCCAGCAAGACCGGAATTGTAAGTGTATTGGGAGATTCCGGCAGTGTGCTCAATACTGACATTAATATCTCTGTTGATATGGGAAGCCAGGATGTATTCGCAAAGGAAATTCTTGGTCAGGCCTGCCTGGGAAGTATGGGTATTTATAACCTTGGGCATCTGAACCTTGAAGGAATTGCATTAAAAACCGCGAAACCGCCCCAGGGACCCATGGAAGGTTTCGGCGCATCCCAGGGATTTTTCGCATCCGAACGCCACGTTTCACGTATAGCCGACAGCCTTCGACAGGACCCTGCCGTATGGCGCAAAGAAAATTGCCTTGGCAAAAATGACAACCTCGCTGTAGGTACATCATTAAGGGACGGAGTTCCTGTCCAGCCGCTTATAGACTCAGTTGCGGCCGGCAGCGATTATTACCGCAAATGGGCTTCCTATGAATTACTAAGAATCAACCGCAAGCAAAACTGGGAAATTTCTGAACATGAATCCAAACGCGGCATAGGCATAGCCATCGCTTACCAGGGCAGCGGTTTTTTATATCCGGGAAACGACAGGGGAATTTACAGCGTAGAAATGACTTTAGGCAAGGACGGTTCGCTGGAGATAAGAACCAGCACCCTTATGAACCGCGAAGAAGAAAAAAAAATCTGGTGCGCTTTGGCTTTAAGAATTCTTGGCGTGGAAGAAAACCAGGTAACCGTTGTTAATTCACCGGCCAGTCCGGATTCCGGTCCGTGCTGCCTGTCCCGCAACATCACAGCTGTTACACGCCTGGTGGAACGGGGCTGCGAAGCGATCAGAAAAATGCGCTTTAGGGATCCTTTGCCAATAGTTATAAAACGTTCGGTAAAACCGGCGAAGTTTATTCCATGGAACGGCCAGAACGGCGGTGACGCCGGAGATTCGCTGGCCTTCTGCCGCCCATCATGGGGCGCCGCGGTAACCGAAGTCGAAATTGACAATGTAACCCTGGAACCCAAAGTAAGGGGAATCTGGCTGGTTGTCGACGGCGGCAAAATCATGTCAGAGACCGGCGCCAGACGGGCACTAAAGACAGCCGCCATTAATGCCTTAAGCTGGACAACAAGGGAGCAGATAATTTATGAAAACGGAATAATTCCGCAGAATATAATCCAGAATTATATATTTCTTACTCCGGAGGAAATCCCTCCCGTTAATATTGAATTTTTTAATAACGGTAATTCAAATCCCAAAGGAATCGGCGAACTGCCCTGGTCCTGCATTCCAGCCTCTTATGTACAGGCGGTATCGCAGGCAATGGATTATCCTTTTGAAAAAATCCCCCTGACCGTGGAAGACATCTGGGCGGTAATGAAGAACAAACAATCGGAAGCAGCGGTATGACAATCAGTTTTATTTTAAACGGCGAGGACGTACAAATACGGGCAGAAGCCGAACAAAGACTGATAGACATACTGCGCGGTTCATTTAACCTTGCAGGTACAAAGTCAAGCTGCAATATGGGCTGCTGCGGACTATGTTCGGTTATTTTTAACGGAGAGGTGATAAAGTCCTGCCTCATTCCCGCGCTGAGGGTAAGGGGAAGCGAAATCATTACGATTGAAGGATTTTCGCAGACCGACGAGTACCAGGATATTCTGCACGGATTTGCAGAAGCCGGCGCTGTTAACTGCGGCTACTGCAGCAGCGGCAAGATCCTGACAGTTGAAGCACTGCTTTCCAGAAGCCCAAGGCCTTCCGCGCCGGAAATCATGCGGGCCTTCCACGGAATCAGGTGCCGCTGCACCGAGCCGGAAAGCCTGTTAAAGGCTGTTCAGATTATTTCGGACTCCAGACAAAGGAGGCTGTATGGCCGGCGTTCCTAACCAGGTTTTTATTCCGTCAAACCTGCATGAACTCTTTTCACTTTGGAGCCGGTTTCCCGATTCTGTTCCCTACGCGGGCGGAATTTCGTTTATAAGGTACCAGGAAAAATATCTGCCGGTACTGCCCAACAACATTTTATCACTAGAAGATATTCCCGAGCTAAGGCGGATTGCCCGTACGGAAAATTACCTGGAAATAGGCGCCATGGTCCGCCTTAACGAAATCATCAATCTGGGAAAAATTGTACCCGATGTTTTTATTAGAACTATGGAAGCAATTGCCGGATTCCATGTACAGAATACTGTAACCATAGGCGGCAATCTCTGCGATAAAAAAAACCGGCTGGACTGCAGCGCGCCGCTGTCCGCCCTGGACGCCCAGTACGAGCTTCGCAGCGCCTCTTCTTCCCGCTGGATATCCGCAACCAGGTTTTCCGAATCTGTACCGCCGGCCCTTAATCCGCAGGAACTTCTGACCCGCATAAGAATACCGCTGGAGCAATGGAATTATTCCCGTTACAGGAAATTTAAACCTCCGGGAAGCAACGAACAGGGAAGCGTAATTGTCTTTGTCGCAAAAAACGAAAAAGACATTCTTACCGATCTTCGGCTGGCCTACTCGGGCAATTATCTGCTTCAGAATAAACAAAGCGAAAACCATTTGATCGGCAAACATCTGCCGCTGGAATTCAGGGACGCAAGGCTTTTTTATTACGACTGGAAGAAATACCTTGACAGCATAAAACCAGGCAAAACCGCGGCAGAAGAACTGCTGACTTTTCAGATTTTGAATTTTATAGAAGACACAATTGCAGACTTTACAGATTGACCGTTAAATTGCAGAATGTTATATTGTTCATGAATTGAACATTGGTTTGAAGCATTACCCAAAAACATCCCGGAGCCTGTTTCGGCGGCCCGCGGTTCTTCCTGGGTACCAGACCCGTTAAATTCCGGTTAATCCGGAAAGCCTTTTTATGCCCGTGCACAATCCTGCAATAGACACAGAATATTTAATTCTCGAAAACATTTATGGTTCAGGCGAACAGAAAAAAATTCTTCGCCAGAGGGATCTTGCCCATAAAACAGGAACATCCCTTGGAATGACCAACGCGATACTGCGCCGGCTTGCCCAAAAAGGCTGGATCACTATCAAAAAACTCAACTGCCGCAACATACAGTACGCGGTAACCCTTGAAGGCATAAACGAGATTATTTACCGCAGCTACAATTATTTTAAACAGACAATACGGAACGCTGTTTACTACAAGGAAAAACTGGATAAAATTATCAAACAGGCAAAAAGCAGCAGCATCAGCGCAGTAGTGTTGATAGGCGCAAGCGACCTGGATTTTATTATTGAGCACGCCTGCCAATGCTGCGGAATTTCTTTCCTTAAGGCAGCCGGTCCGGATACGGCCAACACCAATACAGCCAACACCAACCCGCAAAACACGCTGCGAATTTATTCGGAAACAATTAATTATTTATTAAGCACAGCAGATAATTGCGAAAATGTTTTATATCTGTCCAAACTGCTTATAGCAAATTCGGGATTCGCAATCAATGATCCCGAGCTGCTCTCTGTAAATAAAATATACAGCCAATAAAATATGATGTGTGAATATTCATTCAATTTTGGAAATGTAAAATCTTCGGTTTGCATCACAGACGATCTGCCCTGCGCAGCGGATGTAACAGGCAATGATAATTACCTGATTGTCTGCGACAGCAATACCGAATTTATCGCGCGCAGGATTTTTGATAAATCAGGTCAGAACCTGCCGCAGGCCAATATCTGTATTTTGAAGCCGGGTGAGACCGGCAAAAACTGGGATTCAGCGGAAGCGATACTTGGAAAAGCGTCCCGGGCCGGACTGGACAGGAGCAGCGTTTTTATCGGAGCAGGCGGCGGCGTAGTCAGCGACCTGACCGCGTTTGCGGCTTCGGTTTATATGAGGGGAGTACGGGTAAGGCTGGTTTCCACAACACTGCTTGGCATGGTGGACGCTTCTGTCGGCGGCAAGACCGGGTTCGATCTTTTTGGAATCAAAAACCTTGTTGGTACATTTTACCCGGCAGAGAAAGTTTTTATTCCGGTATCCAGTCTGGACAGCCTGCCCAAACCCGAATGGAAATCCGGCATGGCCGAACTGATAAAAACCGCTGTACTGGCCGGCGATGATTTTTTGGCAATGGTAAAAACACTAAAGACCGGTACGCAAAACCTGGGCGCCGCCATCGCGAAGGCTGTGGAATTCAAGGGCCGGATTGTTGAAGAAGATCCAAAAGAAACAGGCCATGCCAGAATACTTCTTAACCTGGGCCATACCTTTGGGCATGCCCTGGAATCTTCAGTAGGTTTTGGAAAAATCTCACACGGGGAAGCGGTTGCCTGGGGAATGGCCCGCTCCTGCGAACTCGGCCTGCTGCTCGGCATTACTTCAAAAGAACGCGTGGCCCAAATTGCCGATGTCCTTCGCGTTTTTGAATACAACACAAAAACCCCGTATCCGGGGATGGACATAAAAAAATATATGGAAGCCATCGTATCCGATAAAAAAATTAAATCCAAAAAATTGCGGTTTATAATACCAACATCTTTTCCGACGGCGGGGCTGACAGCAGGGACGGCATCAAGACCGGCGGCTGCATTTGGAGCGCAGACAGCAGTGCTTGAGGATTTTTCAGTATTGGAACGTTTAATCAACGGGGAGTACAGCGTTTGAAAAAATATATCTTTTTAATAATGGTTTTATTAACTGCCGCCATCATTTTTGCAGAGGAAGGCCCGGATACGGTTTACGTTATAAGGCAAACCGATTTTGATGTCACCGGCCGCAGCATGCCATATTACCTGAACATATACGGAGAGTTTAAAGAAGGTGAATACATTCACGGCAAAGAAAACCTTGATAAATACATCGCGCTTAAAATCCAGTTATTAAACAACCAGCGTGTACTTGATGATCAGGCAATAAGCATAGAATATTTTTTGGGTGATCCCGAGGCCGACGGAGCGTTACCTGTAAGGCTGCTTGTCCATGTTACGGACACCTGGAATTTTATTGTCCTCCCCTACCCCAAATACGATTCCAACGACGGCTTAAGCCTGACATTAAAAATAAGGGATTATAATTTTTTGGGAACAATGAGCCCTTTGCGCATTGATCTTGGTTATAAATACGACACCAGCAACAGGCACAGTTTTAATTTTGTATTTGATTCCGATACTCCGTTCAGGGCTTTTAATCTTGACTGGAATTTTAATTTTGACCACAAATTCAACTGGATACTGGGCGCGCCGCTTTATTACCAGAATGTAACAGGCGTCTCGGTGCGGCTTCCATGGCAGTCAACGGCTTTTACAGTAGGCTACAATCACTACCTTACTTTTAACGAAGAAATCGCCGCGGAAGATAAAGCGTTCTATAACAATACAAAAGATTACTACGATCCCTACGGCGCCTCAGAATTATTTTCATACTGGAGTATTCCCCTGGGAGTGCAGGTAGCCGACTGGGGCGGACTTTATTATACTCCGGGCCTGTCCGGGAAAATAAGCTACCCGTACGGACAAATGGATGACCCGCATAAACCAATAACAACATTAAGCCAGACAATAGGATTCGGCAGGATTGACTGGATTGGAAATTTCCGCAAAGGCGTTACAGCTTCGATAGGAAACTGGAACAGCTGGTACTTTGACCGCAGCGACGCTCCGCTTTCAATAAGCATGGATTTAAACGCCGCTGTTTATTGGCCCTTTAGTAATATATTGGGGGTCACAGCCAGACTAAGGTACAGGCAATGGTGGCAATGGTCGGAGAGAAAAAGCGGCTGGGTAGCCTATACCGCTGCAGGAGACGTATTGCGCGGAGTGCTCGACAGCGACATCTACGCGAACAGCATGCTGTCGCTTAACCTTGATCTGCCGGTAAAAGTATTAAGGTTCTGGCCTTCGGAATGGTTCGGCAAATCAAAGCTGCGGTATTTTAATTTTGAAATGTTTATGTCTCCGTTTATGGACATTGCGCTTCTTGACGGTCCGTACAGTAAACTTAAAAATCAATACAATCCTTCCGCGGCAAAAACCAATTTTGATTTAAGCGACATCATTACAACGACAGGCCTGGAAGTAATTGTCTACCCTGCGATAACCCGCAGTTTTTTTATCCGCGGCAGTCTTGGCTACAACCTTCAAAAAATCGCGGAGAGGGGCCTGCCGTTAAAATGGGGATTTTTCCCTTCCTGGGACGAAATCTACATCGGTGTTGATTTATATTATTAAACAAAAAAATATACATAAAAATCAGATTTTGAAATGACAGAACAGGAACTGCAGCAATTAATACAGGGCGGCGAATCCAGCAAGGTTCAGTTTAAGGAACGCCTTCCGCACCCAGATAGTTTTGCCCACGAACTTATTGCTTTTGCCAACTCGGCAGGCGGCAAGATAATTATCGGTGTCAATGATAAAACCGGTGAATTAAACGGACTTTCTTTTGATGAAATACAATTAACAAACCAGCAAATTGTAAACATTGCATCACAAAAAGTTTATCCTCCGGTTTTTATTACTTCCGAAACTATCTCCGTAAACAATCAACAGATTTTGATTATCAATATTGAAGAGGGACTTTCAAAACCATATAAGGATTCAAACGGAACCATTTATTTAAAAAACGGATCTGATAAACGTAAAGTAACATCCAATGATGAAATTGCCAGACTTTTGGGCAGCAAGAGTCTACTGGCTGATGAAACTGAAATTTATGAAACCAGTAAAAATGATGTTGCTGTTTGGTTATTTGCGGATTATTTTAAAAAAGAATTCGGAATGTCGTATGAAGAAAAAGGCTTAACAGAAGAACAAGCCCTAATTGCAAAGAAGGTTATCAGAAACAACCATTTAACTCTTGCAGGTCTGTTGTTCTTTGCTTTTGAACCGCAAAAGTACCGGCCGGCATTTACCGTTAAAACAGTTACATTTATCGGAAACGATATTGGCAGCAACAATTACCGCAGCAAACCAGAGGATTTAACCGGAATAATACCGGAACTTTTTAAACAGGGAATGCAGTATTTAAAAAGCAGCATTAGATATTTACAGAACGGACAGGGATTCAATTCCCACGGAATTCCTGAAGTCTCAATTATTGCGTTAGAAGAAGTTTTACAGAACGCACTGATCCACAGGGATTATTTTAAAAACGCGCCGGTCAGACTTTTAATTTTTGATAACCGAATTGAAATAATCAGCCCCGGTAAACTGCCCAACAGCCTGACTGTCGAAGAAATTAAATACGGAAATCCCGTAATACGCAATAACCAGATTGCCATGTTCGCCAGCCGCACCCTGCCCTACAGCGGGCTGGGTTCAGGAATACGGCGCGCCCTTAACGGACAGCCTGACATGGAATTTATTAATGACATAGCAGGCGATCAATTTATCGTAAAATTTCCGCGCAAACCGGAAGTATAGTAAACCGTAATCATTAGAAAACAGTAACCAATGCCTGACAGCCTTTCATCCATACCAATAAAACTTAACCAGCTCCTTGACCGGCGCCGCAAAATTTTCCTTATAATTTTGTTTTTCATGGCTGTCCTGCTTTCTATGGTTGAAACCGCAGGTGTGTCGGTGGTAATGCCTTTTATCAACGCGGCTTCCAATCCCCAGGTAATTCAGACAGGTTATTATCTGTTTTTTTATAACCTGTTCGGGTTCAGCGATGCAGCGTCATTCATTATAATTTTTGGAATTGTAATTATCGTCTTTTATTTTTTCCGGACTGTTTATAATATTTTTTATACTTATGTACTTAACAAATTCTCGTTGGGGACATACCGTTACTTTGCCGCGAAACTTTTCAAGACCTACCTGGAAATTCCTTACAAGGTTTATGTCCAAAAAAACCCGTCTGTAATGTCGCAGATGGTGGGGACAGAAGCGACCAACCTGAGCAATCTGCTGAATAATTTTTTACAGGTATTTACAGAGGCGTTTACGGTCCTGCTGCTTTACATATTTATGCTGCTTGTTAACTGGCAGATAACTATCGTGCTGACAGGAATTCTTCTTGCTATTGTGTTTTTGGTTTTTAATACTCTGATAAAAACCAGCAAAAGACTGGGGACCAAAAGATTCGACGCGAATGTCAAATTAAGCAAAACAATCTGGGCCACACTCAACAATTTTAAATTTATCAAGCTCAAAGGCAACCAGGATGAACTATATAATACTTTTACCGACTCCACTTCCAAAATTACCCGCACAGCAGTAATCTCTTCGACTCTCGGCAGTGTTCCCAAAAACATTCTGGAGAACATGGGATTCTCCCTGCTTATCGCCGCTGTCTGTTATATACTCTGGCGCTACAAATCTGCGGACATGGTAATTCCGATTATATCCATGTACGCGCTGGCACTGTACCGTATGCTTCCCGCCGTAAACAGGATCCTGGGATACCTTAATGCAATTGCGTACCAGCAAAGTTCGCTTAACAGGATTTACGATGAATTAAAACTGGAGCCGGATCAGGAAGGCGCTGTCTCAATAGATTTTAAAAATTCCATACGTGCCCATAATCTTTCATTCAGGTACATGGAAGGCGGCAATATAATAAAGAACGTTTCGTTTGAAATAAAATATGGCGAAAAAGTAGCGGTTACAGGTGAAAGCGGCAGCGGCAAGACCACACTCATAGACGTTATAATCGGTATACACAAACCGCAGCAGGGCGAAATCTACATTGACGATGTGTTAATTAACGATTCCAATATCCGGTCCTGGCGCAGCCGCATAGGTTATATTCCGCAGGAAATTTTTTTGTTTGACGGCACTGTCGCAGAAAACGTAGCCTTTGGATCAAAACAGGATGACGTTAAAATAACCGCGGTTTTGCAAAAAGCCAAGATCTTCGATTTTTTAAGAACCAAAGACGGCATCCAGACTCTTGTCGGCGACAGGGGTATACAGCTTTCCGGCGGCCAGAAACAGCGTATAGGAATAGCGCGGGCCCTTTACAGCGACCCCGAGGTGCTCGTGCTTGATGAAGCGACATCGTCTCTTGACGATGCTACAGAAGCCGACATAATGAACGAGATCTACGATGTAAGCGGAAACAAGACGCTGATCGTAATAGCGCACAGGCTTAGCACAGTCGAGCGCTGTGACAGGCGTATACGCATCGAAGACGGCTCGTTAAAGACGCAATAATGACAGAATCGCAAAAACGCCCTGTTCGATTTTTTAACACAACCGGCCCCTGCAATCCATGGGACCATTACATGCTGCCGCCAAACGAACGCCTTGTCGGCGCGCAGCTGGACAGGTACATACGCGACAAACTCTACTGGGTGCTGCATGCGCCGCGCCAAACCGGCAAGACAACTTTTTTACAAAGCTGGGCAAGGGAAATCAACGCCTCAAACGCTGCGGTCGCCTGTTATGTTACAATCGAACGCTGCCAAAGATTGCCGGAGCCGGAACGCTGCATGCCCGAGTTGTGTAACGCAATACAGGAACACGCCAGATGGTCCGGGTTTGTTGTTCCGCAATACAGAACCACAGCGCCAAACAGCATGGTAAGCGAAATCCTTGCTGATTTTGCGGCGCGCGTTTTGCCAAAACCGCTGGTAATTTTATTTGATGAAACAGATGCACTGGAAGGCGATTCCATGATCAGCTTTTTGAGGCAAATGCGCGGCGGTTTTATGGAGCGCGGCGCCGGGAAATTTCCTGTATCCATTGCCCTGGTTGGAATGAGGGACCTCAAGGATTACATTACAGCGGCAAAAGGCGGTATACCGCCCAGTCCGCTTTCACCTTTCAATGTAAAATCGGATTCGGTTTTTTTACGGGATTTTAAAAAAGACGATATCAGTGAACTCTTTAAACAGCGCACGGTAGAAACCGGGCAGCAGATAACCGGCGGGGCCCTTGAATATGTATGGGATCAAACCCGCGGCCAGCCATGGATTATCAATTCACTGTTTAAACGCGCTACCATGAGAGTGATTAACGAAGACAACTACGAAACTATAACCATTGATCATATCAAAGCCGCAAAGGATCAAATGGTAACCGCGCGGGAGACCCATCTGGATTCACTTGGAATCCGGCTGCAGGATCGTAAAGTCAGACGGATAATCGAACTTATATTAACAGGCGGTTTTGATCCGGAAATGGGACGGACAAACCCGGATGTCGAATATGTAATCGATTTGGGACTTATCAAGTGGAATACCCAGACCGGCTTTACCATATCAAATCCTATTTATGAAGAAATACTTACAAGGTACCTAAACTCCGGTTACCACGACAACCTGCCTCCGCCTTCAACATGGCAATGGCAAAAACCTGATGGTTCTCTGGATTTGGATTCACTTTTAAAAGAGTTTCAGAGTTTTTGGAGACAGAACTCAGAAATTTGGGAACAAAAATCCGATTACACAGAGGCGTTCCCTCATCTGTTATTGATGGCTTTTTTGCAGCGCATACTCAATGGCGGCGGCGCGATCAGCCGTGAGGCGGCCGCGGGACGGGGCCGCATGGATTTACTGCTGGAATATAAAGGTTCCAAATACATTATAGAAATAAAATTAATCCATTCCAATGAAAACCCCGATACTGTTAAAGCTGAAGGTCTTAAGCAAATCAAAATGTACCGGGACAAAATAGACACAGCCGCTCCCGCTTATCTGATGATTTTTGATCGCCGCGCCAGTGCTGCTAAATCTCCCTGGGATGAAAGGCTTTTTTGGTATACCGCGGACAGGATAACTGTAATAGGCGGATAGCTGCCGTATATATTCCATTGCCAATGGAATATATACTTCATTAGTATTGAAATATATATGAAACTATTAGATCTGCGCATTATTAACCAGAAGCAGAGAGAAGCATTGGACGCGCAGGAACCTGGATTACCGCGGGCCATATTACCGGACTTACCGGATATTAAAAGCCACGCTTTGGTAATCAGCGGTATAAGGCGCTGCGGAAAAAGTACATTATTGCGGCAATTTGCAAACAGGCTAAATAAACAATACTTCTATTTCAATTTTGATGATATAAGGCTGACGGAATTTCAACAAACAGATTATGGTTTACTTGATACATTGATTGAAGAATCAAATGCGGCAATTCTTTTTTTTGACGAAATTCAGTCAGCAAAACAATGGGAATTGTACATAAGGCAGAAATTGGACGAGAGATATCAGATTATGATTACCGGTTCAAATGCTTCCCTTTTAAGCAGGGAGTTGGGGACAATGCTTACCGGCCGTCAGATTACCAGGGAACTGTTTCCGTTTTCATATTCTGAATTTTGCGCGTATAAAGATGTTACAGCGGGGCCGGAAAGTCTTAAAAATTATCTTAATAAAGGCGGTTTCCCGGAATATATAAAAAACGAAAATGATGAAATCCTGATCCAGCTGCAATCTGATATTTTATACCGCAATATTGCCGTAAGATATGGAATCAGGGATGTTTTGTCACTAAGACAATTATATTTATATCTGGTTACCAACCATTCGCAGCAGATTTCACCCGGCAAATTAAATCAAACAGCAGGTGTAAAGTCACCTACTACAGTACTGGAATATTTATCATATTTTGAAGAAGCATATTTTTTGAATTTTTTACATTGTTTTGCATGGTCGGCCAAAGCCAGAAGTCTTGCGCCAAAAAAAGTATACATAACAGATCCCGGTTTTATAAAAACAAGCTCCGTACCATCCGGCGAAAACAGAGGCGCTTTACTGGAGAATTTTGTTTATAACAGTATAATAACAGAACTCGCCTCAAATATAAAAAGTCTGGAAAAAGATGTTTTTTATTTTACAGGTAAAAGCGGTCATGAATGTGATTTTATTGTATCTCCGTTTACCAATAAACCTGCAAAACCTTTATGCATTCAGGTATGTTACGAATTAACCGCGGAGAACCAGGATCGTGAAATATCCGGATTGCTGGAAGCAATGGATTTTTTTAAACAAGACAGCGGAACAATTGTTACATTTAACAGCGAAGATTTAATAAACATCCAGGGAAAAACAATCAACGTAATTCCCGCGTGGAAACTGAGTTAATATATGCCAAAAGTATTTGTATCAGGCTGTTTTGACATGCTGCACAGCGGCCATGTCGCGTTTTTTGAGGAAGCCGCCAAACTGGGTGATTTGTATGTTGGACTCGGCTCTGACAATACAGTAATGAACTTAAAAGGCCGCAGTACGATAAACAAGGAACAGGAACGCCTTTATATGGTAAAATCTTTAAAAGCTGTAAAAGACGCTTTTATAAATACCGGCGGCGGATATCTTGATTTTGAAAATGAGGTAATAAGTTTAAAACCGGAAATTTTTTTTGTAAACGAAGACGGGGCGAGCCCAGACAAAGAAAAATTTTGCCGCGAGCACGGCATAGAATATATTGTTAGCAAACGTATACCACACGGTCAGCTCCCTGCCCGTTCCACTACCGCCCTTAGGCAGGAATGCAGAATACCGTACCGTATTGACCTGGCAGGCGGCTGGCTGGATCAGCCATTTGTATCCAAGTACGCAGCCGGTCCTGTAATAACCATCTGCATTGAGCCATCCTATGAATTTAACGACCGCAGCGGTATGGCCACAAGCTCACGTAAAAAAGCAATTGAACTCTGGAATATTGATATACCCGCCGGAGAAAGAGAAGTGCTTGCCAAAGCTCTTTTTTGTTTTGACAATCCGCCGGGAACAAAAACTATCAGCGGCTCACAGGACGCATTGGGCATAGTTATGCCCGGACTCAACCGCCTGGATTACGATAACGATTACTGGCCGCAAAAAATAACGTCTGTTCTTGATAAAGATATAATAGCCTGGATAGAAAATCATATTTACCTTATACCGTTATCTCCCAGGAAAAATGAATTTAATGTACTTTCCGATACCAACATTGATGAGACCGGAGCCAAAAAACTAAGTGACGCATCCAATGATGTCTGGAAAGCCCTATTGAATAAAGATTTAATTAAGTTTGGAAATTGCATTACAGCATCTTTTGAAGCTCAAATCAGAATGTTTCCGAATATGGCAGACAAAGAGATTTTTGAGATATTGGAACATTATAAAAAAGAAGCAATAGGATGGAAGTTATCCGGAGCAGGCGGCGGCGGTTATCTTATCCTGGTTGCCAGAGAACCTCAATTACGTAACGGGATGACAATAAAGGTTAGAAGTGAGTAATAAATTTCATAAAATATTAAAATTATTATATATTCTGCCTGGATTTATTTACTTTCTGAAAGAAAAAAAAGTAATTTTTTTAATTGACGGCGGTCTTGGCAGTCAAATGTGGCAGTATGCAATTGGTAAATCAATTGAGCAATCCTGCGGAATGAACGTTTATTTTAACATGGAATTTTATGAAAAAAGCGGCAAAGACCTTACAGGAAATAATAATCGCAACTGGGAGCTTGATAAAATTTTCCCCAATATTAAAATAAACAAAGCCAATAAATATGAAATTATTTTTTATAAAGTATTTTTAAATCAAAAATTTGATAGAAAGAATGTTATCACCAAATATCATAGTGAAGTTTTAACAATGGCAAAACCCCGTTATCTCGGTCAATATTATGATAATTTTAAATATTTTAATCAAACTGGTGATTTTTTACATTATTTATATTCTTTTGATAATAAATCATTTTCCACAGAAACTATTGAATTTAGTAATATTATTAAAAATACCATATGTCCTATCGCAATACATATAAGAAGAGGTGATTTCTTGGTAATCGGAGGCGATAAAGTTACTCCTTCGCAATATTTTTATAACTCTATTGAAAAAATGAAGTCTATTATTAATAATAAAAATAACTCTGAATTAACTTTTTTTATTTTTTCAAATGATATTGCATATTGCAAAGAATTGTTTAACAAACGCTGCGAAAAATTCATATTTGTTGATATAAACACCAATGACAGCGGTGCGCAGGATATGTACTTAATGTCTCTCTGTCATCATTTTATTCTATCAGCAAGTTCTTTTGGATGGTGGGCTGCTTTTTTATCGAATAACAGTGAAAAAACGGTAATAGTTCCGCAAAAATGGCGGGCTGATGAATTACCGGAAGATCAGGGCAGAATGTATTTAGATAATTGGATTTGTGAGTATAATTAAAATAAGAAAATTTAATGAACGGTGTAATTATTTTAGCAGGCGGCATAAGTGAAAGATTATCAGAGATAGGTATACCTAAACAATATTATCCTGTTGAAAAACCAATTATTTTATATTCCTTATTATGTTTTCAAAAATCTAATGAAATTTCAAAAATTATTATTGTTGCGGATTCTAAATGGCAGCCAAAATTAACGGAATTAATTTATAAAAATAATATTAGTAAATTTATTAAATTTGCATCACCTGGCAGGACTCGGCAACTTTCAATTTATAATGGTTTAAAAGGATATAAAAATTTATTAAGTTACGATGATTACATCATCATTCATGATGGAGTCAGGCCTTTCGTAACTGAAAGTGATATAGAAAATGTAATTATTTCAAGTAATGGTTTTGATGGTTCTACCCCGGTAATCAGTTTAACTGATACTGTATATCAAAGTGCAGATGGTATACTTATTAATAAGTTATTAAAGAGAAATGAATTATATGCAGGACAAACACCAGAATGTTATATATTTGGTAAATATTTATTTATTCATGAATCATTAACCGATGATTTAATATGCAATTATAATGGCAGCAGTGAAATTGCATTTAATAATCAAATGAAAATAAAATTATGTAAAGGAAATATTAATAATATAAAGATTACCACAATGAGTGATCTTGAATATTTTATATTTAAAATTAATAAAGATGAGTTATAAATTTTTCTATTTGATTGATCATTATTGCAGATTCTAAGTATAAAAAAAATTTATATGAATGAGAAAATTTTAGCAAAACTCCATCATGTAATGATCGAAATATTAAATGAATTTGTTAATATTTGCACAAGTTATAACTTAAAATATTTTTTAACTGCTGGTTCATTATTAGGAGCAATAAGACATAGTGGATTTATTCCATGGGATGATGACATGGATATAGCGATGCCAAGAAATGATTATGAAAAATTTTTGGATGTTTATGCCAATCTTAAAGAATCAAATTATTATTTATTATCAAATAGAAATTCAAAAGAAAATATTTTCCATTATTATACATATGCAAAATTTTGTAAAAAAAATACAATTTTTGCTGAAGATATACAGGATCCAAAATTTTATTCTGGAATATTTATTGATATATGGCCATATGATAAAACTATAAAAATATTTACTCCTATTCAAACGATTTTTGGAAAATTTTTTTGGAAATTATTTCGTGTTAAATCTAAAATAGATACTCCTAAAAATATAATATTATATTATGTTATTATTTTCTTTTCAATTTTTTTTACTATTGATCAATGTTCAATAATATCAAAGAAAATATTTCAATTTTTTAATAAATATGAAGTAAAATCGATTTCTTTTTTTAGTGGGATCAAAGGTTATAAAAAAGAAACACATTCATTATCTACAATTTTTCCATTAAAAAAACAATTTTTTGAAGGAAATTTATATAATATTCCTTGCGACTTTAATAAATTTTTAACTCAATTTTATGGAAACTATATGAAATTACCACCTATAGATAAAAGAGTTAATCACAATCCAAGTTATATTATTTTTGATACCAATAAAAATTCAAGTATTAATTAAATCTTATTTTAAAAAATGCAAAAGCCAAAAATTTCAATCGTTTTACCAATATTCAATGTTGAAAAATACTTACCTCAATGTATTGAAAGTGTTATAAACCAATCATTTATTGATTTTGAATTAATTCTGGTAAATGATTTTTCGAAGGACAAAAGTTTTGATATTTGTAAGCTTTATAAAGAAAAAGACAATCGAATAAAAATTATTAATAATAATAAAAATTATGGATGTTCTTTATCAAGAAAAATAGGACTTAACTCTGCATCTGGCGAATATATTTTATTTATAGATAGTGATGATTGGATTGAAAAATCAATGTTATCTGAATTATTTAATGCTGCAACTTTGGATAATTATGATATTGTTTATTGTGATTATTATTATTATGACATTTTAGGAAATCCTACATATATTAAGTCTACATTGTATAATGATACAGTTAAAAATATAAAAGAATTTATTCTGGGATCTGGCAAAGGAGTATTTTTGTGGAATAAACTTGTTAAACGGCAAATATATAAAAAAATTGAATTTCCCATAGAAGGATATGCTGAAGATAAATACATAACATTACAATTATTTCATGAAATAAAAAAAATTGGCTATGTTAATTTTGCTCTTTATCACTTTAGATATAATTTAAATTCCATGTCCAGAAATCCTAATTTTCAAATTTCAAGATTTAATGATGTATTGGGAAATTATACCAATATTTTATTTTATTTATTTGTCCATTATTCAGACTTAAGTATTTTCCAGCCAGAACTAAATAAACGAATAAAATATATTGAAATTTATAATCCAAAAAATATCAGTAATATAATTAAATCAATTTTAAAATCTATCGTACCATCACGAGAAGTTCAGTATTTTATAAGAAACATTTTAAACCGATTTAAATCCAATTGATATTCTCTCTGATTTTACCTACAATAAACAGATCAACAGAGCTTGATTTTTTCCTCCAATCATTAAATACACAAACTTATTCGCAATTTGAATTAATTATAATCGATCAAAATTCAGAATATTTTATTGAAAATCTTTGTAAAAAATATAAATTTAATATTAAAATTATAAAAAACAATACCAAAGGATTAAGCTTGAATCGTAATATAGGTCTTAAGTATGCGACGGGTGATATAATCGCATTCCCGGATGACGATTGTGAGTATGATCCTCAAACACTTGAAAAAGTAAATATCTTTTTTATTAAAAATCCAGAATACAATTTTTATACCTGCAACACAAAAGAAAAACATACTGAGCAATCAGTATTTTCTGGTTTATCAAAAAACACTCAGATTTCCAAATATAACTTTATGCGGACCGGAGTTTCTATTACAATATTTATAAAATCTAAAGCTCTGCATCAATTTAAATTTGATGAACAGCTAGGAGCAGGAACAGCATTTGGTTCAGGTGAGGAAAGTGATCTTTTATTATATTTAATAAAAAATAATAATAAGGGTTTTTATTTTTCACATGATTTTATTTATCATCCAAATACTAAGAATACTGTTCAAAGATCGTTTTTATATGGTAAAGGCTTTGGTGCGTTATTCAAAAAAGGAGTTTTCACCTATAATTTTTATTCTTTATTATTAATATATTTTTTATATATATGTAAAAATATTATCAATATTTTTTACAAAAAAGATAAATATAACCAAATTACCAAATTAAAAGGCCGATTAATTGGTTTTTTTCAATATCAAATTAACAGATAACAGGTAATTTTTTAAATGCACATATCAATTGATTGCCGCTGGCTTGGTTCAAGCGGTGTTGGTACATATCTTGATGGATGCCTGCCTATCTTACTGGATTCACAAAATAATTTTACATTAATTGGTGATCGGCAAAAAATATCGAAATATATTTTAAACTCCAATAATATTAAAATCATAGACTGCAATATTAAGCCATTTACTGTGGTTGAGTTCTTTTTATTCCCAAGGAATATATTAAAAGAGATTAACCAAGCAGATATATATTATACGCCGTACTTTAACATACCCGGTGGATTAAAAATACCTGTTTTTATTACAATTCATGACATTATTTTTCCCGATATGCCCGATTTGGTTTCGGTTCCTGGATTGTGGGCCAGAATGTTTTTTTATAAACATGGTTTTAGCAGAGCCACATTGGTTTTTACAGTTTCTGATTTTTCTAAAAGCAGGATTGAATATCATTTAGGTAAAAAAAAGCAAATAATTGTTACCTGTAATGGAATAAATTCATCTGCGGCCTTCAACCCAGTTCAAAAAATTACCAAGAAGAAAATAATTCTTTTTATAGGCAATGTTAAAAAAAACAAAGGAATCAAAACATTATTGGAAGCTTATATAAAATGTATTGATGACGGATTGGAATATAAATTGGTTATTATTGGTAAAAAAGAAAATTTCCGTTCAAAAGATAATTCTATTCAGGATTATATAAAAAGGATATCCCCAGATAAATTGATATTTACCGGATTTATTCCGGATGACGAAAAGATCCGCCTTTTACAGGAAGCTTCTTTACTAGTGCAGCCTTCGCTTTACGAAGGTTTTGGCATACCTCCGCTGGAAGCAATGGTTTGCGGGACAAAAGCATTAATTTCCGATATTCCTGTATTTAAAGAAATATATAATGAATTTCCTGTAACTTTTTTTAAAGCAGGTGATTGTGAAGACTTAAAAGAAAAATTAATGAAATTATTAATGAAAGAACCAGAAACACTAATTTTATCTCAAGTCTTAAAAGATAAATATACATATCAAAAAGCTGCCGCAGTCGTACTCTCACAAATGGAGACCTATTGTCTGGAATGCAATCATCAACTGTCACAATAAATAACCAAAAACCAATATTGGCTTTAATAATACCATGTTATAATGAACAGGAAGTCCTGCCGGAAACTGCTAACAGGTTATTATTAAAACTGCAAAACCTAATTAATGACAATATTATTTCACCAAATTCCAAAATTGTCTTTGTTGATGACGGTTCCGGCGATAATACATGGTCAATTATTAACGATCAATTTATCAATAACCCGCAGAATTTTGACGGAATAAAATTATCCGGCAACAGGGGGCATCAGAATGCTCTTTTATGCGGTCTGATGTCCATGATAAAATTTGCAGATGTAACAATATCGATGGATGCTGACCTGCAGGATGATATCAATGCCATTGATCAGATGATGGTAAAATATAACCAGGGTTGTGAAATAGTTTATGCAGTGAGATCAAGCCGTAAAAGAGACAGTTTTTTTAAGAAAACATCGGCTCAAATGTTTTACCGGTTTATGCATTTTTTGGGAGTAAAAATTATTTATAATCATGCTGATTTTAGGCTTATGGGCAAAAATGCACTTTTATCGCTTACCCAATACGGTGAAGTAAACCTGTTCCTGCGCGGAATTGTTCCGCAGCTTGGTTTTAAAACGGATATTGTCTATTACGAGCGTAAAGAAAGATTTGCCGGTAAAAGCAAGTATCCGCTGCAAAAAATGCTTAAATTTGCACTGGAAGGCATTACTTCCTTCTCCATATCTCCAATACGGTTAATTACCCTGCTGGGAACAGTAATCTTTTTGATAAGCCTGATTATGATAATTTACTTTATTACCCAGCATATCCGCGGAGATACAGCAGCCGGCTGGGCAAGTATAATTTGTTCCATTTGGGGAATAGGCGGACTGATATTGTTAAGCCTTGGCGTTATGGGTGAATATATCGGCAAGATCTATCTCGAAACCAAAAAACGCCCCCGCTATATTGTAGAAAAGATTCTCTCGGAGGAAACCTTAAAATAAACTGATGATTCAAAAGAAAACAATTCATTATGCTATTTTTACTCTGTTAAGTATTATCTGGCTTGGCTTCTGTCTGACATTCCTGGTTCCGCAATTTCGTATCCAATATCTTGGTTTGGCGCAGAAATTTCTTGATTCTTTTGGGAAGTTCATAAGTCAGGACAGAATCGAAAAATCCATTACCATGGCCTCTTTCCTGGGTATAGCATTTTATTTCCTTGTTTTATTTTTATTGTTCCTGGAAAATTTTATTATTAATTCAGAAAATTTTAAGAAATTAAATTTACGTTTCTTATTTATATCAATTATCTCAATTTTGGCCATTATTATCAGAATTGCGGGATTTGGCCAAATAACCGGTGATTTTAATACCCAGTCTGAATGGGTAACTTATTTAAGAAATAACAGACATTTTTTTGGATTTAATAATTTTCCGGGCAATTATAATGCAATATACATGTATTTCCTGGGTATTTTATCATATCTTCCGATATCTGCCGAATTATTCGCAATGAAGTTTATTTCATGTATTTTTGATTTTTTATGCGCTTATTATTCATTGAAAATACTTGAATTAATATCCGGCAATAAAAAAATTGGAATTATTGCATTTACAGTCATTTTATTCTCTCCAACGGTATTTTTAAACAGCGGAGTATGGGCCCAATGCGACAGTATGTACGCATCTTTTTTATTAATCTCATTATATTATCTGTTAAAAACTAAATTCCGATTGGCTATGATAATGTATGGGATAGGATTCTCGTTTAAACTCCAGGCTGTATTTATGCTGCCGTTCATTATTTTCATTTTTATTTATAAAAAGACAAGTTTAAAATATTTTTTGTTTATTTTAATTGGATTGATTGCAGTTTCAATTCCGGCATGGTTATTCGGGTGGCCGTTAATAAGGATATTTTATAATTATTTTGCCGGAACAAATATAAACGGTGTATTAACCTTAAATGCTCCAACCATCTTTATTTGGGGGCAAATCCCCGGTATGATCCCGGTTATCTTTATCCTTTCTGTTTTGATATGTATCGGATTTCTTATTATTCACAGTCAATCCATACCGTCCCATAATACATTACTGCTTTTATTCCTGTTCTGCAATTTTGTTATTCCATTCTTTCTGCCGAATATGCACGAAAGATATTTTTATGTTGGCGAAATAGCCGTTTTGCTTTATATAATAATAAATCCCGCCAGATTCCTGATTGCGGTTGCGGTTATTTTTCCCGCCATGGTTACTTATGTAAATTATTTATGGCATACTAATTCTTTTACTTTGCTGCAGATGTCTGTTATCATGCTTATTGCTGTTATTTTTATTACAAAATGGCTAATAGAAAGTATAACAGCCGATCAAAAATCCGTATTGGTAAAAAATTTCAATGCTGATAAGCTATGCTGATAGACAAAACTCTGCCTAAATTTATTATAGTCGGTCTAATCAACACAATTATCGGATCGGCCATAATGTTTCTTTTTTACAATTGTTTACAACTTAACTATTGGGTATCATCAGCTTCAAATTATGCCGCAGGAAGCATATTAAGTTTCTTTTTAAATAAATACTTTACTTTTTCTGTTAAAAAATGGCGGCTTTCAATGGTAATTCTTTTTATTTGTAATATTTTAATTTGTTATTTTATGGCTTATGGTATCGCCAAGCCATTTGTCGGAGGTTTAATGCGTAATTATTCACAAAAATGGAGAGATAATTCAGCCATGTTTGCCGGCATGGTTTTATTTACAGGCTTAAATTATTTAGGACAAAAATATCTGGTATTCAGGAATAACAACCATGATCACAAAAATTGAAAATTTTACTTCTGAAGATATAAATGTAAAATCGATAAAACAGATTTTTACATTTATTTTCATAGCAATAATATTGATTTGTGCAGTGATTCTGCTTCCGCAGGTCAATTCCATCCTGATTAAAAAAGCTGAATCGGTCAGGTCCATAGAATCTATGAATACTACCTGGCAATCCGTAATAATATCATTTGCATTATCCGGCATTATTTTTTCTGTTGTATTTTTATGCGGATTTTACTTTGAAAAAATATCTCTCAAAGGATTAAAATCGTTATATGGTTTTTTTACACTGGTACTGCTTTTATTTATTTCGTTTATATCATACCGGTACGGATCAAAATGGCTAAACAGTGATCATTCAAGCGAAATGGTACTGTCAAAACTTTTATCACAAGAAAATAAACTAATGTCTGTAAACTGGTATTATTCAACAGAATTACGGATAATTTATCAGCAAATATTTATGATTCCATTATTTAAACTGTTAAGTGACTGGCATTTAATCAGGGCAATTACTATTTTTTTAAATAATCTGCTGGTGATTTTATCTTATTTATTTATGATGAATCAAACCAACGTTAAATCAAAGTGGATAATGCTTTCATCAATGTTTTTATTAATTCCTGTTAACGGTGTTTATTTTAATATTGTTTTATTTGGGGGATTTTATTCATTCTTTATTGCCTTATTTTTCTTGTGTATGGGTATTTTTCTGTTTTTGATTAAAAGAACAGAAAAAGTTAACAAGGGGATTAATTGGTTTCTAATTCTGTTTTTATTACTTGCCCTGGTACAGGGAATCAGCGGAATACGATCCTTTATGGACATTTATCTGCCGTTGCTGTTTACCTGTATCTTGTTTTATAAATTTAAATATACAAAAGACCAATTTCCGGTCACTTTGGGTATATTAAGTATTGTACTATGTATTATTGGTTATTTTGCAAACATTTTATTATATTTTGTTTTTAATTTTGAATCGGATTTAAATGCATTTTGGGACAGTATTCAGGACATTTTATTTCAAAAACTGGGGTCTATAATATGGTTCCTGCCCCAATATATGGGTTTTGCCGATGGATCTGCACTGTTTACTCCGCCCGGAATTTTCAGTGTTTTTTCCCTTCTTTTGTCCGCAGCATTAATTATTATTCCCTGTATATTGATATCGGTAAAATCAGGGAAAGCAAAAAACATTCATTTTACACAATTGTTCATTTTATTGTTCTTTTTAGTTTCTGTTGCATATCATATAATATTATACCTTTTAATTGAATCCAAATATGTTACGCTTAGATACTTTATTCCCGTATTTATTTTTTACATACCAGTTCTTGCTGTCTTTTTTGAAAACTCCGGATTGGTCTTTAAAGGAAAAATAAAAACATTTATCATTATCATTATCTGCATTACAGTTTTTGGACAGGGCGGACTCAAATTTCAGCAGTTGATTTCTGCGGATGATTTAAATGCCGGCAGACAGGGTTATATAAGTTTCCTGGAAAACAATAAGATGAATTTTGGTTTTGCGACTTTTTGGAACGCCAATGTAACAACTGAATTAAGCAACGGGAAAATTACCATGGCCGGTATTGAAATAAAAAACATTGAAGATGAAAACCAAATAAAACATGCTACCTGGCTAACAGATAAAAAATATGAAAATCCGCAGTACTCTGACAATGATGTATTTATTCTGCTTGCACAGGATGAATGGAATGAACTTGGCAATAACAAAAATATAGTGAACAAAAGTCCGGTATACGATGACGGACAATATGTAATTATCACATATCCGTCCACCAAATTATTACATGAGCAATTAATCAATTGAGGAATTCCTGATGAATTTACTTGTAACTGTACCTACTTATAATGAAGCAGAAAATATAGAACTATTTCTTAAAAAACTCCTTGAATATATCCCTCCCGGCGCCCATATCCTTGTAATAGATGATAATTCACCGGACGGTACGGCTGCCATTGTTGAAAAAATGATGGTTAACCAAAATGACAGATTGCATATATTAAGACGTCCCGGCAAACAGGGCCTTGCCCAGGCATATCTTGCCGCTTTTGAATGGGGTATGGAACGCGATTACGGAATTTTTCTGGAAATGGACGCGGATTTTTCCCATAATCCGGAGTATATACCGCAAATGCTGGTCCAGATTGCCGCATATGATGTTGTAATCGGTTCCAGAAACATTAAAGGCGGCGCGGTTGAAGGCTGGTCTTTCATGCGCAACCTGATTTCCAAAGGCGGCTCCCTTTATTCCCGTATTATACTCGGCTGTCCCGTAAAAGATTTGACAGGCGGCTTTAATATGTGGCGCAGGGATGCGCTGGAAAAAATTAATTTACCGTCAATAATTTCCAAAGGTTATTCTTTCCAGATAGAAATGAAATATAAATCTTATCTGGCCGGCTGCCGCATTAAAGAAATACCGATTATTTTTCCGGACAGGAAACTTGGCAAATCCAAAATGTCCAAAAAGATACTTTTGGAAGCTCTTTTAAATATCTGGAAAATTCGCAAAGGCAAAAAACAAAATACAGGGTTTGAACAACTGATTAAATTTGCCATTACAGGCGGCCTTGGTACTGTTACAAATCTTGTAATTTTCTTTTTGCTGGCTGATCTGGCAAAGCTGCCGGAAATTCCGGTAAGCATCGGATGTTTTTTGGTTGCTGTAACACAAAATTATATTATCAATCATTTATGGTCATTCAGAAAAAGTTTAAAAGGAGAAAAACTGTCGTTAAAACGATGGGGCATGTTTACAGCCGGATCACTTATGGGCCTTGCCATAAATATCGCTGTAATGCAGCTTATGCTTACATATTTCACCCTGCCCTATAAAGCAATAGCCCAGGGTGCAGGAATTGCCGCCGGTATGGTAATAAACTTTTTTATTTCCAAATACGCTGTTTTTAATAAAAAATAATGAGGCCCCCATGTTAATCCGTTCAAAAGCTCCACTGCGCCTGGGATTTGCAGGCGGCGGGACTGACATTTCAACCTACGCCGACAAATACGGCGGTTATGTGCTTAATTCTACAATTGATATGTACGTTTATTGCACAATTGAACCTGATGATTCGGGGAAGGTGCGTTTTATTGCGGCAGATATCGGCAAGCAGGAAGAGTTTGCTTCGGATTTCAGGCTTCCGGTTTCTTCGGTATTGCCGCTGCACACCGGGATTTATAACAGGCTTGTAAGCGATTACATCAAAAAGCCGCTATCTTTTAAAATGACAACATACTCGGACGCGCCGGCAGGTTCCGGACTTGGCTCTTCTTCTACAATGGTTGTCGCGATTATCAAAGCTTTTGAAGAATGGCTCAATCTGCCTTTCGGCGAATATGACATCGCAGCCCTTGCCTATAAAATCGAGCGGGAGGATTTGGAACTTGCCGGCGGCAAGCAGGATCAATACGCGGCGACATTCGGCGGGTTTAATTTTATGGAGTTTTACGCTGACAACCGCGTTATAGTAAACCCGCTAAAATTAAAACGCTGGATAAGGAATGAGCTTGAGGCTTCTCTGGTTTTATATTACACCGGTGTATCCAGGGAAAGCGCTAACATTATCAGGGAGCAGATTAACAATACCAAAAGGGAAACCAAAAATCTTGAAAGCATGCATGAACTTAAACGGCAGGCGGTCCTAATGAAGGAAGCGCTCTTAAAAGGTGACTTTGGCGGTTTCTCGGATTGTCTGCTCAACGGCTGGCTTGCCAAAAAAAACATGGCGTCATCAATTACCAATCCCTTCCTTGACGAACTTTTTCAGTATGCCCTTGATAACGGAGCCAAATCCGCCAAAATACCCGGCGCTGGCGGCGGCGGTTTTATCATGATTTTTTGCGACCCATGCAACCGCATGAGACTTATACGAGCGCTGGGAGAAAAAAAAGGTATAATACTTACACCTACTTTTACGGGAACAGGAACCCAGGCCTGGACGATTAATTGAAAATAATTAAAACCAAATATGGGCAATTCAGAAAAGCTTTATATGCGTTTGCACTATTGCCTGTATTTATAATTTTAACAATTTCCTGTTCAACCTCTCCCCTGCCCCGCCAAAAATTTACAACAGTTCCGCAGGATTTTTTTGGCATCGTGCACGCGGGCAGTTCCGGTACGGACGAAGAATACAGGCTGCTTGATGACATGGGAGCCGTTTGGATGCTTCAGACTTTTTACTGGAGCGGAATTGAAAAAGAACAGGGGAAATTCGATTACTCCTGGTATGACACTTATGTCGATAACGCGGTAAGCCGCGGTAAAAAAGTCATCGCCTGCCTTGGTTACGAGAACCACTGGATTTTTAAAGACGGTAAAACAAAAAGGGTAATTACAAAAGAAAACATTCTGTACTTCCTCAATTTTGTGGAAAAAACGGTCAAACGTTACAGCGGTAAAGTCAGCGCCTGGGAAATCTGGAATGAGCCCAACTGGTGGGTATTCTGGAAAGGTTCTGACAATGAATTTTTTGAGCTGTTAAAACAGACTGCGCAGCGGATTAGAAAAACCGATCCCGGCGCATATATAATCGGCGGCGCTTTCTGGCGGGTTCCGGATAATTTTATCAGAGGCATGTATAAATACGGCGCTATGGAAAATCTGGACGGACTCGCTTTCCATCCCTACGCGGTTAATCCGCAGGGAGCGCTGCGGCTGCACGACACGTTTAATAAAATACTTTCTGAAATAAATTATAAAGGCGATGTATGGATTACAGAAGTCGGCTATCCAACATCCGGCTGGTACCCCACCGCGGTTTCGCAGGATGAATTCCCTTCATACATTGTAAAGACAATTGCCGGCGCAGCGGCCAGGGGAGCAAGAATGCTGTCCTGGTACCAGTTAGCCGATGCGTATAATGAGGGACAGGCTCCGCGTAATTTTGATTCGGAACTTTTTTTTGGCCTTGTATATCCGGACTGGACCAAAAAAAAAGGCGCGTGGGCCTACCAATTATGCGCCAACTGGCTGCCTGGTACCTTCTATTCACCTGAATTAATAATTAGGGAAAAAATTCCAAAGAGCCTGGTTTCATATTTTTTTTGGAATCAGGAACAGAATGTCCTTATTCTATGGAACGAAGCAGAGACATCGTGTAAAGTTAGAATCACCGTGTCATCTTTGATAACCATTCATAATATCTCCGGTGACAGCAGGAGTGTTGTACCGGATGGATCTGTTCTTGAGATCGGCGGCGAGCCTGTTTTTATTACCTGGGAAGGCGGAAGTTTGCCCGCATTAAGTCCTGCAAATTAAGATAATTAAAAAAAATATGGAACATATTAAAACTGTAATTATGGCCGGCGGCAAAGGAACACGGATTGCCAGCGCTGCCGCGGGTATTCCCAAACCCATGATCCGCATAAATGACAAGCCTATTCTGGAATACCAGCTTGAATGTCTGGCCAATAATAACCTGCGCGATGTTATTATTGTAACCGGTTATTTGGGAAGCATAATAAGCGATTATTTTGGAGACGGCCGCAAATTCGGTTTATCTGTTTCTTATTTTCATGAAGAAACTCCGCTGGGAACCGCCGGCGCCCTTTTTAAACTTAAAGATAAACTGACGCAGGATTTTTTGCTTTTAAACGGCGATATAATTTTTGATGTGGAGTTAAAAAGAATAATTGATTGCCATTTTAAGAATAATGCTCTGGCCACACTTGCCGTACATCCGAACAGCCATCCTTTCGACAGCGCCCTGATTATTACAGATCATGACTGCCGTGTTACCGGCTGGCTTAACAAGGAAGATCCAAGGCTCTATTATAAAAACCAGGTTAACGCCGGTATCCATATCATTAACAGGGAACTATTGTTACAGACAGAACCGCGGCAGGAACAGGTTGATCTTGATCGGGATATTCTAAAACCATCTGTCAAAACCGGACGCCTTTTCGCTTACCATACTCCGGAATATATTATGGACATTGGGACTCCGGACCGCCTTGGCCGGGTTACCGCCGACCTAAAGAACAATATTGTGCAAAAGAAAAATCTTGCTGTTAAACAAGAAGCCGTGTTTCTTGACAGGGACGGTACAATCAATGTGTCAAACGGTTTTATCGGGAGACCGGAAGATTTGATTCTGGCGGCGAATGCCGCCAAAGCAATAAAAATAATCAACGACTCCGGTTATCTTGCCATTGTTATTACAAACCAGCCTGTTATCGCGCGGGGCGAAACAGATTTTGAAACCCTGGAAAAAATTCATATGAAGATGGAAACCGATCTTGGCATGGAAGGCGCTTATATCGATGATTTGTTTTTTTGTCCGCATCACCCGGACAAAGGTTACGCCGGCGAAAGGCCGGAATATAAAATCGACTGCGATTGCCGCAAACCAAAGCCCGGTCTTATTTTACAGGCAGCCCGTAAGTACAACATAGATTTACCGCACTCGTTTATGGTTGGTGATGATATGCGTGATGCCGGCGCGGGCATTAATGCCGGATGTACGCCGGTGTTTCTGTCAGGCCAGGCGGCCGCACCTGATCCCGGCAATGTAAAAACATACAAATCCCTTTATGATTTCGCACTTGATTTTGAGGTTACCCAAAAGATAAAGGCTGCCAAATGAAGGTTGCAATAGTACATTACTGGCTGGTAAACATGCGGGGCGGCGAAAAAATGCTGGAAGCCCTGCTGGAAATGTTTCCGCAGGCCGATATTTTTACCCACGTATACGATCCTTCTTCGGTTTCGGATTTAATAAATTCACACCGGGTATTAACTTCAAAAATTCAAAAACTCCCGTTTGCAAAAAAAATGTACCAGATTTACATGCCGCTTATGCCGAACGCCCTCATGGACTTTGATTTGCGTTCCTACGATCTGGTAATTTCCAGTGAATCAGGTCCGGCCAAGGGCGTAGTTCCCGGCCCCAACGCATACCATCTATGCTATTGTCACAGCCCCATGCGTTACGTCTGGGACATGTACCATGATTATCTGGGGGGAGCAAACCCGGTTGTCAGACTGTTCATGAAGAGCCTGATTCCCGGACTGCGGGTTTGGGATATCACATCGGCCAATATGGTTGACCGCTTTGTTACCAATTCAAATTACGTCGCCAAAAGGATAGCGCGTATTTACAAACGCGAAGCCGAAGTAGTTTTTGGACCAGCCTCCATCGAAAAATACCTTGAAATACCAAGGAAGCCGCAGGATTATTATCTTTTTTTTGGGCAGCTTACCGGTTACAAACGCGCAGACCTCGCAATCGAAGCCTGCGTAAAATCAGGCAGAAAACTGATTGTAGCCGGCAGCGGCGCTTCAAAAAAAATTCTGGCCAAAAATAAAAAAAATACCGGTATACAATTTATAGGCAGAGTCAGCGATGCCGAAGTTTCCGGTTTATTATCCGGCGCAAGGGCCCTGATATTTCCCGGCATCGAAGATTTGGGCCTGGTCCCCATCGAAGCCCAGGCAGCAGGCTGTCCGGTCATTGCATTTGGCGAAGGCGGCGCCATTGATACCGTAAAGGACAATATCACCGGTATTTTCTTTAATGAACAGACAGCGGCCTCACTGGCGGATGCGCTTGACAGGTTTGAAGCCGCGGAAAAAGAAGGCCGGTTTAATAACCGCGCGGTTTTTACTGAACATGTGCGGCAATTCTCCCGTAATGCTTTTAAACAGCGGATGCAAAAAATGCTTGATGAACGCAAAAGGGTTTAATAACCAGGCTGTATTATGATACTATTTAAGCATGAGCTTGCGGCGCCCAATCATCTTTGTCTTTTTTATTTTTTTAAAAACATTAATTTTTTCTGTACCTTATGATTTAATCCCCGCTGGTGATCCCGTACTTGAGGATCTGCGTTTTTTATCCTTGCAGTCCGGCAATCCCGTCCTGTCATTTACAGCCCCCCTCTCCCCGGACGAAGTCCGGATCTTCCTTGATACGATTGACTCCTCGCAGCTCTCCCTGCCCGCGCAGAACGCGTACGAACGCGTAGAGAACAGACTTAACCCCGCCGCCCCCATCTCTCTTGTAACCCCAAATTTCGCCCTGCTGCTAAATTTAAATTCCACCGCGGAAGCCGCCTTAAGGTTTAATAGCGATGTTTCATGGCAGCCGGATTATCCCAAAATATCTCCGGTACTGGCCGCGCCCTTCAGGTTTTTTTTTGCTGACTGCCTGCAGCTTTATTTCGAACCGAGCCTGAACCTGGATCCGGGATATTACCGTGACTCCGGTAACTTTGACACGAATATACCCGGGAAGTTTGAAGAAGTCGACATGACCGTTCCATTAAGGGGCTACATATCTGCGGGCGGTTCCTGGTGGAACTTCCAGTTGGGCAGGGACAGGCTTTCGTTCGGTTCCGGCATAACGGGGAATCTAGCGATCTCTGACAATCCGGCTTATTACGAGTTTGCGCGTTTTACTGTGTTTTCAAAGTACTTCAGGTATTCAATGATGGTTAACCAGATGCCGCTGGTAATTACCAATGATATATATTCCGGCATTCCCGGACCCAATACATTAATGGAATCATACCGCCGCTATCTCTATCTGCACAGGATGGATTTTATATTATTCCGCAAAGTTTCCATTGGACTTACCGAAGGCGTCATGGCCGGGGATACAGGGCTTGAGCTGCGTTATGTAAATCCCTTTGCGGTGTTTCATTCAATGTTTACCTTTTGGGATTATCCTGACTGGGACGGCGGGCCCGGCGCTCCTGCGGGAACAGGGGACATGAACGGTTCGCTTTTTTCTGCGGAAATCAACTGGAGTGTCATCAAATCCTTTTCCGTTTACGGTCAGTTTGTAATGAACCAGATCGCCACGGCTTACAAACTTGGACAGTGGCCGGACCGGCCCCCGAACGGGCTGGGCTATCTTGCGGGCGTTAATTATTCGCGCCCGTTCAATAACTGGGCTTCTGTTTTTTATCTTGAGTTTATTTATACCGATCCGTATCTGTATATGAACCCAAGTCCTTTTTCCAGCCTTATTCAAATGCGCAATCTTGGTTACAGTCCGGGCCGCCATCAGTATTCATTCCTGGGATATCCAAGGGACAGAATATCGCTGGCACTGGGTACGAGGTTTTTCAACGGAGACAAGCTGGAAATTAACGGTGAATTTTCCTGGGTATCCGCGGGCGAACACGGTATTTACTGGGATTGGGAAAAAAGCGAAGCCGCGTACATGGAAAGCACACCGTCCGGAATTCCGCAGAACACTCTGACCTTTGGCGCATCGGCCAGATGGAAACCGTTTTCATTTTTAGCATTAAACGGGAGCGCTGCCTGTACGGTAACTCTGAACAACCGTCACATTGACGGGGTAAACGCCGCGGGCGGCCAGGCAACAGTGTCGGTAAGTTTTACGTATTGAAAATTAAGGGGAATTGCTATAAAAACTGTAATTAATATTCCGGAGAAATTATTATGAAAAAAACATCCATTATGGTTATGGCAGCTTTGTTAATACTTGCTGTTTTCGCAAATGCTCAAACTATTCACGATCCAAACAGCGATCTGTACCGTGACATTGATCGCTGGTCGGTGCAGGGCTACATCACCGAATTCCTGCCAATGACCCGCCCCTACCCCATGCCGCTTATCGATAAAATTCTGGATCAGGTGATTGAACACGGCGATGCCCAAGCACAGAGCAGGGCCGCCGCGTACAGGGACAGCCTTGCGCCCGGCGCCCGGTTTATACATCCCGGAGTCCAGGCTGCTTTTGAGGGAAAAAATACCCAAAAAAGCATAATTGGCAATCTGTTTGCCGAGGGCGCTTTCCGCATAAACGATTTGCTTGCCGGCAGTTATAACTTTTCCATTTACGGCCTAACCGATACTAAGGGCGGCGCGTTCAATGTCCCGGGAACTTATAGTCCGTACCAGGATTTTGTATACGATGTCTCAAATATCGGGCCGGTTCAGATAGCGCCGGACTGGACTTCGCTTTTCTCGGTCGGTTCAAGCGATGTTTATTTTCAGGGCGGACTGTCCCGCGCTTCCTACGGGCCTTTTTACGACAACGGTATTGTAGTCGGACAGCAGGCTCCCAAGTCCGGGCATTTTGATTTTGTTTTTTACCAGCCTAAATGGTCTTTTGAAGTGCTTTATCTTACAATTTCCGCCTCCGATGATTTTGGCAACGGGATTTATTCCGGCAAGTCCGCTGTCTTCCATACGGTCAATGTACGCCCCATACCGGCGCTTGAACTCGGAATTACCCAGACCCTGGTTTGGGGAGGCCGCACCGAGCTGCTTTACCTTATTCCTTTTACCTATTTATTCCAGTCGCAGACCATTATCAACTTTGACGATAACGCGCTTATAGGCCTTTACTTTAGGTGGAAGCCGTTTGACACTCTTTTGACAAAAGGCCAGGTTTACATCGACGACTTTAGTTTTAACGGGCTGTTTACCGGCGATATGAAGATAAAGGCAGCCGGCGAACTGGGTCTTTCCTGGGCGCCCAAAAACAGCGTCCTGTCAAAACTGGATTTTGACTATACCGCAGTTTTACCCTACACCTACACCCACTGGGCAATTCCGGACAGTTATATATACCAGGTGGATCCGGCAAAAAAAGGTCCAAATTACGAGAATTATTCGCACCTTGGCAAGAATCTGGGGCCGGATCTGGAACCAAATTCTGACAGGGTTTCGATCCGGACTTCCTGGAATACGCTGCCGCAGCTTGATTTAAACGCGTCAGCCTATTTAATCCGCCACGCAAACGCTTCGGCGGGCAAGGCTGGACTGGATCCCGTTTATAACGACGGATCTCTTTTCGATCACGGTTCTTTGGGCCCTGCCGGCAACTACGAAAAAAATCCCTATATTTACGCCTGGTATCTTACCCAGGACCTAATCGAAACCCGCCTGGGTGCGACATTAGGCGCTGTATGGAAAATCCCGACCAATTACGGAATTTTTTCACTTACCGGCGAGTACGGTATGGAGTACGGATGGAACCGGAGTTTAAAGGAAGGAGACAACGGTCTGGATCATTTCTGGAGTATAGGCGGAATGTGGAGCTGGTAACTTTTGGGCCAGTTGTTTATTATAATTAAACATGACGTTCCAGGAATTTGACGGGTGGTACCGCGCCAGATACTCAAGGACAAGTTCGTGGCTTATTGCCACGGCTATCATTATCGCCGATTTTATCGGGATTATGGTATCATTTGGCGGCGGTTTTTTTATTGTAAAAATTTACTATATTTTACATGATAACTGGGGCGGAATTAACTTTAAGTCATTTGTAACCTACTGGCCCTACCTGCCGATTTTTATCATGATATTCCAAATTATGCACCTGTATCCGGGCGTATCGCTCGCGCCTGCGGAGGAGCTGCGGGGTATAACCATAGGTTCCTTTATGGCGCACGGGAGTATCATAATTTCCCGCTATATCGATAACCACCAGATAAATCCTGTTTCGGTTTCCTTTTTTATAAGCTTTATTTTTTCAACTGTTATTATAATGTTATGCCGGGATTTGATGCATTTTTTTCTGCATAGAATCAAAACCAAAAACATACCGGCGGTTATTTACGGCGCAGGCGAGACCGGCCAGCTCGTGGTCGACCGCCTTCTCAACAGCACAAGGGCCGGCTACACACCTGTCGTAATTCTTGATGATTTTTCTGTGATGGACGAATACAGAGGAATTCCCGTAATTCACGATACCATGATCGGCCCGGATATAGTAAAAGCCTATAACATCAAAATGGCCATTGTCGCCATGCCCAGCGTAAACCAGGCCAAAATGAACAAAATTATGAATTTTTCTGTCTCGGCCTTTAGGTACAATGTGCTCATTCCCGGATTTTTTAATGTCAGTAATATCTGGATGTCCGTGCGTGATTTTGACGGAATACTTGGATTTGCCTCAACCCACAGGCTGGCAATGAAGTGGAACCTCGCAATCAAACGCGCGCTGGAACTCTTTGTCGTATGCATCGGCGGCCTTATACTTCTGCCCTTTCTTTTAATAATCGCGTTTCTGGTAAAAATAACTTCGCCCGGCCCTGTCCTGTACGGTCATAAAAGAGTGGGGCTGGGCGGGAAAGAATTCAGGGCGTTTAAATTCCGTTCAATGGTAATGGACGCGGACAAGCAACTGCAAAAATTGCTGGCCTCCGATCCGGCGCTAGGGGAAGAATGGGATAAGAGTCAAAAGCTCAAAAACGATCCCCGGGTTACAAAAGTCGGTAAATTGCTGCGCAGAACCAGTTTTGACGAATGGCCCCAGCTATTGAATATTCTGAAAGGTGAAATGAGCCTGGTAGGGCCGCGGCCGGTAACCGTGGAAGAAACCAAAAAATACGGCGAAAATTTTTTACGCATATTTTCGGTCAAACCCGGCCTAACCGGCTTGTGGCAAATTTCCGGCCGCTCCGACACCGATTACATGGAGCGCATTGCCTACGATACTTACTATCTGCAGAGCTGGTCTGTGTGGCTGGACCTGTGGATTATCTACCGTACGCCCGGCCAAATGATTTGGGGCAAGGGTGCATATTAAAAGGCGGCAACACAATGTTAAATAAAAAATTTATATTAAATAAAAAATTTTTTTTATCCGCAATCGCTGCGCTTGTTTTTCTGTCTCCGCTGTATTCACAATATAACAGCCCGCAATATGATAACAGCATCCCGCAATACAGAAGCTTTAATGATCTGTTCCCGCAGCTTGATGAAAAAACCAGGACAGATGTTTTTGCGGACGGCATAGTACGCACAATAGGCAAAGGCGGCGGCTTCCAGTTTTTGCCGGCTGCTGATTCCGGCATAGATGCGGCGCAGCGCATCCTCGATAAAAAATATCCATACCTGACCGAATCCCTTGCGGTAATTCCGTACAGCGGCAAAATATTGACAGTTCTGGACGCGTACAACGCATTGCAGAACATTCAGAAACTCAAGGGAAGGCTCTACCGCTCCGCAACAAAAAACCAGGACATTCCCCTTTTTGAGGACGCCGTCCGCATGGAAAGCGCGACCAAAAATAATCCTGTACCGGATCCCGGACCGTCCGCGGCACTCCCTTCTTCCCAAAGCGTTTACATCCGTTTAAAAGACAACAACTTTGGCAACACATATTACCGGGCCGACATCTCACCGCAGGGCCCCGGCTTAATTTACAACCTGACCAATTACCGTTCGATAAGCTACATGTTCTTTACAGTTATGAAGGAAGAAAAATTTTCGGCCTGTCTCTACCTTGAACCGCTGCAGGAAGGCATGCTGATCTACAGCGCAGGCGGCGCCGACGTCTCCGACTTTATCGCCGGTATGATCGACATTCCCTCCGCCATAAGCAAACGTCTGGCCGTGTTTATAGGCTGGGTCTCCGACGGTATGCGTGAATTTTAATGGGAAGAATTATTACCACGAACACGCACGAATCGTACCAAAGGTACGTACACGAACAGAACGAAGAAAAAATATTATATAAAGATGAATGTTATAAGATTTACAGATGTATATATGCGGTAAATAAAAAATTAGGCGCTGGTTTTTTGGAATCGGTTTATCAGGAAGCATTGGAAATAGAATTAAGACGTGAATGTATACCTTTTACTTCACAAACAGAACTGGAAATTCTATATGACGGTTTTCCGTTATCCAGTAAATTTATAGCAGACATTATTTGTTATGATAAAATAATACTGGAATTAAAAGCTGTTTCAAAGATAAACGATCAATTTAAGGCGCAACTTATCAATTATCTGAACGCAACAGGTTACAGACTGGGACTCTTAATAAATTTCAATTCATATCCCAAAACAGAGATTGTAAGGATGGTTAGATAATCTATCTGACCAAGAGTTCGTGAGGTTAGTGGTAAATTTCTTCAAGAAATCCCTCCAGCAAAATCCTTATCTCCTGCGAGGCCCGGTGAGGATCAGTTCCGTCTATCCAGATAACGTCCGGGATATTCTTAAAAAAAACCATTTGGCGTTTGGCGTACCTGCGGCTGTTTTGGGCGATTAAAGCCTGCGCGCCTTCCAGGTCAGCAGTAAAGGTAAATTTATTGGGGTCAGCAGGATCCCTTATAAAAAACTCATTGTAACCGATGGCTTTAAGCCCTGGGTCATTGGGAGTAAAACCAGCGTCAAATAATTGCCTCGCCTCTGCCGCCAGTCCGCCGCGGAACATCTGCGAGCAGCGTTCATTTATGCGTTTGTAAAGATCTTCCCTTTCCCTTTTTAATCCCAGGACCAGGAACCTAAAAGGAGACCGCTGCGCTGCACCGGCCGCACTGCCATTCTGTGCAAAGTAACTCAGCGGCTGTGATGTCTGCCTGATCACTTCGAGGGCGCGCAGCAGTCTGTATTCGTCATTGGGATGAATTCTTGCGGCGCTTACCGGGTCTTTTTCCTTTAGTTCGCTAATGAGCGCGGCAGTGCCGTTTTTTGTCAGTTCAGCTTTTAAGTCATTGCGAATCTGCGGATCAGGGGGAGGAGCTGCCGGCAGGCCCATGATCAGGTTCCTGAGGTAAAAACCGGTGCCGCCGGAGACTACAGGCAGAGCGCTGTTTTTGTCTGCGCTGCGGATGGCATTTTCCGCAAGGCGGACAAATTCACCGGCGTTAAACTGCTGCGCCGGGCTTTTTATGTCTATCAGGTGATGCGGAATTTTGGCCTGTGTTTCCCGGGACGGTTTTGCGGTTCCGATGTCCATACCTTTATAGACCTGCATGGAATCGGCGGAGATGATTTCAGCTTTTAAGCAGGTGTTTTTTGGGGTTTGGCCGTGCAGGTTATTGCCTGCCGGATAATTGCCTGGAATAAAAAGCTCTTCCAGTATTGCGGTTTTGCCGGAAGCTGTAGGGCCGAACAGGATCAGGACCGGAATCGCGGACATTGGGCTGTCCGTTTTATTTTTCGAGACGGAACTCTATATCTTTTCTGAATATCTGGCGCGCGGCAAGGGAAACAACTTTTCCGTTGTATTCTTCTATCTCCGGGTCCCTTAGCATCGAAAGCTGATACGAACGCCGTGAGGCCGCGCACGTTATCTCATACATATTGTCATCGTACTTGATTAGTTCTTCAAGGGGAAATATCATAATACGATATTATATAAATTCAAGGCTCTTGTGTAAAGTGGTTTCACAGGGTAAGTTAAGAATAATTTATTATGGAGGTAATTCATGGCGAATATTACGCCTCCCAAAAACATCAAACTGCTTAATCCAGGTACCATAATAATTGGTATCATTATTATCGCGGTGGTGGTTTTTTTGGGGACTTCTTTTTACATCGTAGATCAGGCCGAACAGGCCGTGATCACGCGTTTTGGCAAGTATCTGACTACTACCGGACCCGGTCTGCACTACAAGCTTCCCTTTGGCATTGACAAGACCTATATAGTCAATGTCCGCAGTGTTCAGACCGAGGAATTCGGTTACCGTACTGTCAGGGGCGGAAGATCGTCATCGTATACCGGCGACATCAATATGGCTACCATGCTCACAGGCGATCTTAACATGGTCGTAATCGAGTGGGTTATCCAATACCGTGTCGTCGATCCGTTCGCATGGACTTTTAACGTACAGGAAAAAACCCGTACCATCCAGGACATTTCCCGTTCAGTAATTAATATGCTGGTTGGCGACAGGGCGATTATGGACATTATGGGTGTCCAGCGCAGCACCATTGAATCCGAGGCCCAGGACTACATGAACGAATCGTTCCGCAGCTACGGCCTTGGAATCCAGGTTATCGCTGTCAAGCTGCAGAATACCGATCCGCCGGCCGGAGTCCAGGAAGCTTTTGACGATGTCAACAAGGCAATCCAGGACAGGAACAGGCTGATCAACGAGGGACAGCAGGCCTATAACGAACAGATCCCAAGGACATCAGGCGAGGCGGATCAGATGATCCAGGTAGCCGAAGGCTACGCAAAAGAACGCGTTAACCGCGCCACAGGCGATGTCGCCAGGTTTAATTCGGTTTTGGATGAGTACAGGCACGCTCCCGATATCACAAAGCGCAGACTTTATTACGAAATGATTGAAGATGTCTTTAAGGATGACAAGGGTACGGCAATCATAGACCGCAGTTTTGATAATTTCCTCCCCCTGATGAATCTTGGGAATTCTTCTGCAGCCGGAGGCAGATAATGAAAAAACTTTTAACCGTAATTGTAGTATTGTTTATAATTGTAATAGCTATTTTTGCCCTGGGGCCCTTCTTTGTAATTGATGAAGGCGAACAGGCCGTAATTGTTCAATTGGGCCGCATTACAGAGGTAATAACCGACGCGGGCCTCCATATAAAAGTCCCGTTTATCGATGATGTCGTCCGCTATCCCAAAAAGATAATGTCATGGGACGGCGAGCAGAAAGGCATACCCACCAGGGAAAAGCAGTATATCCAGGTTGACGTTACGGCGCGCTGGAGAATTTCGGATCCCAAGCAGTTTTACCAGTCAATCCGGACTACCGAGGCTGCCTACCAAAAACTGGCGGAAGTAATCGATTCCGAAGTAAAGACCGTTGTCGCGGAGAACTACTTCAACGAATCGGTGCGCAATTCGAACCTTCTGCTTGAGAGGCAGAGTACGACCGACGATTTGGGACTGGGAAGCGATCTTGATCCCGGCATCATTTCATCGGCGATTCAGACCCAGGCAACCTACGAACCAATCGCCAAGGGCAGAAGGCAGCTTGCCGCCGAGATTCTGGCGCGCTCACGGCGCATGGTTCCGGAATACGGCATTGAACTTATCGATATTATCACCAGACAAATAAAATACAACGATGAACTTACCCAGAGCGTTTACGCAAGGATGATCAAGGAAAGAAACCAGATTGCCCAGGCCATAAGGTCCGAGGGTGAGGGCCGCAAGGCTGACCTGCTTGGCCAGATGGAAAGGGAGAGAATGACGCTGATTTCCGAGGCCTACCAGAAGTCAGAGACTATACGGGGAGCGGCCGACGCGGAAGCGACCCGGATTTACGCGGAAGCATACGGAAGGGACAAGGACTTTTTTGATTTCTGGAGAGCCATAGAATCCTACCGTACGACTATGCCGAATTTCAGCAAAACACTATCTACTGATATGGATTATTTTAGGTATTTGTATTCACCGGCAGGAAGATAAAATGATCTCAATGATTAACCGCTTTATAATGCAGAGCGGCTTAATACACAAGGAATCGGAGTATAACGGAAAAACAGTACTGGGATTTGATACGGGCCTGGACAGCCAGGCCTTTGCCCAGTCCAAAATGGCCCAGTATATTACCCAGCCCGGCACTGTAGTTTTCCCGGACGGGAGAAAGGCGCCGTGGAAAGCCGAGGGCGTAATTGAAAAACCCCGTGTAAGCAACGGAACGCCCACCATGGTTGTCTGGGGTGCGGATTTCCCGGGTATAAGTCTGGACACGGTTATACGGGATTCTGAACGTGACGGAATTCTGGATGCAATACGCTTTTATATCAAGGCGATGGCCTGTATTGACGGCACTGTATTCAGCGGAGCCGCCGGCGCGTTTATTGTTACAGAAGACAGCCCGGGTTATCCGCGCGGGACAATATTGTTTTTACCGGAAAGGCTGGCCAAACGATGTATCGAGGCCGGCGGTGAACCCGAAGTAACAGCTTCCCAGCAATGGATTCACCCTGACCTTAAAGGCAACGAACAGACAGTGTTCTGCGCGGCCGTCATGATCTACACGGCATTGACCGGCGGCTCTCCCTACCTGCCAAAAGATGGAGATACGATGAGGCAGGATATCCGCGAAGGGGTTTTTATTCCGTTAAAACTCGCGGCGCCCGGACTGGATAAAAAACTGGACGCTATGATCACGGATGTGCTGCTGCCCGACAAAAAAAGAAACGCGCTAAATAAAAAGCCGACTGCCGATCAATTGCTGCAGGCAATCGGTGAACCGGGAACGGTAAAAAGCGATTCCTGGTACACTGCCATTGACAGCGCGGAAAAAATAAAAATCGAAACTGAACTGGAACAGTTCAAAAAGAACAAAGAATTCAGCGTAAAAACAAGGCGCTTTGTGGTTCGTAATACAACGATTATAGTTGTCTGCGCCGCTGTTGTTGTCTGCGCCGCCCTGATTGTGCACGGCTATATCCAGCGCCTTGCGGAAATGCCCAATACCAGGGGAATGACCCCAGCCGATGTAGTTTCGGTTTATTACGGATCTTTTGAAAAACTTGATCACGAAATGATGGATGCCTGCGTTTCCGGCAAAAAAGCCAAAATTGACATTGACATGATCCTTAACCTTTACGTTATATCCAAAACCAGGCAGGCCTATGAGACAACAGAAACCAGCATGACAGCCAGGGACTGGCTGGACAGGGGATCGCCGCCTACAAACGCTACGGTATTCGGCGTTACGGATTTAACAATAAGCCCGACGGGCGGCAGCGAGGCAAGCGGTACGGTTTACCTTAATGCAACATATAAACTGTGGATGCCGGCTTCGTTTGCCGGCGACGACGAAGACTTGCCTTCCGACGAAGAACTAATGTCGCCTGATTTTATGAGTCCTCCGCCGCGCAGTTACAGTTATTCCGACGACCTGCAGCTTTCGTGGCTAAAGGATTCGTGGCGCATTACCCAAATTGACCGCACGGTGGTACGGTAAATAAATCCGTACAGTTAATAAAATTTGGCGGTAAAAGCTATAATTTCCGGTTCAGCCAGAGCTCGATTAAATAACGGGAGACTGAACCGGTCTGGGGCAGCAGGGGTAGATTTTCCCTGGAAAACCACTGCGCGTCTCCGATTTCCACACCGTCGCATTTTATTACCCCGCCGCAGTGACGCGCGCTGAAACCCAGCATAAGTGAATTTGGAAAGGGCCATGGCTGGGAGCAGATATATTTTATGTCTTTGACTTCGATAGAAACTTCTTCCCTGATTTCCCTGGCGACAGTCGCTTCCAGGTTTTCGCCGGCTTCGTTGAAACCCGCAATTAGCGCGTAAGTTTTTGCGGTAAACTTTTTATTATGGGCAAGTAGCGCTTCGTCCTTTTCGTTTGTGATCAGCGTAATTATTGCCGGAGCTATCCGCGGGTATTCGATGCGGCCGCAGACCGTGCATTTGCGGGCAACTTCCGTTTCATCATCCCTGTTGACTGAGCCGCAGACGCCGCAGAATTTCGATTCCCTTCTCCACTGGCCGATATGGAAAGCGCGCAGCAGACGGCCTGATTCTCCAAATCCCTCTATCATTGACCCGGCGCTTAACATGCCGGCGGCCTGCCTCATGGGAATCTGTTTCCATCCGGCCGGAACTTCGCCGTTGATAAACAAGCTGTTAAGCGAGCTGTCCAGCATCACCGCGTCGATAACAAGGCCGCTGTTATCAAGCGGTAAAACCGAATAAACATCTGCGCCGCCGGGCGGAATTAAAGCCAGCAGATCATCTGTTTGTTTTTGGTTAATGGTCCTGCCAATCATCGCGTCCGGCGTATCCGCCGGAGTCAGAATAAAATTTTCCCGGAAAATATAATACGTTTTATCCCTGTTGCCCAAAAACATCGCCTCCTGTAATCTGTACCTGTAATTTGCATAATTTGTATATGGAGGTGAATATGGCCAAAATTAATTTTCTGCAATCTCTGCCCCATAAGGAAATTGCCAAATACAGCAAAGGGCCTCCCAAAAACGGAATACCTTTTATAGGGCATCCGCGGCAGCACCCGGTTGATAATAATAAACTAATTTTGATTTATGATCCAATAGGGGTCAACCCCATGATAATGGAATTTAAACTGGACGACATAATTTTTATTGAGGAACTCCCGGCGACTGTAACCGAGACCGGCGAAAGCATTCCCCAGATAAAATTATGGATACGAAGGGGCGCGCGCGGCATAGTACTGGAACCGTTTGAAGTTGACGAACCCATACGGTTTATTCAGAAAAACCGCGAGTTCAGGGAAAAATTTTTTATAAAGCCTGATGTATAACAGCACGGCCGGCACAGACTCCAGCCCTGACAATGAGACCCTGTCATGTGATCTATGCCCGCATCGCTGCAAAATAAAGCCGGGCAAACACGGAATATGCGGGGTCAGATTTAACAATAAAAACAATTCCATAAAAGCCGGCGGGCAAATCGATCTGCCCTATTATGCATATATAACATCCCTGGCAGAAGACCCTGTCGAAAAAAAGCCTCTTTACCATTTTAAGCCTGGAACCCATATTTTGTCGGCCGGTTTTACAGGGTGCAACATGCATTGCCCCTTTTGCCAAAACTGGCAAATTTCACAGTCTGTTGGTTCAGGCGGCAGAAAAATCGCAATTGACGATCTTGTTGCCGCAGCAAAAAAATTCGGCCAGATCGCCTACACGTATTCGGAACCGCTGATCCACGCGGAATTTCTGCTTGACTGCATGAGCCGGGCCAGGAAAGCCGGGATAGCCAATGTACTGGTAACCAACGGATGTGTTAACAAGGCCGCTGCGGAAGATATTCTGAATTTGACCGATGCCGCAAACATTGATTTAAAAGCATTCAGCGGGGAAACATATTCAGAAGTGCTGGGCGGTAATTTGGAAGCTGTTCTTGAATTTATCAAAACCGCCTTTGCCAAAAACGTCCATGTTGAAGTAACCACGCTTGTCGTCCCCGGCCTTAACGACAATACTGATGAACTGGATAAATGTGCGGATTTTTTGGCCGGTCTTGGAAACGGCGCCGGCAAATCGCAAATTCCGTGGCATTTATCTGCATATCATCCGGACTGGAAATGGAATGCTCCGCCTACGCCTGCGCGTTTTTTAATTGAGTACGCGGCTGCCGCGGAAAAAAAACTCGATTTTGTTTATACGGGAAATATTAACAACGGGAAAAACGATACCCGCTGCCCGCAATGCGGCAGGATCGTAATTAACAGAAACGGTTATAGTATAGATACATCCGCCCTGATTATTAAAAACCAAAGCGGAAGATGCATTTATTCATGCAGGCATTGCGGAAGTGTTTTACCCATAAAATATTTTTTTTCGATTCAGCGTTAAATTCAGCATTTCAACATTTCAGTATTACTGGTATAAATTACCCTGCGCCGTTTTTATCAAGAACAGTAAAACGCCGCGTAAGAGTATTGCCTGCGCCGTCAATTAATGTAAGCGTATGCGGACCCGGCTGCGGCCGGGCTTCCATTTCATGGAACGTTTTTGTAGATCCAAGATAATTACCGTCAAGGTGCCAATAAAGGGTCCCGTTATCATCGCGGAGCGCTGCCGAAAATACTATCCGGCCTTCACTGCCGTCAATTTCCCTGGGTACAAGGACCTGGCCGTTAGGTTCAGGATTGTACAAAGCAATGACAGTATCCCCGTCCGCTGCAGCCGGATTTTCCTCGGGAGGCAGAGGTTTGTAATCAAGGTTCCAGCGCCGGTAATACCATTCTTCCGCAGGCGGCAGGACAAACCATTTTACCTGGACCGCGGCGGCTGAACTGCCGGACTGCAATGTTACGCGGTGCTTAAGGCTTTGATCCACAATTATGGTCCGGCAGTATGGACAAACATTAGCGGCCGCGGAATTTACCGGTACATCAGCGAACTTTACATTTGCGCAGTCGGGGCCGGCCGGGAAACCGGAAGCCGCGCACACTTCGATCCTGCGCAATTGGGAAGCGGGCTGGGCAAACCAGGTCTGGCTGCTGCCGCCTGCGGAATTCAGCGCGGAAAACAATTCAAACATCACAGGAGCCGCGGTTACCGCGCTGCGCAGTTCAGCCCTGCCTTCTCCGCTGGCGTTTCCGATCCAGACTCCGACTGTCCATTCAGGCGTTACACCGATTGCCCAGGCGTCGCGGTATCCAAAGCTGGTTCCGGTTTTCCAGGCTATGTGCCTTGAATTGGCGTAATCCTGCCAAATTGCTTCTTCTCCGGGACGCACGCCGGAAACCAGGGCCTCCAGCGTAATCCATGCGGCTCCCGGCGAAATCAGCGGCGAGCCATTAACTGCCGCTGCCTGTGATGTCCCATTCCCGGCTGAGGTTCCGGTCGCAGCTAAAGCTCTGTTCCCTGACATCGGGGCCTGAGCGGTTTTGTCTAAAACTGCCGGCGGGAAAAAAACCGGATTATTAACATCGCGGGCGTTTACCGATCTTCCCAATCCCGCGTATAAGCCGGTCATCTCCCATAACGAAACTTCGGCGCCTCCAAGTATTAATGGCAGGCCGTAATCCTCGTTTGCGCGTACAAGGGTCGTAAGGCCCAAAGCGCGCAGTAGCCGGCCAAAGCGGTCAACGCCAAAGACACGCAGCGACCGCACAGCCGGAACATTGAGCGACCGCGCCAGAGCTTCGTCGGCCGGGACTGCTCCCAGGTAGGTTCTGGTAATGTTTTCCGGGCTGTAGCTTCCGACTCTGGTAGGAATATCACTTACAAGCGACGAGGGAAGAATATCGCCGGAATCCAGCATGGCCGCGTATAAAAACGGTTTAAGGAGACTTCCTGAACTGCGTACAGAGTTGATTATATCGACGTTCCCGGCATTCGCGGTATTGGTATTGCCTACATAAGCCGCGGTTTCGCCTGTCATGGTATTTATGATCAGACAGGCTCCGTTGTAAATTCCGTTCTCGGCAAAACGCGCGGAATTCCTGTTCAGAATCGCCTGCACCCTTTCCTGTATATCTTTATCAATAGTAGTATAAAACGCGTGAGCCGTGTCAGCAGCCGGGCCGCCGGTAACAGCAGCTTTCATCGTTTTGGACTTCGTAACTTTTTTTGATTCCAGAACAAGACGATCCAGCAAATGGGGAGCAAACTGCGGCAGCGGGAGAGGCTCGCCCGGCAAAGACTCCGCGAGCGACAAATTAAGGGTTTCCTGATCAAAATAACCTTTATTAAACAATTTGGTCAGCAGTGTATCCCTGTTGGTTTTTAACGCGTCCCTGTTGCGGCCCGGATGTATCAAAGCCGGATTGTTGGGAAGGACAGCCAAAGTCGCTGCCTCTGCCCAGGAAAGATCTTCCGGACCGCGCCCAAACCATCGCCATGCTGCTGCTTCCAGACCGACCACATTGGCGCCGAACGGCGCGTTGGCCGCATACAGCGCCAGAATGTCCTGCTTGGATTTGCCAAGCTCCAGCCTTAACGCCAGCAATGCCTCCACGCATTTTTCAAGCACCGTTCTTTTGGTAACACCGCGGGAGAGCCGTATGCACTGCATGGTAATGGTTGACCCTCCGGAAACCACCCTGCCGTTCCTGATATTCGATATCAGAGCCCTGCCGATGGCCGCGGGGTCAACACCCGGATGTATCCAAAAACGGCTGTCTTCGGCTTCTACCATGGCCGCGCTGAATTTTTTGTTGAGTTCCCCGGTTCCCGGGAAACGCCATTGTCCGTCAGAAGCGACCTGCGCGCCCAGCAGCCGGCCTTCGCGATCATATAATACGGGGGAATACGAAACATTGAATAACGGATCGTTCAGGGAAACAGCGAACATTAAAACGAGAACAACAACCGATGCAATTAATATCCGTAATTCAATCCTGCGCATCTACCTTACTCCGGGTATAACAGCCTGTATTGTTTCATCGTACATGGCATATGCGTGAATCGCCGGTCTATAGAAAGATCCTTCGTAGGTTTTATTTACCCTAAAGGTGACAGTATTTGATTCGCCGCGCGGAAGGCTAAAATATGTCATCACCCGATCATCACGGATGTCCTGATACTCGTAGGCCGACGGGATAGCTTCACCGCCCAGCCTGGTATTGATAATTTCCCAGGAAGCCGGTATCGGTA
>WQZG01000013.1 GCA_009780855.1 Treponema sp.
ATTTTTATTTTCTCTTCTGAGGTATACCGTTTCCTTTTCCTACCCATTATTTCCTCCTGGGTCTCTGGTATACCACTTTATAAGCTATGCTCTAATTCGGCAAGTTCAACTTAGGCGCGACAATTTCGAATGAGTTTTTTTATAGCCAGTAAATCTTCTAATGAAATTGGCGTATATATTCTTTCTCTTAAACCATTTGGTAAAAAAATAAATTTACCATTTTTGTTATATTTAAACTGGTTTATGCCATCAATATTAACTATAACATTGATACCTTCAGATAATATAGAAACTTCAACATAACGAACTCGATCTTCTGAATATATTGATTGCAAGGTTTTAAGTATATCCTCCTGATATTCATTTTCTAATTTTTTTATTTCATAAGATACTAAAGCAATATTTTGTGAGTTGTTTTTTGAATAATATCCTTCTTCAACCCAAATCATAAAGGCAAATATATTTCCGCCCCTAAAATTATCTACACGTTCTAAAGAATCATATCCAGTCATAACTGAAGGTATCATTTTTTCTTCACCAGATATATTGCTTGAAATACCAAAGAAAAATAGAAATACAAAAAATGCTATATAAATTCTCTTGATTTTCATTGAAATATCCCCTCCAGAATTTCAATCATAAATTAATATACTATATAGAAATAATTAAGGCAACTTCACGCCTCATATTTTTTAATACTAGCGGTCCATACGATAATGTTACTGTGATATATCAAAAGAATACCTATAAAAAAATGAATATTTTTATTCCTGTATATGAGCTTTTACAGTTTATAATACGCCGTTTTTAAAGCGTTAATACTTATATTTATGATGTATTGTTATATCTTTTTTATTGTTTTTTACACCTCCCGATTTACCCAATAATACAGCAGCTCCAATAGCTGCAGCAGTCCCCGCTAACATTCCAGCACTGGTTCCAACTTTTTTGGCATCTTCTTCGTTCATACCAGAATTTTTGCAACTGTTGTCGTAATATTTGAAACACTTTTTGCGATAATTATAACAATAACAACAACTACTAAAATTAAAATAACTAATGGACCAGAACCAGTATCTGTCGGTGCAGATGATGCATATGAACTGGATTGAGTGTAACTACCAGTGGATGGTGTTCTATTTTGAGTATTTTGAGGAGTTGTTAATCCCAATTGTTTACGAGCATAATCAATGTCAGATTGTTTCAATACAAGTCTTTCTCCTGATGACCTGGTAATATAGTCCCCTGGTACAGCATAAGCAATGGCTTGATTGTTGTTAGAAACTTCTCTTGCATTTAAAAATATTGTAATCAAAGCAAGAAAAAGAATAAAAATAGTTCTTTTCATATTTCATCTCCATTGTACGATTTAGAAAAAATTTCGATAGCCTTATACCACATAAACTGGTAACTGAATAATGACCTTTTTTAAACCTGTCTATTTATACACATTTTGTATCGAAAAAAATGTGTTTTTGACAACTTTAAAATCGACACTATGTACTTACATATACAAATTTTACTCCTTAAACATAAATACGAATACTGTACTTACGCCATTCAATGGGCCATCGACATAAATACGCCGTACATTTGCTTCTTCTTCAAAGGTATCGGCTCCCAAAGCAGCCGAGACAGCAGGAAAACTATTGGATAAATGCATGTTTTTATGAACTTCAGCTACAGGTATAAATAACCCTTTATCACCTCTTAAACGCGATGGTATAACATAGTTTTCGATGCAATATTTTCTAATTTCATCGGCTTGTTTCACAAAACCTCCTTTCCTTTATAATCCCACACTCCGCTGAATTTTGAGTTAATAGTACTTTTTCGTAAAAAGGTACCTTACAAATTCACTTCCATATAGGATTTTTTGCATACAAAGCTTTATATTTTCTCCAATTTAGATAATTTTCTTCCGCGGTCAATATTAATTCTCCTTTAATTTTATAAGTTTTAAAAAATATTATTTTGCAATTTTTCTTGGCAAAATAGTAAATAATATAGTTTTCCATTACTTGCCTGATAGAAATAAAAAGCATAGTTTCGCGTACCGCTTGGAGCCTTTGATATTGGCATTTGATCCATACTTAATCCCCACGTTTCTCCATTATTTATAGTTACATTATTCAAAGTTACCAGTGCTTTTTGAAGTAACTATTCTTCAAGTATATTTAGATTATAAATTTCATATTGAACAACACCAGTATTAAACATTCTGGCAATTTCGTTCATACCAGGCATTAATTCTTCGGTTTTACCAACCCAATTTTCATCAGTTAAAGTTGCATTTGCAAGATTAAGCGATGCAACATAATGAGAAGAAGCTGATTGTCCCCATGCACAGAAATTGATCAATACCAAAACCAATAAGAGAACTAATTTCTTCATAATATTACTCCCCTAATGTGATAATACTTGAATCAGGGATTACTTATCTTTTGTAATTGGATTATTTAAGAAATTTGACAAAAGCTTATTTTGCTCTTCCAACAAGGTAGTTATTTTGTTAAGTTTCCAATACCAACAAAAAAATTCACGCAGGACTAAAAAAACAATAATAACTAAAACAACACCGATTATTATTTCACCACGTCCAATACCCATAAAAACCTCCAAAAAATTATTTATAAAATAAACATATCACTATCAAAAGAACCTTGACGGAAATATTCAACTGTATGATACTATAAAACCTAAATAGCATTTACCAAAATTACGAAATTATTCTTTTTGTTTGGCAGGATTATTTCTATCTGGCACACCCATGAATCTTAATTCACTTTCAATTTTATTCAAAATATTTGAATAATACTTCATATCTGATGAACCATGACTATCGTTTATAATTTTTTCCTGATCAAAGCCTGCAGTCTCTGACTGATCTTTTGCCTTAATCAAACATTCGGTTATAAATAAAAGTTCTTCTTTGGAAAATTCCATAATGTATCCCTCCTTATGTAAATCATTTCGTATAAAATATAAATTACCATATATACCAGACTTTGCAAAATTCCCATCACTATATCACTGATAAGAATTTTATCCTTTTTACTGCTCATACAGCAGATTACAGGTAGTACAATCAAGGGAGCTTAAATTGATCTGTTTCCCAGAGTGTTGTACTACGAGCTCCATAAATAGCTCCCCAACTATTTTTATATGGAACTCCATCAAGGTCATTTCCGACTGCCTCAGAGCCATAAATAATACCGCTGTTCTGGTTATCATTATTTAAAAATAATTTTTGAAATTTTCCACCACTACCAGTATTAACATAAACACCATAATCATTATTACCGCTAATTACTCCGCCATACATAGTAAAAATTCCATTAGCAGTGACATAAACACTACCTCCTTGTGAAGATGTTGAATTCCCTTTTATTGTTCCTGCATACATTGTAAATGTACCACCTGCCAAAGATACCGCACCACCATAGCTAGCAGTGTTATTCATAATTGTCCCACCATACATAATAGCAGTTCCTCCTTGTATATAAATTCCACCGCCACTCGAATATCGGTTAGTATTCCCTTTGATTATTACTCCCTCTTTTATTATCAATGTTCCATAATTTACACGTATAAGAGATGAATTATCTGTACTACTTCTGCCGATTAACGTGATATTTTCATCAATCGTAAGAGTAGCACCACCATTAACCGTAAACATACATCCACTAGAATTTAACATTGTTATAGATCTTTCACTACCGTATCCCATTAAAGTAATCCCCACAGTTTGACTATAATAATTGATTGAATAATCAAGAAATACCGGTGATAAAATAACCTCATCCGTGCCAAGTAAAATAGTATATTCATCTCCATTCACCGCATTGGCCGAAATCCACGCCAATGATGCACTTAAATTCTGATTGCCGATCTTTACTGCTCCGCGGTACAACCCTGGATCACGCTCACTTGGCATACCGCTCATGGTTGGTCCATAATCAGAAACACCATAAATATTTTTTGCCCTAAGCCGGACATAGTATGTTGTACCAGTAGTTAAGCCTGTAATTGTTGCTGATGTGCCGCTGGTAGTCGTAAAAAGCGTAGTTGGCGCGCCTATTCCGTAATAAACCTCATATTGATCAGCTCCCGCAACGGTAGTCCATGTAACTGTGAATTGACCATACCCGGGACTTATGACCGGAGCTCCCGGTGTACCCAACGGTTTGGCGCTTGCTGTAGAACTAACATTACCAGTTCCATTTACATTCCTGGGCTTTATCCACACATAATACGTTGTTCCATTGGTAAGACCATTAATAACAGCAGTTGTTGCCGAAACAGTCTGCACAGGACTTCCGGGAATTGTGTTGCTTGTACTGTAATAAACATCATATTGATCCGCTCCCGCAACAGGGGCCCAGCTTAACGAAAGCTGCTGGTTCCCGGCGTTTACAGTAACCGCTCCCATATAACCGATAGGCTTGACGCTGGCCGGGCTGCTCATTGCCCCACTGCCGCTTGAGTTCTCGCCCATTATCCATACGTTGTAACTTGTGCCGTTAGTTAACGCAGCGCCGTTCAACGTGGTTATTGTAGTCGATGTCGCCGGTGCGTTTATAATCAATGTCGGTGTTTCCGGCGGATTTATCCCGGTACCGCAATATATGGCGTAATTATCTGCCCCGGCTATAGCGATCCAGCTTACCGATATTTGAATGTTTCCAGCTGTTAAGTTCGGAGCAGTGGCGTTGGCTATGGGCTTGCCGTTTGCTGCCGGACTAAAGCTGCTTGCGCCATAATTGTTCTTCGCTTTTAACCAGATATAGTACATGGTTCCGTTATTTAAACCATTGATTGCCGCAGAGAGGGATGCACTAATGTCCCCGCCGTATTTTGAAGCCGCGGCAGAATTGTTCGTTGTACCCAACCAAATTTCGTAAGACGCTGCGCCCTGTACCGCTGTCCAATTAATGACAATCTGTGAATTGCCAATACTTACTGCAGGCGCAGCAGGAGCTTGCGGAGGTATAGCGTAGATCTGTGGTGTTCCGCTTGCGGCAGGACTAAAGCTGCTTGTACCGGTACTGTTTTTCGCTTTTATCCACACATAATAAGTAATGCCATTTGTAAGTCCGGTAACAACTGTGGACAAACCTGAGACATCACCGCCCCATTTTGCCGCCGCGGCGGAGTTGGCGGTTGTTCCTGTCCACACTTCGTAAACACTTGCGCCTTCTGTCTGCTGCCAGCTTAAAGTGAGCTGTCCGCTTCCCACTATTACTGCCGGGGCCGTTTGAGGCGCCGACGGCGCTGCGGCAAACACCGACGGTGTTCCGGCTGCCATGGGACCAAAATCGCTTGTTCCAATATTGTTCTTAGCTTTGACCCATAAATAATACGTTGTCTCGTTGATAAGACCGGTAAGCGTTAATGATGTACTGTTCAAATCCGCTCCGTACTTTGCCGCGTTTGCCGGATTGTTACTTATACCTGTCCACAATTCATAAGTCAGCGCGCCTTCTGCCGGCAACCAGCTTATGTCCAATGATTTGTAACCGGGAATTACCGCAGCCGCGGCGGGCGTTTCTGGAAGTACAATATAGGCTGAAGGTTTACCGCTCGCGGAAAGGCTAAAGCCGCTGGTGCCCGCGAGGTTCTTCGCCCTGACCCAAACATAATAAGTAGTTTCATTTAAAAGTCCGGTAATGACTGTTTGGGTAGTTCCGCTGGTAATATCGGCTCCCTGCTTTTGTGCCAGAGCCGAATTGTTTGTTGTCCCAAGCCATACTTCGTAGGCTGCAGCCAGATCCGCCGCCTGCCAGGAAACGATCAAGTTCCGGCTCCCCTCAGTCAGAATCGGTTTTGCCGGAGCCGCAGGGGGCACGGTCGGGATTTGCGGTGTACCTGCTTCAAATGGACTGTAATTGCTTTTTCCGGCGCTGTTAACTGCCCGCACCCATATATAATAAATTTTACTGTTTTCAAGGTTTCCTATAATCGCGCTGGTTTTATCAGTTGTTATTTCTGGTAAGGCAGGTTTTACAGCCGAAGTATTTATATATACTTCGTATGAGGCCGCGCCGCCGCATTCATCCCAATTTATACTTAGCTGGTTTATGCCCGGTATAATTATCGGTGTCCCGGGCACAGCCGGGATTTCATTGGCCGGCCATGGAATAGCCTTGATAACAGGGCTGTAAGCGCTGGAGCCTGCCTGGTTAATTGCCTTTATCCATAAATAATAAGTTTTTTTATTGACAAGACCATTTACTACTGTAACAGTGCCAGGCACAGTTTTTCCTGCTTGCGCCGGCGGCGTTTGCACTGTGTTATAATAGACTTCGTAGTTCTCCGCGCCCGTAATTGCTGTCCAGCTAAGGGTTAAAAAACCATCCGAAGGGATTACGGTTGGGGCGCCTGGGGTCTGCGGAACGTTGGAGGGAGTTACAACATTTGCAAGTTTTGCCTCAGTCTCGGCAACCAGCGAAACAGCAGCGCCGTTGTAAACAAAGCTGTACACATGTCCTGGTTCAAAAGTAACGGGAGCGCCGGATAACGCCTTTTCGTCAGCTCCCACAAGCAGCCGGTATACGGAAGCCGGCCCTGGATTTATGGTATATTGCGCCTGTTCACCTGCGTTTACTCTCGGCGATCCGGATGGATCAGGGAGCAAAGTAAACGAAAAAGAAGAATTGTTCTGGATAATGAGGTAAGTACTGGCCGAAAGAAGCTGATCAGGCGAAGAGATAGCTTCGTCAAGTCTTGGTACCATAATCGTCGTACTTGTGTTGGCGTTTATACGCTGCGTTTTTTGATCTTTCCCCAATTCCGGGACATAACTTAACGTAAAGCCGCTGTTTCCTTTTAGACTGATAAGATATGTAAAGTAAAAAACAGAATCACCGGGCGTCCATGCGATTTCCCCGGATAACTTGCCGGGATTTATATCGGCTATTTTGTCCTGCGTCCTCCTCCGGCTGTCGCTGTAAACAGATATAGCGCATATCCCCTGTTTATTATCGAAAACGATTTTAGTCTTTGTGTCTGGTTTGATTGGTGTTGAATTTTGCGCTGGGTTGGGACATGAAGATAGTACGGCAATGATAATTGTCAGTGTGAATATTGCCGATACAATCAACAGCTTCTTTTTCATCATGGACGCCTTTTATATAACTTTTATATAAACAGAGACCGGGCGGCTTTTACGCCGCCTGTCATATTACCAGGTACCGCCCAATTCACTTGAAGGAATATCGCTTACATTGCTAACCCATGCCTTTAAGGTTCCGTTATTGAAATTTCCGGTAACTGTTATGGTGTACATTTTGTCCCGCTCTACAGTCAGCGATTGTACGGGTGTATCGTCTGATTCGCTGTTCTGCAGCTCCTTTTCAAAGCCGGTCGGTCCAAAGCCCCAGTTGGATACTGTTACAGAATCAGCGTAGCTATTGGTGCCCGGCACCTGCGGCATATCTATCTGGAAGGTTCTTGTGGTCATTATGTTCTCAAGGCCGGTAGCTGTAGCCTGTACCTGGGTACCCTGGACAAACCTGATCCCGCCGCTGGTTGTTTGGTTGTTGACATATACCCAGGCTGAACCTGAGGTAAATGTGGTTGCCTGCAGAAGGTTTTTCAAATTCATTGTTGCTGAAGTTACTCCTTCGCCAAAGGAATAAGTCTGGAACCACGCATAACCTGTTCCGCTGCCCTGCGGATATGTTGTTTCTACCAGATCACGGAAGGTATTGTAGCGTTTAAAAACCGGGAAAATATTGTAGTTTCCGTCCTGGAGCCTGAGTGTGGTATCAAGAATACCGGCAGGGGCGTAACCAATGGTCTCACCTGCCGGGCCGTTGAGGCGTAATTCAACATTTATCGAAGTGGAGGCGTTTATGATATGAAAATCGTTGTTTCCTCCAAGGCCGTCGGCGATTTCGTACACTGCGCTGTTGTCGCCGCTGTTATTATAAAAAACATATACGCGGGTAAAAGGCATATTTTTAAGGGAGCTAAGGCTGTTTTTATTCGCGTTGTACTGGGATTCGGTTAAGAGAATAAGAGGAAAGTCTTCAGTCTTGTTAAACAAACTCGTATTTTTGGGTAAGCCGTGGTTCTGCGCGTGGGCCGGGATACCGCCTATCAGCGCGCTGGAAACCAGGTCCCCCTTAAACGCAATGAGCCGTTCGCCGGTGTTGTTTCTTACCAGGATCGAATAATTGGTGTTATGGCTGGTAAAATCCACATTATCGGTATTGTTGTTCGACGAGCCTGTTAATAAATTACAGGAAAACAACAGGATAGCTGCGGTAAAAACGAGGGCAAACAACGCTGCTTTTTCTGGGCTCTTTTTCATAAAAACTCCTAATTTCCCAAAAATAATAAAATACATAATAATGTATATTAGCTAATATACTACATAATAATGTATTTATCAATAAATCAATGACATAATTATGATATTTTTTGGAAATATGTCAGATTTTTCAAAGCGGTTACGCTCTGAAATCGAGTATGTAGGTTATAATCAGAAAGAGTTTGCCGCAAAAACAGGCATCAAAAAGCGGGCTTTAGATGCTTATCTGGGACCTCAAGAATCCATGCCGCCCGCGGATATTGCTGTAAAGATGGCTTCGGTTCTCGGTCTTTCGGTTGAATATTTGGTAACCGGTAAGGAGTACCGGCAATCTGTAGATATTTCCGGCTATATAAAATTCAGAGATATATTGGATGATTTGGCGGTTTTACCTGAAGAAATTCTGGAACTTGTGAGGGTAATGATAAAAGCAGCAGCTAATAATGAACGCAAAAAAAAACCGGAGACTTCGAAGCAGCCTCCGGTATTATGAATTTGATTAATCCAATCCCTTCACCTTCATCCTCACCTGTAATCCGTCTCCCCGTCAAACCAGACATTGCCCAGCTTGAGCGCGTCGTACAGCTGCCTGTACGGCAATTCGCGGGTGCTGCCGATGTTGTTTTTGGCGCAGAGGGCCGCAGCGGTTCCGGAGGCCTGGCCCATCGCCATGCATGAGACTGTGTTGCGCGTTGACATGTGGGCTTCGTGGTTCGAAGTGATCATCATGCCTATGGCAAAGAGGTTGTCCAGTCCTTTTACGAGCATGGTGCGGTAGGGCATGCCGAAGGTTTTGCCGCCCTTTATCTGTATGCGCGGCGCGGAGTCGTGGAAACCGTAGGAAAATACTTCATCGGGGAAGTGAACGGCGTTTACGATTTCGTCCAGGGATATGTCGTAATCGCATTCTATGCACCGGGCGCGCCGTATTGTAATGGCGGGGGCGGTCCTGGCGATAAAGGCGTTTGCCGCGCCGGGTATGGTTTTCCTGATGATATCTATCGCGCCCTGCTGGCGGCGGCGCAGTTCCAGTTCCGCGTCGGATAATGCGGCTCTGTCGGTCGGCGAAACTTCCATCTTGAAATTAATCTTGATGAACATTAAGTAATTGTCGTGGACCGTGGTGGTCACTGCGTGCATGCCCAGGTCTTTGATTGACTGGCCAAGACTGGCGTCAATTTTTGACCAGGCGCCGGCAACGCGGATTATCTGGTTGGTTCTGCCGCTGCGCGGGCCGCGCCCGTATTCAAAGAGAGCTCCCGATTCCTTTAAGAAGTCAAAATATTTGTCTATGTCCACCCCGCCTACGCCCATGCTGTTTACAACAGCGTAGTCATTTGGTTCGGTAAATAAGGCTCCGGAGCGCGCGCAGATATCGCCGAAACCTGTGGCGTCAATAAACATTTTACCCATTACAGCTTCGCAGCCCTGATGGCTTTCCGCGACGATCCCTTTGACGCTCTGCCCTTCCTTAATTACATCAACCGCGCGGGTGTTCAGCATTGTAGTTACTCCGGCGTCGCGCAGCATGCAATGGGCCATATACTTATACATTTCCACATCAACGCATAAGGTATCGTTATCGTAGTCAAACCGCATTACCGTATCGTTATGCCCGGAGCAGCCGCCGGCCTGGTATAAAAGCTGAATAAATTCCTCCGGAATTCCCCGCACTACTTTGCGCTTTTCCACATTAAAAGCTCTCCACAGATTATAAAAACTGTGGAGACCGCAGCCGCCTTCTACTGCAATACCGCCGGCATAACCTTTGCTTTCGATAAGGGCAGTCTTTGCGCCGCCCCGCGCAGCGGCAACAGCGGCAAATAATCCGGCGGTTCCTCCACCGGCTACCACCACATCGAATTGGCTGGCGGGGATCTTTTGTTCGGGCCGTGTTACAAATTCCATTTTACTGCTCCTGTAGGTGATTTATCACCTCTCAATTGCGTTATCACTATTCAATCGTATTATTCCCACTCAATTGTGGCGGGAGGCTTGTTCGAAATATCGTAGGCTACCCGTCCGATTTCCTTTACGTTTGCAGTAATAAGCCGCGAAATTTCCAGCAGGTCTTTAGTCTCAAACGGGTATACTTCGGCGGTCATGGCATCGGTGCTGTTAATCGCGCGCAGGGCAAGCACATGGGTGTATACGCGTTTGCTCCCTTCTACGCCGACGGATTTTATCGGGAGCAGCACAGCAAAGGCCTGCCAGATTTCATCGTATAAAAATTTCCCGGATTTGGCTTTGCGTTTTTTTAATTCGTTTATAAAAATGGCGTCGGCTTCCCTTAAAATATCGCATTTTTCTTTGGTCACTTCGCCAAGTATGCGGACGCCAAGTCCGGGCCCGGGGAAGGGGTGCCTCCCGATTACGTCTTTGCCCAGTCCAAGGAAACTTCCCAGTATGCGGACTTCATCCTTGTATAATTTTTCAAGCGGTTCAACAACACGGCCTGCCCTGCGTTTGGCGTCAACCAGAGGGCTGCCGACATTGTGATGGCTTTTTACCAGTGCCCCGTTTAATTCGGCGCGGCCGCTTTCGATTATGTCCGGGTAAATCGTGCCCTGGGCCATAAAAGTAGTTTCGGGCAGGCCGATTCGGGCGGTTTCCCTTTCCTGGATTGTAATATACAAATCCCCGATTATTTTACGTTTTGCTTCCGGATCAACAGCGCCCTTAAGTGCAGCAAGAAATTCATTCTCGCAGTTCAGAATGTGAAGGTGCCTGGCACCAAGCCGCTCCAGGGTTTCCTTGACGCTTTTGGTTTCATCTTTGCGCATAAGACCGGTATCCATGTACATTAAATGAACCTGGTCGGGATTAAGCGCTTTAAGCAGAAGGGCCCCTGTTACAGTTGAATCAACTCCGCCGGAGATTAGGAGCAGCACCGGTTCTTTGCCGACTTTTTTTGCCAGGGAAGAACAGATTTCATTAACATACTGTTCCATTGTCCAGCCGGGCGCGCTTTGGCAAACGCCGAAGACAAAACCCGCCAGAATCTCAAGCCCCCTGTCGCAGCCGGCGGCTTCCGGGTGGAACTGCAGGCCGATTATGGGTTTGGTCTCGTGAACGATAACCGAGGGACATCCGCTGACACTTTCAGCGTACTGCCTGAAGCCTTTGGGTATCCGCTCAACCTTATCACCGTGCGCCATATACGAAATAAATGACCATTCACCGGCCGCACAGACACCATTCGCTGACGCGCCGGCACCGCGGACCGCGCCTTTTTTTATTTGATCCAGTGAATAGTTGTCAAAACCTGTAAAAAACCGCCCGACTTTTTCGCGATCAAACACAGGATCTGCTGGGGCGGGAAACTTCCCTTTTACCTCTACCCTGCCCTCTTCCCTCTGCGGCATCGCGGCGACCTGGCCGCCGTGATCTGCGGTAATACGCTGAATACCATAACAGATTCCAAGAATGGGAAGGCCGCAGTCGTAAATTTTTTGATCCGGTACAGGGCCGTTTTTACTGTTAACGGATTCCGGAGAGCCGGAAAAAATGATCCCGCGGACCATGTCGCCCTTTGAATCCGGGCGGTTCGGGCCTCCTGGTACAATGGCCGCAAGCGGTGTTGTACCGGGTATTACTTCTGAATAAACACCGAGCTCGCGTACACGCCGTCCAAGGAGGGCGGTAAGGCGGCTGCCAAAATCGAGTATTATAATTTTATCCATGTAAAATTATAACATAAAACAGGGGACAGGGAGTAGATAGATGATCTAGAAGAGCGTCATCTGGGGATCCCGCCTGTAATGCTTTTCTTCATCCAAAAGCGGGATAATATTTTCCAGGCCGGACAGGAAGCGGCTTGGCTGTGACTTAAGGACGCGTCCCCTTAAGAACCGCGAACCTACGCGCGACAGCCACAGTCCGCGGCGGGCTCTGGTCATTGCTACGTAAAGAATACGGCGTTCTTCAGCAATATTTTCTTCAGAATTTTTTCTGTCATACAGGGTGAAAGGTATAATTCCTTCTTCAAGGCCCGGGATAAAAACATGATCGAATTCAAGGCCTTTTGACGCGTGAATGGTCATAACCCTGACACCCTGTGATGGGCCGATTATTCCCAATCCGCCGGAACCTGCGTCCCCGGCGCTGCTTACAGAAAGGCCGTCCAGCAGGGCCCTGGTGTTCCCAAAAACTTTAGTAAGATATAAAAGCCGGACAACCGCTTCCCCGGCAGCATCTGTTTCCGCTGCGGAGAATTGGCCTTTTGAAGTCAGGGTTTTCCAGGCGCCCGCTATTTCGTCTGCGGCGCTTTCGGCTGATGCGTTGCCGTCTGCCCTGTTTCCATCTGCCCGTAAAAAATTTTCTTCCAGATATTTTAATATTGATGCGGCCGGTTCTTCCTGCCACCAGGGGGCCGCGTCAGGCAATTCAAAAGGGATGCCGTGATCTTTTAACGCCTTGATAACAGGCTCTGCGAGAAAGGCGGCCCTGACAAGAACGGCGCATTCCTGGAGGCTGAAGTTTTTTTCTCCGTCCGACGCAACGCCTGAATCTTTTGAAAAAAAACTTGTCCCGCCGGCAAGGGAAGCTATTGTACGTGCGATTCCTTCGGCCTCGGATTTTTCTGTGGAATATTCGCGGCGGTAAAGACTAACCGGAACGGCCCCGGATTCCGCGGTTTTTATTCCTTCCAGGTTTACGCCGGCCAGTTTCCCGGCCGCTTCGATGATCGGCTGGCGGCAGCGGAAGCTTTTTAACAGTTCAAACTTTTGCGCCCGCGGATAATCAAATAAAAAGCGATCGATAAAGGCCTTGTCGGATCCGCGGAATCCGTAGATGGCCTGGTTGGGGTCACCGATGACCCATAATGAAGCGGCGTTTTCATTTCGCGATGCGGCGTTTTCACCGGGTGAAGCACTGTTTTCACTTTCAGGCGCCAGAAGTCTCGCAAGAACATATTGGGCAAAATTCAAATCCTGATATTCATCGATAAAAATAAATCTGAGCTTACTCCTGTAATAATCAAGAATATCTTTTCGCAGGGCCAGCAGCCTGACAGTGCCGGCAATAAGGCCGTCATAGTCAACAAACCCGCCTTCGCGTAATGTGTTTCTGTACTCCGAATAAAGCGCCTGATATTTGACGCCGGTTTCCCAAACCGAGGTTTCTGAAACCGAAGTTTCCGGAACCGCGGTATCCAAAGCAGCGGTTTCCACAGCATCCAAATCTTTTGGAACAAATTCTCCAATCAGCGAATGTAATGACGCCGGCAGAACACGTGCAAGATCTTCGGCCTTTTCGCCTGGCAGCAGAAGAAACCGTTTGTGCTCCTCGATGTAATTACCCAGGTTCGCAGGCTGAATTGCCCGCCCGGAATTTTTTCCTGATTTTACGGCGCAGAGTTTTTCAAGAAGTTCTTTTCTTTGAGCCTCCGAAATTATTTTAAAATTTACCAGCAGGCCGGCTGTCTTATATTGCGCGCGCAAAACAGAAGCGCAAAAAGAATGGAAGGTTGAAACCGCGGGCGCAGCAGCAGACGACGGCTGTGTAACAGACGACGGCTGTGTAACAGACGACGGCTGCACAACAGACGACGGCTGCGGCAGCAGACGCGATATCCTGGCGCGCAATTCATCAGCGGCTTTGACGGTAAAACTAAGTGCGAGTATTGACTGCGGGTCAGCGCCGCCGCAAACAAGAGCCGCGATTTTGGCGGCAAGGACCGCGGTTTTACCAGCGCCCGGTCCGGCGATAATCAGGCAGGTTTTAGCGTTTGATTCAATGATTTTACTTTGATTGGCGTCCGGTCTAAAAAGCGCATTATTGTTTACCGGTTTTTGCGCAGCTTCCGCAATAACGGGATCGCTGTTTTTAATTTTGCGGATTTTTTGCCCGTGCGCTTTGAAATTTTTAGACTTGATATTATTAAAGCTATCATATAACAAACCGCCATTTCCAAAACCATCATTTCCAAATCCCAAACCATCATTTCCAAAAAGCCCGGCGTCGTTTTGCCCCGCAGCCATGGTACGGATCACTCCGTACTCGCCGTCATAACCGGGCGAAATAAATACATCGCCGCGGCGCATAAGATCAACGGCCTGCGCCAGATTTTCAACAGGACTTGAATTCCTGATTTCCTCAATAGGAAGATCCATCAAAATATTAAATTCGCTGCCCGCTTTTTCTATGAGTATTCTGTAAGCGCTTTCAACTTTTTTGGACGCGGCGCCGGTTTTTAGCAATTCGCCCAATATTTCCCTTAACGGTATCAGCGAATAATAAGGTTTTTGGTTGGGGCGGCCGCCCGCTGTAAAAACCGCGGTCTCATCAACATTCCGGTCCGCGAGACTTAGGACCCGGCTCATTACACCCGGCGTAAATTTTTTGCCGCAGACAGGACAAATGCCGCCGCGCTCGGCCGCTTCTTCCGGGCCCATGCTGACCTTACAGGCCCTGTGGCCGTCGTAATGGTACTTCCCCTCCTGCGGGAAAAATTCGATAGTACCCAGAATATTTGGCAGCGCAGCGTCAGTTGGCCACGCAGCATCAGTTGGAAACGGAGCGTCAGTTAGCAGCGCAGTGTCAGTTGGCAGCGCAGCGTCCTTTATTAAAAAAGAATTCCTAAAGGAATTCCAGTTCATTTCCATATCAAAAATTGTAGCCTCGCGCCCGATTTTGTCCGGCGAGTGCGCGTCAGAGTTGGAAACAATGGAAAAACCGTCCAGGGACTGGAGCGCCCAGTTCATAGGCGGATTGGAAGACAGCCCGGTCTCCGCCGCGTAAATATGCTGCGAAAGATCCCTGTAACATTCCTGTATGGAATCAAAACCGGAATTCGCACCAAGGGCAGAGAACCAGGGAGTCCAGATATGGGCCGGGATCAATATTGAATCCTCACTGGTTTCAAGAAGCATGGCGAGGAGGTCCCTGGAGTCAATGCCCAGAATCGGCCTCCCGTCGGAGCGGATGTTTCCAATAGATTCAAGACGAACCTGGAAGGCAGCCGCGGATTTAAAATCGGGAAGAATCACAACATGATGAACTTTGCGGGTTTTACCGCCGTATTTGTAAATGGTGCTGATTTCTCCGGTAAGTACAAAATGCACAGGTTCCCCGCAGGGATTGGGAAGTTCATCGGATAAACCGGAGCCGCTGTCAAACTCCCGGCGGACTTTTTCATTTAACTTAAAAAAACCTGACCCGTCTTCTTCCAGCTCATCACGCAGTACTTCCAGCCACCCGGGATGGGTGCAGTCTCCGGTGCCCAGCAGCTGTATGCCTTTTATGCGCGCCCATCTGTCCAGATATGACGGGGTCAGTTTGGGGCTGGTAGCCCTTGAGAAACGCGAATGAATATGAAGGTCTCCGATTACTTTCATCCCGCGATCAGTTTGAGTTTAATCTGTTCCAGTCGGTTATGCGCCGTTCAAGCGAACGGATTTCCCCGGCGCTTGCGTGACGAATCCTGTCGCCAAGATAGGGCAAAATGACTTTCTCCTTGATATCCATCCAGTTCCTTGGAAGAATCGCCGGCGGTGTCAAAAATGAACCGGGGGGCATACGGCCCAAAAGGCTGGGATAAAAAAGCGGGAATATTTGTTCGGTGACCGGCCTCATTGCGGAGAAACCGCCCCCTATTCCAAAAGAAGTTTCCAAAAGACGTTTGGAACTGCTGGTTTCCAGAAGCAGGCGCTGGGTATCTGTACGGAAGAACCAGCGCGTAAAAGCAAGGGCCGCGTTTTTTGCTTTGGTGTTTTTGTGGATTCCGTAGTACACCGCTCCTTCGTCCAGATTAATGGTATCGTTTTCCTCTATCCAGCGGAAGTCCAGGTTTGCACGGCGTTCCTCCGGCAGGGTAAACAATTCAGAACTGTCCATAAAGGCAAAAAGTATGCGGCCCGAACTGACCAGTATGGCCGGTGGATCGTAGCAGTATTTGAAAATAAATTCATCTTCGGCCTGCAGGCTGGTATTGGCTTCGGTTATCCATTGCTGTATCCAGACCATGGCACGTTCAAGAGCGGCCGGATCCCAGGCAATGGGAGAAGATTCACGGAAGCCGGCGTTAAAAAGGGTAGCTGCAAGAAAAAGAAATTCATCGTTCCAGGACGGCGTAAAACCCATCCTGGTATAAACTCCGTTTGTAATAATATTAAAAGACTTCCCAAGATCCATGATTTCTTCCATATCGATGGTAAAAGGATTCGACATCAGATGACTGCGGCTTGACGAAAATACCATCGCGTGGATATTAAACGAAACCGGAAGCAGGTATTGCCTGCCGTCAATTTTTCCCAGGGCAAGAAGCCGCGGGTAAAAAAAAGACCACTCCGCGGAATCGGCGGGGAACAAATTATCCAGCGGAAGGAAGAACTGCCTTGTTGAAGCGCTTTTGAGCCAGCTTGCAACGGCAATATCGGGAAAATCTGTACCGCCGGTTAGTTTTTCGGCAGGCGATTCATAATAATGAACTTCGATTTTATACTTGTCCTGGCTGGCGTTAAATTGTTCGCCGTAAAAAACAAATTCCGGCCTGTCTGTCCACAAAACGGCTGTCCTGTTTTCGTTAAAAACACAGGATGAAAATAAAAACAGAAAAACTAAGGCCGTCAGGGCCTTTAGCGGATTAAAAAAAATTCTTTTTGTAATCATGATTAGGTAGGTTAAATTTATGGTCCCTTCTCATGCTTGTCAATCAGGCTGCCGGACAGTATAATAATTTAAAAAAGCGGAGGATTTCTTGCCGATCAGAGACGCCCGGATAACCAGATTAATAGAAAGAATTGGTGAGCACTACCGGATGAATATTTCCAACAGGTTTATCCGCCCCGCTTTGCTTCAGCTGCCTATTGAAAAACAGTCCTGGGATTTAATTGAAACCCTTACAGAAAAGGTCGAGCAATACCAGTATCAGGGTTACCATTATGATGAGCTTTACCGTCAGATAGCGGCATGCTCGCGTTTTGTTGGACACGCGCGCCGTGATTTGGCCCCGGGCCTGCGCAACCGTTTAAGCAGCGGGTCAAGCAGTTCCGAAAAAGTGCTCCGCGATATGGCGGTTAACAATTTTGGCTCTAACCTGCAATTGTTCGCTGACCTGGTAAATGAGCTTTATGTAAACCTGGTCGAACTCGACAAGGCCGAGGCAAAGGGCAAAAGACCGGTATATTTATCGATACCGGAACTTCAGGATATAGGCCGTTTACTGGTTGGCAATTAATGCCGGCCTCAGGGACTGCCTCACATAGCCACTTCTCCAAAGGGCGGCGCGCGTTTTAAAACTTCACCAATATTACGGTTTTCTTCTTTTAAAAATCCGGGATCTTTTTCCAATATTTTAAAAGCGTCGTCCCGGGCTTTTTCCAGTTCCGCCGCATCGCGGACCGGATCGGCAATTCCCAAAGCCAGGTAGCCTGACTGCTGCAGGCCGGTAATCTGGCCGGGCCCGCGGAATTGCAGGTCTTTTTCCGCGATAACAAATCCATCGTTGTTTTCAAGCATTACCATTAACCGCCTGCCTTCCCTGCTGCGATCTTCTTCGCCCAGAAGCTGGGGGTCCATGCCGGAGTATTCAGCAGGCACATCCTGATCTGAATAAATCAAAAAACAATAGGACTGGACATCGCTGCGGCCAACCCTTCCCCTTAGTTGGTGGAGGGCGGCCAGCCCGAACCTTTCGGCGTGCTCAACGACCATGCAGGTCGCGTTGGGCACATCAACGCCGACTTCTACTACACTGGTGGCGGCAAGGACTTTAATTGTTCCTTTTCTGAATTCGTCCATGGTACGCTGTTTTTCTTCTTCATCAAGACGGGAATGGATTAGCGCAGCCTTATATTGGGGAAACGTCTCTCTGGAAAGTTTCTCGGCCATTGATTGGGCGTCCTTAAGGTCTTTTTTCCAGGCGGCTGAGGATTCGCGCGGTTCAGATCCGGCGGTGTCAATTATGGGATATACAAAATAAGCCTGATGTCCGGCTGCCAGTTCTTTGCGGACAAAATCGTAAACCTTGTCTGCATTGGAAATTTTGGCCAAATGGGTCTTAACAGGTTTACGGCCCGGCGGCATATCCGAGATCACAGAGACGTCCAGATCACCAAAAACCGTAAGAGCCAGTGTTCGCGGAATCGGCGTTGCGCTCATCATCAGCAGGCCCGGGTTGTTTCCCTTGTCCATAATCGCCTGGCGCTGGGTAACGCCAAAACGGTGCTGTTCGTCCACAACGACGAGTTTTAAATTACGGTAAACTGTGTCTCTGGAAAAAAGGGCGTGAGTCCCGGCGACAAGATCAATCTCCCCTGCCGCAAGAGCTGCTAGCAAACGGGAACGTCCGCCTGCTTTTACATTGCCGGTTAAAAAAGCGATGCGCACGCCAAGCGGTTCCAGGAATCTGGCGGCGGTTTCCGCGTGCTGTCTGGCGAGCAGTTCGGTGGGCGCCATAAGCGCTGCCTGGCCGCCGCTGTCTCCAATGGCCTTGAGGCAGGCAAGAAAAGCGGCCAGGGTTTTGCCGGAACCGACGTCGCCCTGCAGCAGGCGGGCCATTGGGTAAGGGCCGTCCATGTCGGCGTTGATTTCCCGGACAACGCTCAATTGACCGGGTGTCAGATTAAAGGGCAGCCTCTCGATTAACCGTTTTTGCAATAGATTTAATTGCGGACTTTGACCGGCCCCTCCGGAATTGTATGTTGCCGGCTGCCGATTTCCTGCGGCCATGCCGGCACTGCTTCGCCGCAGCAGCCTGTTCTGCAGGGTCATTATTTCCAGATAAAATAGTTCTTCGTAAATTAAGGTCCTGCGGGCCCTGTCCCTTTCGGTAAATGATGAAGGAAAATGAATTTCCCTTATCGCATCTTTTTTTGATAATAGGTTATCCCTTTCTGTAATAAATCCGGGGAGTTCGTCTTCCAGAGACGGAGCGTACTGCGCAAGGGCTCGCTCGGTAAAACGCCGCAATGTTGACTGGGTAAGGCCTTCGCTTAAGGGATAGATTGGCAGGATGCGGCCAAAACTGCCGTCTTTTTCGCCGGCAATCTCAAACGCTGATGATTGGATTTCCCCATACTTATAGAAGAATTGGCCGTACAAACGGACTGTAAGGCCGACAGGAAGCTGTTTTCCCAAAAAAGGCCGGTTAAAACAAATAAGGGAAGCGCGGGCTGTATCGTCTTCAACGTAGATTTTAAGGGTCTTCATGTAACCGGCCCCGAACCACTCATGGGCGAGAACGGTTACAGTCGTGCATACCCTGGCCCGGCTCCAGTCTTTAAGCGAAACAGGCTGTGACCGATCTGCCCAGTCTCTTGGATAATGGCAGAGAAGTCCCCGGATATCAGTAATTTCCAGGCGGGAAAGGGAGCGCTGGGCAGCAGGGCCCAGGCCCCGGACAGTATTGAGGTTGGCGTTTAATTCCCGCAGAAACATACAGCGCAATTCTAGCAAATTTTGTTTAACAACTAAAAGTACCGGTGGGATAATTGAAAGGTATGGCATATGTATTATGCCTAAAAATCCAAGGCAAAAGGAGCATTTGCATGAATCAGACCAAAAAATTGTTCTCTTTGGCTCTAATTCTGGTACTGGCAGCGGGAACTGTATTCGCGTCAGGCAGCCAGCCCGGCAGTACGGGCAGTACGGCAGTTGACGTCAACTCTCTGCCCAGAAACCAGACGCTTTATTACAACGGGCTGCAGTGGGGCACACCCGCCGGCGGCAACCCCTTCGGAGCGGGCATTAACAACGCGTTTGTTACAGCCCAGCACCGCCAGCTTATTTTCGAAACATTGTTTACTTTTAACCTGCTGGACGGGAAACTTTATCCCCAGATTGGTGACTCATATGCCTGGAACGGCCAGACTATGACCATCAAGCTCAACCCAAAAGTAAAGTTCCAGGACGGATCACCCTGTACTTCCGCGGATGTAGTCTATACCTACGAACTGGGCAAAAAGTACACGACGTTCTTCTCCGGTTACTGGAATTACATCAGCAGTGTCACAGCTCCGGACAATTACACGGTAGTAATCCAGGGCAATCCCAATAACTTCAACCCAAAATATATTGAACAGTCCATCAGCCAGTTGATGATCACATCCAAGGCGTGGTGGGAAAAACAGAACCTTAGCAGCGATCCAAGCGCCGTCCTTAACCTCCAGGGCTGGGACTGCATCGGAACCGGTCCCTACACTACATTCTACTGGGACGATACCAAGCTCGTACTGATCCGCAATGATAATTACTGGGGCCAGGATCCTTCGCGCTACGGCAAGCTCCCCCCGCCAAAATACATTGCCCACAATATTTACAAGGACAATGCGGCCGGCGACGAAGCCTTCCAGGCCGGCCAGGTAGACGTATCCCAGCAGTTCATTACCCAGGTATGGCGCATGTGGGAAAGGGGCGCCCCCATTGAGACTTATATTCCGCAGCCGCCCTATTACTTCCCCGGCACTATCCCGATGATCATTTTCAACACAATGAAACCCGGTCTTGACGACAAGGCGGTCCGGCGGGCAATAGCTATGGTTCTGGATTACGACATGATCGGAACCAACGCAATGTCCGGTTATACCGCGAAAATGGTGCCATCCCTGATGCTGCCGGTCCCGGCGGAACAGGCTCTGGTTGACTGGGACGCGTTAAAACCGTACCAATGGAACGGAATTGACGTTGCGGGTGCGAACAAACTGCTTGATGACGCGGGCTGGGTGCGCGGCGCTGACGGTATCCGCGCGAAAGGCGGCGTAAAGCTTTCCTTTAAGGCGGAGTGCCCGTTCGGCTGGGCCGACTGGAACGCCTCACTGGAAGTCGTAGCCCAGGCCGGCCGCGGAATCGGTATGGATATCTCCACCTATTTCCCGGAAGCCCCGGTTTACACTACCGATCAGCAGACCGGTAACTTTGACATCCTTATGATGAGCCCCGGCGGCGCCGGCATCGCTTCTCCCTGGATCAGGGCATGGGCGGCTCTGGGCAGCCAGAACCTTCCGCCGGTCGGAACCCCCAACACGGTACAGAACATGGGCCGCTGGGTAAATGACAGGGCAAACCAGATTATCGACGCGATTGCCAACGAAACGGACCCTGCAAAACTCAAAGCGCTCTGGACCGAACTTAACATCATTTACCTCCAGGAAATGCCCACAGCGGGTCTTATGTACAGGCCCTGGGTATTCCATACTGTTAACAGTTCTGTCTGGACAGGTTATCCCAAGATCAATGACGGTTCCAATGTTCCTCCAACCCTCCTCTGCGACGGTTACGGCATCAAGGGCCTCTACAACATTAAACTCAAATAATCTTTAGCCAAAAAATGAAGGCGTCCGGACAAGTTTAAAACTTAACGGACGCCTTCCGAATATTTACCCGGAACAAATATTAATCCTTTCATCAGGAGGAAATTGTGTGAAAGGCTTTACCGCATATCTTCTAAAGAAATCCGTCTGGTATATTATTACACTGTTAATAGCGGTTTTTCTGAATTTTCTCCTGCCAAGGCTGATACCCGGAAATCCCATAATGACTATAGTCGTTAACGCGACAGGCACGCTGACAGACTCAGCCGCCATCAGGCAGATATACGATACATATATGAAGATGTTCGGTCTGGATAAACCCATCTGGCAGCAATTTTTTATATATGTATGGAATGTACTCCACGGCAATCTGGGGATTTCATTTTACCAGTACCCAAGGCCTGTCTCCGAAATTATAGGTTCCTGTATTCACTGGACCATAATGCTGCAGATTCCCGCCATCCTTACGGGGTGGTTTATAGGCAATACCCTGGGCGCCCTTACCGCTTACCGCAAAGGCGTTTTCGACAAGGTATTTTTCCCGCTTTTTCTTTACATGAGCGCGATACCGGCTTTTGGTTTTGCCTATGTCAACGTTTACTTTTTTGCCAATCAATTAAAGCTGTTCCCGGCAAGCCTGGGTTACGCATTTGACATGATTCCAAAATGGACTAACCCGGCTTTTTTATTATCGGTACTCGATCATTACCGCCTGCCCTTCCTTACAATAATCCTGGTCGCTATCGGCGGCCAGTCTCTGGGTATGCGGGAAATGTCCATATATGAACTCAACGCCGATTACGTAAAATACAGCCGCCTCATGGGCATCAAAGACAGTAAAATTGTCTGGTACGTTTTCCGCAACGCCATGCTTCCGCAGATCAACGGTCTTGCGTTGTCACTTGGCGCCATGATCGCCGGCAACCTTATAGCGGAGATCGTGTTTTCCTATCCCGGTCTGGGAACGACCATGTTCTCGGCAATCAGAAACCAGGATTTCCCCCTAATATCCGGCTGTACGTTAATGATAACCATTACAGTTCTTGCGGCAAATTTTATAGTAGATATAATCTGCGGCCTCATTGATCCAAGGATAAGACTGACGCAGCAGGAGGAAGGATAATATGGGCCATTTTTTAAAAACAGTATTCAAGTCAGGAAAATTCACCTTCGGCTTTTCTGTAATAATGATAATTCTGCTTTACATAATCATTTACCCCATGTTTGACCACAGGGACCCGCTGGAAATGAAGGGCGGCTTCTTTGAACGGCCCAATCTGTTTCAGTATTTAAATAACACAAAGGAAGGGACAAGTACCGCCGCCAAACCCATGGAAGTTGATCAGGGGATAACGGATTTGATGGCCCAGTTCGGCCTGACCGCGGTTACACGCGAAGAAGCTCCGCTGGAACTCCACCTGCTGGGCACGGACAATTTTGGCAGAGACGTAATGACCCAGCTTGTGGCCGGTACAAGGACTTCGCTTATTATCGGGGTAGTGGCGGGGTCCATTGCGACTTTAATCGGACTTACCATTGGGCTTTTGGCAGGGTACATAGGCGGCCAGCTCGATAATTTTCTTTCCAGCGTAATAAACATTTTTCTTGTAATACCTTCGTTTGTAATACTGATACTTATTTCGGTAAGCATCAGCGCCAGGGGATTTATTACCACCGGAATTATCATCGGATTTACGAGCTGGCCCTGGACAGCCAGGGCAGTACGGGCGCAGACAACTTCCCTGCGCAACCGGGATCACGTAAACCTTTCCAAACTCTCCGGACACAGCATGCCGCGTATTATTGCAAGGGACATACTGCCCTATATTGCCTCCTATGTTGTAATGGCTTTTATTCTGCAGGTGGCGTCCGGAATTCTTGCGGAAGCTTCAATTTCCATGCTTGGCCTGGGACCGCGCAATGTCGCGACTCTGGGTCTGATGATGTTCTGGGCCAACTTCTTTAACGCCCTTTTCAACGGAAACTGGTGGGCCTTCCTCCCGATGGTTATAATGATTTCGCTCATTACATTCTCGCTTAACCTTATGAACTCCGGGCTTGATCAGATTTTCAATCCCCAAATCAGGAGCTGATAATGGCCAACACAATACTGGAAGTCCGCAATCTGACCACCTTTTACAAGACCAGGATGGACGAGAGGGTTTGCTCGGTCGACAATGTTTCTTTTTTTCTTGAAGAAGGAAAATCCATCGGGATAGCGGGAGAATCAGGCTGCGGCAAGTCAACCCTTGCGATGAGCGTCATGGGGTATTACTTTCCGCCCCTGCATTACGAATCCGGAACCATTACCATTGCCGGCAAAGAGATCACAAACCTGGAGCCGGATGTAATCAGGCGTACAGTACTGGGAACCGATATAGCCTACATTCCGCAGGCCGCAATGAACGCCCTAAATCCCACACGCAAAATTATCAGGTTTCTGGAAGATGTACTAAGGGCGCACGGGTCCGAACTTACGGACTCCGAAATTTACGATCTGGCAAGGGAACGCTTTGCCGTACTTAACCTGCCGGAAAAAGTTTTAAACCAGTACGCCCTTGAGCTGTCCGGCGGCATGAAGCAGAGAACTGTCATTGCCATTTCCACCATACTGAGCCCCAAGGTTTTAATCGCCGACGAGCCGTCATCGGCCCTGGACGTTTCCTCGCAAAAAATCGTAATCAAGCTGCTCCACGAATTAATGGAGAAAGGCTTTGTAAAGGCCATGCTTTTTATTACGCATGAGCTGCCCCTGCTGTTCAACGTTACTGACGACATTATGGTAATGTACGCGGGAGAAATCGTCGAACGCGGCAGCGCGAAGGAAATGGTGTTTGATCCGATAATGCCGTACTCGAGGGGGCTGATGAATTCGATCATAGTGCCGGAAGAAGGAACGCGCGGCCACGTACTGCAGTCCATACCGGGCGCCCCGCCTAACCTAAAATTAAAACTTCAGGGCTGCCGTTTTAGGGAACGCTGCAGATATAGCAGGGAATGTGAAGGCATGCAGCCGGGCGAACAGTCCGCCGGTCCGGGAAGGACATACCGCTGCGCAGTTGCCGAAACCAAACTGCGGGAGCTGTATAAAAACGACAAGAATTCCCACCCAATCCATGAGGCGGCAAAATGAGCGAACCAAAAAAAATCGGCGAAGTTTTTCTTGCCGGTAAAAATCTAACCAGGGTTTTTGGACACGGAGACAAAAAAACAATCGCTGTAAATAACGTTGATTTTGAATTCAGGCGCGGCGAAATTATTTCCATTGTGGGCGAGAGCGGAAGCGGCAAGACAACGCTGGCCAAGATGATACTGGGCCTGCTCAATCCCACATCGGGGGAAATTTTTTACGAAGGCAAGCCAAGGGACATTTCGTCCCACGCCAGACGCCGTTCGTACTGGCAGAACATACAGGCCATCTTCCAGGATCCGTTTTCCGCCTATAATATTTTTAACAGGGTGGATTCGGTTTTAATGGACTGCATAAGGCTGCAGGGCGGAACCAAACTGAGCCCCGAAGAAAATTTTAATAAAATGAGCGATGCATGTAAATTCGTCAATTTAAAATTCGAAGAACTCACCAACAAATACCCCTTAGAGCTTTCCGGCGGCCAGATGCAGCGGCTTATGATCGCCCGCATTTTTATGCTCAACCCCAGGCTCCTAATAGCGGACGAGCCGACTTCGATGATCGACGCGTGCTCGCGGGCCACGATTCTGGACATGCTCCTCAAACTGCGGGACGAGATCAACATGACAATAGTGTTCATTACCCATGACATGGGGCTGGCGTATTACATCTCGGATACGGTTTATATCATGGAAAAAGGCCTGATCGTAGAAAGAGGTTCGGCGGACGAGGCCATTCTTAGTCCAAAATCCGATTATACCAAAAGGCTGATAGGCGATGTTCCCAAGATTTACGAACCCTGGGATTTTTCAGCTTCAGCAGCGGAAACCGCCCCGGTAACAGAAAAAGCCGTAATTGGAAACGGCGTAATTGGAAACGCCGGCTGACACAGGAATACAGTACAGGAACCTTAAATGAATTCTGCAGAACCCGCGCTTTTAACAACGGGGAACCCGGCAAAACGGATAATCCTGTTTACCCTCCCCATTTTTGCAGGTGATTTTTTACATACCTTTTATTCAATGGCCGATGCGTTCATTGTGGGGCGCTGGCTGGGAATCAACGGCCTGGCTGCAGTCGGCGCTGGTGCGAGCCTTGTTCAGTTTATGTTCAGTTTTGTGATTGGTCTTACCGGCGGGTTTGTTGTCATCACAACCCAGCGCGTCGGCGAAGGCAACGCCGAAGGAATAAGGCGCAGCGCGGCGGCCGGCATTATGCTCAGTGCGATACTGACTGCCGTACTGATGGCAGCCCTCCTCCCGCTGATCCCGCGTATACTGGCGGCAATGCGGACCCCTGCGGAAATTATCGGTAATTCAATAAATTATGTGACGATAATTACCGCGGGCCTCGCTGTTTTTATTTATTCCAATTTATTGTCCGGTTTTATCCAGGCCGGCGGCAACAGTTTTACGCCTTTTTTGTTTATGATACTGGCGAATATCTGCAACATAATTCTGGACATTCTGTTTATTGTGGTCTTCTCCTGGGGAATTCGCGGAGCCGCCGCGGCAACAATAATTTCGGAGTCCCTTGTCTGCCTCCTTTGCGCAATTTACTTAACCAGGCATTTCCGCGGATTCCTTCCGCATAAACAGGACTGGCGGCCCGGATGGTCAGAGGCGGGTGTTCATCTGTCGCTGGGAATTGCCATGGCCCTCCAGCGATCCATTGTGGAAGTCGGCAACCTCCTGGTTCAGGCGGCGATGAATTCCCTTGGCGCACTGACTATCGCGGCAGTATCGGCAGCCCAGCGCATACGCGGCCTGAACATGCTGCCCTTCTTCTCGCTTAGCCGCGCCTTAACTACCTATACCGCGCAGAACTACGGCGCCAAAAAAATGGACCGCATCTACAAAGGGATTTTCCAGACTGGCGCAATCACTGTGGGGCTTGGTGTATTTATGGCCATTTTGAACCGGCTGGCGGGAAATTTTATGGTTTCACTGTTCCTTGGCAGCAACAGTGACGCCGTTGCGCTGGCCGCCCAATATATCACGTTTACAGGTTATACCGTTTATATACTCGGCATAATGCTTACCTTCCGCAGCGCTCTGCAGGGCCTTGGAATGAAGACCGCACCCATACTTTGCGGCGTCATGGAAACCGTAATGAGCATTCTTGCCGCTTTTATCTTAATCCCGCGGCTTGGTTTTATCGGAGTCTGCCTGGTTAATCCGCTCTCCTGGCTTGCTTCCGGCATACCGCTGTATATAGCTTTTGGATTATTAAATAAAAAACGATTGATAGAAAATTAAACTGTTACTATATTTAATATATGATGAAAAAGATAACAATGGTAATGGGAGTTATTGGCGCGGACGTTCACGCGGTGGGGAACCGCATCCTTGAATACGCTTTTACCGGGGCCGGCATTAACGTTGTAAACCTGGGTGTAATGGTAACACAGGAAGAATACATTGCCGCCGCCATAGAGACAAATGCCGACATTATCGTAGTTTCATCATTGTACGGGCACGGAGAAATCGACTGCAGGGGGCTGCGCGGCAAATGCGACGAGGCCGGGCTTAATAAAATACTGCTCTACGTGGGCGGAAACCTGGTAGTGGGTAAATCCGATTTTGCCGAGGTAAAAAAAATATTTCTCGATATGGGTTATTCAAGGGTGTATCCGCCCGGTTCAACCCCGGAACAATGTATAGAAGATATTAAAACCGATCTTAATATAACTTCCTTAAAGGAAACGTCCTCTTCCAGGGAAGAGTGCTCTTCAAAGGCAGAAATTTGAAATATTACCTGACCGCAGATTTTGGCAGTACCTTTACCAAAGTATGCGCGGTTGATGCGGAAAACAAAAAAATTGCGGGTACAGCCAAAGCCTTTACTACGATCAACACCGATGTAAGGGAAGGTTATTTGGCCGCGTTAGAAAAACTTGAAGCCGCGGCCGGTAAACTCCCTTACAGTGCGAAACTGGCCTGCTCAAGCGCCGGCGGAGGACTGCGGATGATTGCCGCGGGCCTGGTCCCGGAACTCACCGCCAAAGCCGCGGGAATGGCCGCCTCAAGCGCGGGCGCCAAAGTCATCAAAACCTATTCCTACGAAATTAGCTCGGCGGAGCAGGCCGAAATTTATGGGGCCAATCCTGACATTCTTTTATTGTGCGGAGGAACGGACGGCGGCAACAGGGAAGTAATAATCCGGAACGCGAAAAAAATCTCTCAAATAAAAAGGGACTTCGCCGTTATTTACGCGGGCAACAAATCAGCGGCGGACGAAGCCAAAGATATTTTATCGGAGAGGGGCAGGGAAGTAATCGTCTGCGGCAACGTAATGCCTGTTTTCAATGTACTTAATATAGACCCTGCCAAACAAGCGATAAGGGAACTCTTTATAAGAAACATTATCAGCGCTAAAGGCTTGTCAGAAATCCAAAAGGAAATGACCGCCGAAATTATCCCGACCCCGCTCGCTGTAATGGAAGGCGCCGCCCTGCTTTCAAAAGGATTTAACGGAGAAGCCGGTATAGGGGAATTTATGGCGATTGACGTGGGAGGCGCCACAACCGACGTTTATACAATGGCCCGGGGAGAACCGTCAAAGTCAAACACTGTCATCAAGGGGCTGCCGGAACCTTTTGAAAAAAGAACAGTGGAAGGCGATTTGGGCCTGCGCTACAATATCGATTCCCTGGCCGGCTCTGCGGTTTATGAAAAAGCCGCGGAGGAGCTCGGGTTAAGCGCGGAAACGATCCTGGACTGGGTTGATACCTGCGGAAAAAATCCGGAAACAATTTCCGCCGCGGGAACAGACAGCAGGAAAATAGACGAGTATCTGAGCCGCCATGCCGTAAAGATCGCGGCCGCCCGGCATTGCGGAACCGCCGAAAGCGTTTATACCGCTTTGGGAGAAACCATCGTTATTACAGGAAAAGATTTAAGCAATATTCCGGTAATTATAGGTACAGGCGGCCCGCTGCTCAATAGCGGAGACCCGGTAAAAATTCTTGGCGGCGCGGTGTTCGATCCGCGGCAGCCCGAATTCCTTAAACCGATAAATCCCAAATTTTTTCTGGATAAAAAATATATCTTTGCTTCGATGGGCCTGACCGCCGGAATCGATCCGGAGACCGCGTTAAAAATAATGAAGGATGAAATTACAGAAGTAAGCAAAATTACAGAGGTAAACAATGGAAAGTAAACTTAAAAATAAAATTCTGGCGGATGATGAATTTTACGCAATCCGCAAAGAAGTGCTGCAGCAGTGGCCCACGGGAAAAGATGTGGATTTTACCGAGGCTGTAGATTACCATAAAAAATTCCCGGTTTCAAAATCGTTTACTGCCAAATTGGCCGATGCCAAAAAAAAATCCACAACCTTAATCCAGCCAAGGGCCGGAGTCGCGCTTCCTGACAAACACATCGAACTGCTCAAATTCCTGGAGGAGGAAGGCGAAGCAGATCTGCTGCCGACTACCATTGACAGCTACACCAGGCTCAACCGGTACAAAGAAGCGGAAACCGGCATTGAAGAAAGCAAGACATCCGGCCGGTCAATGCTCAACGGTTTCCCCGCGGTAAACTACGGAGTCCAAATCTGCCGCCATGTAACAGGCGCGGTTAAAAACCCGGTACAGGTAAGGCACGGCACGCCGGATGCGAGGCTTTTGGCGGAGATTTCCATTGCCGGCGGTTTTACTTCGTTTGAGGGCGGCGGAATTTCCTATAATATTCCGTATTCAAAAAATTCAGCGCTTGAAAAAACCATTACCGACTGGCAGTACGTTGACAGGCTTGCAGGCCTTTACGGGGAAGCCGGCGTTATACTGAACAGGGAACCGTTCGGGCCGCTCACCGGAACCCTTGTACCGCCGTGTATTTCCCACGCCGTCGCCATTATCGAATCTTTGCTGGCAGCCGAGCAGGGCGTTAAGGACATAACAGTCGGCTACGGCCAGTGCGGCAACCTGATTCAGGATGTAGCCGCGATACAGTCCCTTGTTATGCTTACGGAGGAATACCTTAAAAAATTCGGCTACTCCGATGTAAACATAACATCGGTATTCCATCAATGGATGGGCGGATTCCCGGCCGACGAAGCCAAAGCCTTCGCGGTTATTGCATGGGGTGCGGCGGCTTCCGCGCTTTCAAAGTCCACCAAGGTTATTGTTAAAACTCCGCACGAGGCAATGGGGATTCCGACCAAGGAAGCCAACGCGTCCGGCCTCAAGGCGACCAAACAGCTAGTCGCAATGCTTAAAGATCAGGATCTTACGGCGACTCCGGCGGTCAAATCAGAGATGGAAATAATAACCGCGGAAACCCGGTGCATCCTGGAAAAAACCTATGAGCTGGGTAGCGGTGATTTCGCTGCCGGAACAGTACGCGCTTTTGAAGCAGGCATAATCGACGTCCCGTTTGCGCCAAGCAGATGCAACGCCGGCAAGGCAATGCCCGCCAGGGACAATAGCGGCGCGGTAAGGTTCCTAGATCCGGCAAACATTCCGCTGACCGCGGAGCTAAAGGATTTCCACAAACAAAAATTCAGCGAGAGGGCCGCGTACGAAAAACGGCCGGTAAGTTATCAGATGGTAATAGACGATATTTATTCGATAGGAAAGGGAACTCTTGTAGGAAGGGGGAAATAGAAAATGAAAATAAAAAAAGTTGTCTGCAGCGCAGGCAAAACCGGATTCTTCTTTGATGATCAAAAAGCCATCAAGGCCGGCGCAATCGCTGACGGAAACACATACCTGGGAAATCCGGTAACTGAAGGTTTTAGTTCGATAAGGCAGACTGGCGAAGCAATCTCGGTATTGTTCGTTCTTGAGGACGGAGAGGTCGCTTACGGTGACTGCGCAGCTGTCCAGTATTCCGGAGCCGGCGGCAGGGATCCGCTTTTTTTGGCAAAGGATTTTATCCCGATCATTAACGAAGAAGTGGCTCCGCTTTTTGTTGGCAAAGAAATTACAACATTCAGGGAAATGGCAAAAACCGCGGACTGTTATGTATCCGCGCGTACAGGAAAAATCCTGCATACGGCCATACGGTACGGCGTAACCCAGGCCTGCCTTGACGCGGCCGCCAAAAACAAAAAGACGCTTATGGCAAAGATCATCGCGCAGGAATACGGCCTGGAAGTATCGGACAAACTCATACCTATCTTTTCCCAGTCCGGAGATGACAGGTATACCAATACGGACAAGATGATACTCAAGGGCGCCGACGCTTTGCCCCACGGGCTCTTTAACAATGTACCGGCCAAAGTAGGGAACAATGGTGAAAAACTGGCCGAATATGTAACATGGCTGCGGGACAGAATAATTAAACTGCGCCCCAGCCAGACTTACTCCCCCGTTATCCACATTGATGTATACGGAACGCTTGGAATCGTTTTTAACAATAACCCGGAAAAAATCGCAGGGTATTTAAAAACGCTGGAAGAAAACGCAGGGCCTTTTTTAATCAGGATCGAAGGCCCTGTAGATATGGGTGACAGGGAAAAACAGATACAGGCGCTTGCCCAATTAAGGCAGATCCTTGACGAAAAAAAAATAAACGTACAGATTGTCGCCGACGAATGGTGCAATACTTACGAAGATATTGTCCTATTTACCGACAGGAAGGCCGGCCACATGATCCAGATAAAAACCCCGGATCTTGGCGGAATAAACAATACAATCGAAGCTGTGCTATACTGTAAAAATAAAAACATGGGATCCTATTTGGGCGGCACCTGCAATGAGACCAACCGCTCCGCCGAAATCTGCGCCCACATCGGGATGGCTGCCCATCCGGACCAGATCCTGGCGAAACCGGGAATGGGCGTCGATGAAGGTTATATGATTATTTACAACGAAATGAGCAGAATACTGGCCCTTAAAAATATTATTTAAACATTGAGGCAGGTAACAATTATGGAAGAAATGAGAATATTGTCTCCCACCGCGATCCTGGGTTACGGTTTCCCCGAGGAATCCTTTAACGAAGGGATGAAGAGAAAACCGCACGTTATCGCGGTCGACGCGGGTTCCACGGATCCCGGCCCCTATTATCTGGGCGCAGGTGTCTCGTTTACAGACAGGAACGCGGTCAAGCGCGATCTGGCCATCATGATCCCGGAAGGCCTAAAAGCAGGAATTCCGGTAATTATCGGGACTGCCGGCGGAAGCGGCGCAAAACCTCATCTTGACTGGAATATCGAAATTATAAGGGAAATCGCCAAAGAAAAAAATCTCTCATTTAAGATGGCAGTTATACCTGCCGACATTCCGCACGAAGAAGTCATTGCAAAATACAGCGCCGGGGAAATTACGCCGCTGGGGCCTGCGCCTCAATTAAAACGGGAAGACATTGACAGAACCGGGAACATCGTGGCGCAGATGGGAATGGAGCCTTTTATAAAAGCCCTTGACGCAAAAGCAGATGTTATTATCGCGGGCAGGACCTACGACCCGGCGGTCTTCGCCGCCCTTGCGGTAAAGAACGGGTACGACAGGGGGCTTGCCGTTCATCTGGGCAAAATCCTGGAATGCGCGGCAATTGCGGCAAGCCCGGGCAGCGGAAGCGACTGCATGATCGGCATGCTGGGAAAAGATTACTTCAGGGTAGAAGCTCTGTCAAAAGCAAGGAAGTGCACCACATTGTCGGTTGCGGCCCACACCCTGTACGAAAAAACAAACCCCTACATTCTGCCGGGCCCCGGCGGATACCTTGATCTGCGGGAAACAAAATTTACCCAGGAATCGGAAACCGTTGTTAAAGTAACGGGCAGCCGTTTTGTGCCGTCGGACGGTTATTTTTTAAAACTGGAAGGAACAAAGAAAATAGGTTACCGCACTGTTTCTGTCGCTGCGTGCAAAGACCCAATTATGATTTCAAAAATTGACAGCATCACCGGGGCGGTAAAGGCAAAAGTAAAATCCAACTTTGCAAATTTTGGTATAACAGAATTTTTTTTGGATTTTAAACTCTACGGCAAAAACGGCGTAATGGGTATGTTTAAAAATTTACCCGGCGAACAGCCTGCCGAACTGGGAATCGTAATCGAGGCGGTCGCGGATACGCAGGAAACAGCCAACACCATCTGCAGTTTCGCAAGAAGCACAATGCTGCATTTTGGGTACGAGGGCCGCATTTCAACAGCCGGGAATTTGGCTTTCCCGTTTTCACCTTCTGATTTTAAAGTCGGGGAAGTTTACGAGTTCAGCATTTACCATTTAATGAAGATTGACAACCCGGCCGATTATTTTTCCATCACCTATGAAAACATAAAGGGAGGAGCAAAATAATGAAATATAAACTTATCGAAGTCACCGATGTAATAAGAAGCAAAAACTCCGGCCCTTACGAATTAACCTTCGATATAATATTTAAAACATTCAAAATGTACAAAAAAGCGGCGGAGGCGGACGTATTCAACAAAGCAATGTTCGCCAGGCTTTACGGCATAGAAGAAAGCTCGGTAATGGAAGTAATAAAGTTCGATCCGGCCAAGGCGATCAAGGTAACGATAGAGAGGCCGTCGTGTTCGGGAAATCTGGGCGAGACCGATGTCTACGGCGCCCAGCAGCACGCCCCTCTTATGGCATTTGAGTTTGAATTAAACTGAAGTGCGCAGCATAATACATGCCGCCGCGTTTTACTCGGTATATTTTGCCCCAAGGGGCCGCGAACGGCTTTTGTTCCTGGGCGAAGAAATTTCGCAGAGGCATCTGTCTTTCGAAGACAAGCTCATAGGCATAATCGGCGACGCCGGCTCCGGCAAGTCATCGTTAATCAAGGGGATGTTCCCCGGCCTTGAGCTGCTCAACGACGACGACAGGCTGGATTCGCACAAGGTAATGCAGGTAAGGGATCAGATTGACGGCATCAACGAGGCGACAACGTTTCACCTGGATATCCGTTTCCAGATGGCATTTACGCAGATGCACGAGATCATCACGTTTGTAAAAAATTCTCTGGATCATGACCGCAGGGTCATCATCGAACATTTTGACATGATCTATCCTTTTTTAAAATTAAGGGCCGATATAATGATCGGTATAGGCGAAGAAATAATTGTAACGCGGCCGGGAATCTTCGGACCGCTGCCAAAAGATATTTCCGACATTGTGCATTCTTCGCTCAAGTACAGAAAAATGGTTCACACGGCCGAGGACATCACGACGATGCTTCTGGAAAGGGAATATAAAATCAACCATACGTGGAGAAACTCCGATGTAAGAAGGGGCTTTGTACTGGTGTTCGATGAGAAACCCCAAATTGATCTGGGTGAGCTTGAAAAAAAGACAAGTGAAATTATTGACAGCCATATTGACGTCAGTTATTTTGATGAAGATCATATAAGGCTGGGAGAGTTCGAACCTGTAAAATGCAACGGCCCGCGGATCCATGTACACAACACGAACGAGATAGAAAATTTTCATCTTTTAAAAGACTTTACCTACGACAGGCTCAACAATACATGGTCGCTTGTGGGCCTTGTCGGTCTTGATCATCAGGATATAGACGATTTAAACAAACCCCGGATTTTCTAAAATTTTTTTACAGGAATTACAGGAAAAATAAATGAAGGAAGTTAACGTCAGTTCAATCACAGACCTGGTAAGCCGGCTCTGCATGGAAGCCAATTTCAATTTAAACAGGGACATCGAAGCTGCTCTGACCGGCTGCATGGCAAGGGAAGAATCACCTGCCGGCAAAAGCGTAATCGCGTCGATGCTGGAAAATTCAAACATCGCAAGGGAAGAGCAGGCCCCAATTTGTCAGGACACCGGCATGGCCGTTGTCTTTTTTGAAATCGGAACGGATGTTCACATAACCGGCGGCGACCCAACAAAAGCAATTAATGAGGGAGTAAAGAACGGTTATCAAAAAGGGTATCTGCGGAAATCGGTTGTGCGCGACCCGATAGATCGGGTAAATACAAACGATAACACTCCGGCGATAATTCATTATTTAATAACTGCCGGGGACCAGATAAAAATCACGGTCGCTCCAAAAGGTTTTGGCAGCGAGAACATGAGCGCGGTAAAAATGCTGACCCCATCGGAAGGAATCGCGGGAATTAAAAGATTTGTTGTTGACACCGTATCCAAAGCCGGCGCCAACCCCTGCCCGCCCATAATCGTCGGAGTAGGCGCAGGCGGGACTTTTGAAAAATGCGCGCTGCTGAGCAAACAGGCCCTGCTGAGGCCGGTAGGTTCGTCAAACCCCGACAGTTTCTGGGGCGGCGTTGAGAAAGAGCTGCTGGAAAAAATAAACGCTCTGGGTATAGGCCCTGCCGGATTCGGCGGCCGAATCACGGCCCTTGGCGTTAACATCGAAACATTCCCGACCCACATAGCAGGGCTCCCGGTTGCGGTAAACATCGGCTGCCATGTGACAAGACACGCAGAAGGCGTATTATGACAGAAACAATAACTCCCAATGAAATAATAATTCCCGGGGAAATAAAAATCCCTGTTAAGGATGACAGGATCCTAAGCGGACTCAAAGCCGGCGATATGGTGTACATTACCGGTATTATTTACACGGCCAGAGACGCCGCCCACAAAAGGCTTGCCGAAATGGCCGGGAAAGGAGAAAAATACCCGTTTGATTTTACCGGGGCGGCTGTATTTTACGCGGGGCCGTCGCCGGAAAAACCCGGCAAACCAATCGGCTCAGTCGGCCCGACAACCGCCGGGCGGATGGATCTGTACGCGCCCCTGCTCATCTCAAAAGGCCTCAAAATAATGATAGGCAAGGGCCTGCGTTCCCCCGATGTAACGGAAGCGATAAAAAAATATAACGGCATCTACTTTGCCGCGACAGGCGGAATCGCCGCCCTTATGGCAAGGTGTGTTAAATCCTCCAGGGTGATTGCCTTTGAGGATCTTGGAACCGAGGCGATCCGCGAGCTTAAAGTAGAGAAGCTGCCTGTTTATGTCGCGATAGACTGCCGGGGAAATAATCTGTACGAAACAGGCAGGCATGAGTACGAGATACTTTGAATTGCCCGGAACTGTTATAGAAGCCGGTAAATAATAACGGTTCTCGCCGGCGCATTAATATAAAGACAATTATCTTTAATGCAGGCATCCGGTCCGATTACCGTTTTTACCTCCCGGTAACTTGCGCCGTCAAGCGCCGCATTAAAAATAACCCGGGCAGGTATATCCTGCTGTTTAGGATTGGCTATCCAGATGTAGGTTCCCCCGGATCCATCGTGGAGCCTTGCCAAAAGCCGGTTATCCGAGACAGACACGCGTTTGACTTTTCCGCCAAATTTTAAAACACTTTCAAAAAATGAAGTCTCTGCCCGCTCCGGCGCGCGGTAGTTTCCTTCTGCTCCGCCGTGGGTACTGTAGCCGTATCCGGGCATGGTTCCTATGAGACGGGTCTTTCCTCTGCCGTACCTGTTGTCAACGGCGGCAATTCTGCCGTCATCGTACCAACCAACCGCCGTTCCGGCAGTGGGCGTATAACACTGAAGATACTCACCTCCCCAGATCCTGTCCCCGGCCACGGTGAGTGTAAGATTACCAAGAAGATCCGGGGTAAATTCCACGTAACTCTCCTTAACGCCAAAAAGTTCGTCCATGCCAAATCCCGGCTGCACTGCTCCGGCGTGAGCTCCGTCACTGAAGTAAGCGGGACAGCCTTCGGCAATCAGGGTACCGCCGGCCTTAACCCAGGCTTTAAGGCTGCCTATGGTTTTTGCCGAAAGCATCACCGGGTAAGGAAGATAGAGTATGTCCCAGTTCCCAATGTCATCAATATGAACCCAGTCCGCTTGAATGTTCCGGTCAAAGAAGCCCTGGTACGCCCCCTGCATGGATTTGGCGTATGGGTCAGTTGTCCGGCGCAGTGCCCAGGTGTGAACCTGGCTCTCCGGTACACAGACAATGCCGATTTCACCCTTTACCGGACGGGAATCAAAAAGCTGTTTCCTGTCGCCGGAGGTGATCCATTTACAGGCTTCAGAAACGGCTTTTGAACGATCCGTCCTGCTGCCGTCCATGCCGTAGGGGCCGAACGCTCCAAAAAGATCGCCGTCAAGGAGCGGCCGCCAGCGCAGGTAAAAAATTCCTTTTGCGCCGGCCATCAGGCTTACAAAGTTCCAGTAGACAGCGTCTTTTGCACTGGCGATGCGGCCTTCGTTCCGCGGTTTGTTAAGTACATTGTGCTGGAGCCAGAGCGGGCCGGCGTAGGATTCCGCGTGCCACCAGGGTTTGCCCCGGCAGCTGGCCCGGACGAGGTCTGCGGCGTGGAACTGTTTCCAGGGTTCGTCGCCGTGGCGGGAAGAACCCCAGGTCATGCCGTAAATCTCAACCTCCGCAGCGGCGCGCCAGTCATCGGCGCCGCGGCCCGCGGCAAGACCAAAACTGCCGGCAATGCCGTGGGCGGCAATGGCGCAGTCAGGATCAATGCCCCGGATAATCTGCGCGCGGCGGCGCATATAACCGTAAGCGCTCTCAATGCGGAATTCTTCCCAGTCTAAAACATCCGGGTATGGACCGGGCCCATTTGGGGGTGTAATGTCTTCCCACTCGGCTAATCCGTAACGGCGCCAGGCCCCGGAAACAGCTTCAAGACTCCCGTACTTCTTCTGCAGCCAACTGCGGAATTTCGCCTTGCTGGCTTCGCAGTAACAGGTCTTTTCGCTGTAGTTACATTCATTCCAGATATCGTAGCCGCCAAGCCCGGGATGACCCCTGTAACGCCCGGCAAGTTCGCCAATCCAGTTCTCCGCGGCGGCACGGTAATCGTCATTATCCCAGCACATATTTATCCCGCCGGCGGCGCAGCTTACCTGCATAAAAGGCCCTTCAACAGTCCCGTCAGCGCGGGTAAGCCTGGCATGGGGAAACTTGCGCGCCAGCCACTCCGGCCCAATGACAGTTAATTCGGCGATAATGGTCTTCATTCCGTTCTTCGCCGCAAGCTCAAGCTGCCTGTCGTAATCGTCCCACTCAAATTTACCTGGCGCGCGCTCAATGGCTGCCCACAGAAACCAGTGCCTGAATATGTTCATCCCGTCTTCGCGGGCAGTAGAATAGTCCTGTTCCCAATCGGCTTTGGGAGGATTGGTCTTGCGAAAGTAAACCGCGCCGTACGGGAATTCCGGCAGTATATCTTTATTCATTCAATGTCTCCTCGTATAGAATATAATACTCCAATTCCCGTTCCGAATTCAGGCTTAACCTGACCAATGTTTATTTATTTACCCGGCTTACGTTTTTTAGTTTACCCGGCTAATGCTGACAAAACCGTTTTGACTAAGACTCACATTGGGCGAGCCGCTGTATTGGATAACACCAAAACCGTTTGCCTTGATATCCAGATTGCCTGTGCAGTTCAGGGCGAGTCTGCCGGCACCGGAAAATTTGACTTTTGCATTACCGGTTGAAAGCGCCAGCGCGTCCAGTTCGCCCGCGCCGCTCATATTGTAGTCAGCGGCGGACGCATTACCGGACAGGGTTATTTTGCCGGCGCCCGAAATTTCAGCAGTAAGGCTGGCGGCGTCAAGTTCGCAATTACAGATACCCGCCCCATTTATCACAAAAGCCAGCGTGTCTGTAGAAATTTTATCATGACCGGTAAAATTACAGGCGCCGTCAATGACCAGGCTTTTAAGCGACGGAGCGGTGACAGTCAGCACAGGAAGGTCTGAGGCGCCGAAACTTATCCACCCGGATGTACGGGCAACAAGCTGTCCGTTAATTACTTCAACGCTGTAATAGTTCCTGACATTGGGCTGGATCTTAAGGGTTACCGTATCCGATTCCCCGGCATAATAATGAATGTCAAACTGGCCGGAGGCTTTTATCGAATTAAACGCGCCTGTATTAATTTCATAAACGGTCTGAACGCCTTTGGGCTCAACCTGGTCAATTGCGGAAATGTTCGCAACCACGCAGCCGCCCATGAGCAAAACCGCGAAAGCCGCAGCCGCGAACAGCGGGACGATTGTTCGGCAGTAAGCTGCGATCCCGGAATCCGATGACCAGCAGCTGACAGCTATCCGGGACGCCGCTGACCGGCGGCGGGCCGCAATATTATGCGCGGCAATACGGTACAGGGACTGCGGAGTTAAAATTAAATTTTTCATCATAAATTTATTTTCCTTTCCATAAGTTTTGAGGTAACTGCAAAGAGAGCGGCGGCTTCCAACAATGTGAGCACAACTGCAAGCGCAGCCGCAGGTTTACCGTAATTCAGTATAATTATCAGCCCGTAACGCTGTATTGTGCTGAACGGCGCAAGCAAAAGCTGCAGCAGACTGACAGCGTAAAAACAGCCGCAGCCCAGCAGAAAAGTCAGAAAGCCCGGGGCCGCAACCCGGTATAGAAACGACTTCCTGACGGTAATGCAGAACATAATTATCATGATAACCAAAAAATAACCGGCAATAAAAAGCAGGCCGATGCAAATTATATAATAGATATAGCCGGGATTTGCCAGAATTGTGTCGCGGCCGATTTTCCAAACTCCGCTGCCGGCAAGTTTAAGCGACAGCCAAACTTCACACACAATGACCGCGGCCATTGTCAGGATATCCAGAACCGCCATTGTGATTACGCTTGCGGCCAGTGTTCTGCGGCGCGGCTGCGGGGTCAGCATCTGCAAAAAAGATTCCTGCGCGCCGAACATCCGCCTTACAATAGCGGCATCGCCGATAATGTCGGCGGCAAGCATCGCAGCAATCGCTACGCCTCCAAGGGAAACGGCGGTAACCTGAGCGGCAAAGGGCAGGAATCCAAAAATACCCAGCATGATAAAAACCAAATCCATTACAGCGATAACGGCAAAGACAGGGCCCCTTACAAAAATGCCGGTCCTGAACGCGTATTTAAACTGCACTTTCATTATTGAATACCTCCAGATAAGCCTGCTCAACAGTCTGATTGTTTTCCTCCCGCATCTGTTCGCATACGCCGGTAAAAACTATCCTGCCCGCGGACAGAAAAAAAACATTGTCCAGTATGCGTTCAGTATCTTTTACCAAATGGGTGGAAATTACGGTTGAAGAAGATTCCGGCTGCATGGCAAGTATCGCGTCAATCACCCGGGTTTTGCCGACAGGATCTATTCCGTCCAGCGGCTCGTCCAGCAGATATAGTTTGGTCTCCCTGGAATAGGTCAGGCCGAGGACCAGGCGTTCCTTCATCCCTTTAGAAAGCTTGCTTATATAGGTGTTTTCAAGGGCCCGCAGTTCCAGAATACGGCAGAGTTCATCGGCGCGGTCCTGCCTGTAGTCACCGTACATTTCACTGTAAAAAACAAAAGCGTCGCAGACACGCATCCAGTTAGGGAAGACCATCGTGTCAGGACAGAACCCTATTGTGCTCCTGGCAGCAGGCCCGGGCGCGGCGTTACCGCAGTAACTGATCCTGCCGGCTGTAGGCGCCAAAAGTCCGGCTACGGTTTTAAGCAGGGTGGTTTTTCCGGAGGCATTGGGACCGAGCAATCCTGTGATCTGTCCCGCAGGCACGGTCATGTCCACTCCCCGCAGCGCCATACAGCCCCGGAACTGTTTTTGGAGACCGCTGATTTCAAGAACGGTTTGCATTTTTCTTCTCTCCTTTGATGTAGGTTTCCAGTTCATTAAGGATTTCCCTGTCCGAACATCCAAGCGCCCGCATTTCTTCCATAAAGCGGCCAAGCGAACCCAGCGCCAGATCGAGGCGTGTTTTTTCGATCATTTTTTTATCCTCCGTAAAAAAATATCCAGTACCCCGTTTGCTGTCGATCAACTGCTCCCTCTCCATTTCCAGGTAAACACGCTGCATGGTATTGGTATTAACTTTAAGCAGCGCCGACATTTCGCGGATGGAAGGAATGCGTTCTCCCGGCTCAATATCTCCCCTGACAAACGACTGGCAAAACCGGAGCATAATTTGGCGGTAAATGGGAGTCCGGTCATCAAACCCCAGACTCCACCGGTCATACCCGGTCTTTTCCCATAACGGCATTAAATACCCCCTTATGTGTACTACTACACTATTACACTATAAAAATAATGTCAAGAAGTACTAACAAATTAAAAATTAGAAATTAAAAATTAGAAATGGAAGAAGGTTTAAAATATGAGAATTTTTATGATTAATAATTAAAATTTATTTTTGGGATTAGTTTCCAAGAAGTTCTGTCAGTACGGCAACAACAGTATCGGCGGCCGCGGCTACAGGGGGAGTTAATCCGTCGGCAAAATCAAGGGACTGGGCCTGGATGCCAAGCAGCAAAACTTTGCAGCCTGTCTCGCGGTGCAGGTAATCCATCATAACCCTGAGCGGCAGCATGTGTGTGGTAAAAGTAGCTCCGGTAACAGTTTCCGGCGGAATTAACTCAACTGTCCCGGCAGGTTTTTTACTGCCGTCCGGTCCGGCCGGCAGATCGGCGGCGTCAATTACAAGCAGGGTATCCGGACAAAACCGTTTGATTTCGCCGGAAAAGTTCTCCGGAGCGGAGCTGCCGCAAAAGGCGCGGGCCTTGATTTTTAAGCCGGACAAACGCTCGGCAATTAAATGGCCGGCTGCGTCATCACCGCGCATAACGGAGCCGCATCCAAGGACAGCTACCTTACACGCTCCGGCCAGAGCTTCGCCAAGCATTTCCCGTATTTCATTACTCATTTCTCATTCCTGATTTCTCATTTGCGATATATCAACCTTCATATCTTTGCGGTTCAGATTGGCAAGTTCAAACTGGGTCGTACATTCCAGAGCGTCCTTGTGGCAGCTGTCAACGCACTGGCCGCAGTAGACGCAGCGGTCAACCTGCAGAATCGCTCTGAACTGCTTGTCGGCCACTTTTTCAATTTCAATGGCTTTGGCCGGGCAATCGCGCACGCAAAGCTTGCAGCCTATACACCTGGTTGAATCAAAAACCAGCTTGCCGCGGACATTTGTAAATACATCGTCGCGCTGCGTAGGATAGGATACAGTAGCAGGTTTTTTAAACAGAGCCTTTAGGGCTTCAGGCAGAATTTTTCCGGTTCGTTTCATCTGAACAGCCCCTTGATAATAAGATCAATTACCAGCTGCACAAGCGCCAGCGGAGCCAGAAACATCCAGCAGAAACGGACCATCTGTTCGATACGAAGGCGGGCGGTTACGGCCCGTACTACTATCAGCAAAAAAAGCAGAATCAGTGTTTTAACCAGGAAAATTACAAAACCGATAACCGGTACAGCCGAAAAAAACGGCAGGAATACATCGGCAACGATCGTAAGCAGGACAACAGTTTCCACTCCGATGGCAAGCTGAAAAATCGCAAGCATACGGCCGCCGTACTCGGTAAAGGCGCCGCTGACAATTTCTGTTTCCGCGTCGGGTGTGTCAAAGGGAACGCGCTCAAGTTTACCCTGGGTCGCGAGAAGGGCGACAACGAAACCGGGTATGTTTGCCAGCGCAAAAAGCGGGTTGGCCGCGTAAAACGCCACGATACCGGTCAGCGACCAGCTGTCGGCAAGAAGCGCCGGGCCCAGAATTGACATAAACAGCGGAACCTCGTAGGCAAAAAGCTGGGTAAGAACGCGCTGGGATCCTATAGCCGCGTACATCGAAGATGAATTCCAGCCTGCCAAAAAGAAGGTCAGCGGCATTATCGTAAGCAGGTACAAAATTACAACAACATCGCCGGGGAAGGGATTTAGAGACTGTACGCCCCAAATGGGCACATAGAGAAAGGCCGTCGTTACCGAAGTCAGGGCTATAACCGGGAGCACCAGGAAAAGTGTGCGGTTGGCCTCGTCCGGTACAATTGTTTCCTTGCTGAACAGTTTGATAAAGTCCGCGACAGGCTGGAACCAGGGCGGCCCCCTGCGGTTCTGCAGCCTGGCGTAAACTTTTCTGTCCACAAATTGCAGAGTAAACGCGTAAATTGTCAAAAAAATTAAACCCGGAAATACGAGTATGTTCAGGAAGGACACCTATACTCTCCCTTTGGCGCCGTCGAACGCTATGCCCTGATTCCGGTACCACTCTATCGAATAATTACGCAGACTTTCCCAATCCATCGAACCTTCGCGTCCGCTGCTGTAATCTTTTACGGAGATCATCCTGTCGGTGCAGGAGAAGCACGGATCAATGGCGGCGATTACGATGGGGGCGTCAGCAAGAAAACCGCCCTTGAGCATCAGCGCGACAGAGGCCGCGTTGGCAAGGGTCGGCGCCCGCACTTTTACGCGCTCCGGTTTGTCGGTGCCGTTGCTCTTTACGTAATGAATGTCCTCGCCGCGCGGGGCCTCGTAGCGGCTTAAAGCTTCGCCGGCCGGCACCCTGATCGGGAACTTTGTATCAAGAGGGCCTTCCGGCAGGTTGCTCATTATCTGCCGTATAAGTTTATAACTCTCCATAAGTTCTTTTACGCGTACGACCGCGCGGCCGTATACGTCGGCGTGATCATCAGTTATCACATTGACCGGAACTTCGGTAAAGGCGTCGTAAGGATCGTCCCGGCGGACATCGGCGTTTACATTCGCAGCGCGGGATACGGGACCGGAAGCACCGTAAGTCAGCGCGTCCTCATGGCTCAGCCGTCCGACGCCAAGGATGCGGGCCGCAAGCGTACGGTCAGAAGTAACCAGATCAATGTAGAACTTGGTGCGTTCCTCAAGCTGGTCAATAACCGGCTTCATTTTTTCGATTTCATCTTTACTTATGTCGCGCCGCACTCCGCCCAGTTTATTGATTCCGTAATTAACCCGGTTGCCGGTAAGCTGGGCAAGGAGGTCAAGAACCAGTTCCCTGTCGCGCCAGCTGTACATAAACAATGTGTCAAAACCGAGTTCGTGGCCGGCAACTCCCAGCCAAAGAAGATGGCTGTGTATACGTTCCAGTTCGCCCACCAATGAACGGATCCACCTGGCCCGTTTGGGCACTTCAACGCCGGCGATTTCTTCGACAGCGTGGATAAATGCGGTGGAATGGGAATGCGAGCAGATGCCGCAGATGCGTTCGATCAGGTAAATGGCCTGGGTGTAAGTGCGGGTTTCGCAGGCTTTTTCTATACCGCGGTGGTTATATCCCAGATTTACCGCCGCGCCGACAATACGCTCGCCGTCAAGCGAGAGCGCGAAATTTTCAGGTTCCTTGAGGGCCGGGTGTTGGGGTCCCAGCGGGATCACTACTTTTGACATTGTTATTATTCTCCTTACCGGGTAAATTAGTCCAATCTTTTCGCAGGGGGTACTGTCCCTGCGGCCAGCTGTCCGGAAGCGGATATCTAATATCGCCGGGGATACCGCGGATAGTCAGCCCCAGCAGGTTACTTGCCTCAAGCTCATAAAGCACGCCGCCCTTATACAAATCGGTCGCGGTATCAAACACGGGATCTGTTTTGGGGGCAATTTCTTTAAGGCCAAAAACGATGCCGCCGGTTTCAGCCAAATTATAAACAAGCTGAAAGTGCTCGCCGCAATCCAGGCCGGTCACCGAGCACAGGGAATAAAAATTAAGTTCATCGCGCAAAAACCTTAATACTTCAAGAAATTTTTCTCTGGGAACATCGGCCCAAATACGCCGCTCGCGCTGGATGCGGGGTTCAAGGAAATTAAACTTTTCGGTCAGCTTTTTTACTAACGCTTCTTCTCTTTCTGGCATAACAATCACCCCTTTGCGGCTTCCGGCGTTTTGACAGCTTTTGGTTTCCTGATTGTACCAAGCAGCTTTTCAATACCGTCAATAATGGCCTCCGGATTCGCCGGGCACCCGGGAACATAGGCGGATACCGGAATAACGGTGTCGATTCCGCCGTCAACGCCGTAACAGCCGTGGAAAACACCGCCGGAACAGGCGCAGGTCCCTACAGCCACGACAAACTTGGGTTCGGCCATTTGTTCGTAAATTCTGATTAACCTATCCTGGGTCTGCATGGTAACAGGGCCCGAACACAGCAGCACGTCGGCCTGCCTGGGACTGCCCTTCTGCAGAATTCCAAAACGCTCCACATCAAAACGCGGAGTAAAGGTCGCAAGTATTTCTATATCACAGGCGTTGCACGCGCCCGTATTAAAATGAATGCCCCAGACCGACTTGCTTCTGGCCCAGGCAGCGACTTTGTCCCACCACATCCGCTAATCCTTCCTGAACAGAATTATTATCGAGAGACCGGCAATTGCCAGGAATGGAACCGACATCCACAGCGCTCCCGACGGTATTGTACAGAGTACAAGAGTTGCAACGTGCATAATGGTAAAGAAAAACGCGAACGGAAAAAAATCGGAATAGCTGGGCTGTATGCGGCCGGTGCTCACATTCTGGCCGCAGGCATAAGGCTCGCCCTTGCCGTTTGAACTCGCGCCGCGCGGAGAAAGGCCCCTTGCAAGTACAGAGAGCACGGAGATGACAATCAGAAGCAGCAGAAAATCCAGCGGCAGTGTGAGCATGAACTGATTCATATTTTAACCTAGCCTTTTAATTTGGTAAGGGAACGCAGATCAAGGGAACCGCTGCGGGCGTATACCGCAATAATGATTCCGGCGCCGGTTGCCGTCACAACGACTTCTATTATAATAATGGCGATTATATAACTTTGGGCCAGAGCCATTTTACCGCAGACAGCGCCGGCTACGGCGATTAAAAGGGTAACAGACTTTATAAGCACTTCCATCGCCAAAAGCATACGGATCAGGTTATGGGTGGCGATAATGCAGTAAAGGCCGGTTACGGCAATAAGCGCAATCGCAATGATAAACAGGGTAAGCAGCAATCTATTCCTCCTTCGCCCTAAAGAGTACGGCGACGCCCAGCACTCCGGCCAGGATGATCAGCGCAAGCCCCAGAATATCGAGAGCATCCTGGTCCCAAAGTACGTGACGGGAAGCGGCGTCAGAAAAATCCGCCGTCTTTATAAGTATATCCCGGCCCGGCCATAAAAGCGCGATCCCCACGATAAACAGAATCATTATAAAGGGCAGCGGAAGAAACCGTTTAAAGCGTTCCCTTTTGAGATTGGCCAATTCTTCTCCGCTGCTTTCTTTGGTAAGGCTTATGGTACTCGCGAATACGGCTGTTACAAGGCCTGCGCAGACGGACAGCTCCATTACAGCCGCGATTTCCATGCCCATAATAAACAGGGCAATGGTAAGACAGGCCGAACAAATGGCAAGCATTACCGACGCGGCAAGCTGGTTGCGGATCATTATGGTACAAAGCGCGGAAACCACCAGAGTTCCCAATACTATGCTCCAGGCTATGATGTTGTTTTCCATGTTTTTTCCTGAAAACCTCCGGTTTTACACCAACCCGTAGCTGTGCATTATTGCAATCACCGCAGGGAACAGTACACCGATAATCACGGTCACGGCCGCCAGCACTGCCGAAGTTAAACTTAGGGAAAGGCGGCTCTCGCGGATACCTTCCAGACCGGCCTTAAGTTTGCCAAAGAAAACCTTGTGCTGCATAATTAAAAAATAGCCCAGGGTTACAACACTCATCAGCAGGGCAATGCCGGCGTAAACAGGGCGGCCGGCGGTAATTAACGCCATTATTATAAGCAGCTTGCTCCAGAAACCGGAAAGAGGGGGAACGCCCGCTGTGGACAAAAACCCAATCACCGATGTCCAGCCGGTCACCTTCATTTTTTCTGAAAGTCCGCCCAGACTCTCCATCTCGACGCTGCCGCATTGCTCCTGCACAGAGGCCGCGTTAACGAACAGCAGAGCCTTGAATACGGCGTGGTTGAAAAAATGCAGCAGCGCGCCGGCCAGCGCCAGTTTTGTGCCGAGCCCGGCCGCCAGGATTATATAACCAACCTGGCTTATACTGGACCAGGCCAGCATTTGTTTCATATTTTTTTGGCCTATCGCGGCAAAGGCGCCGATAACGATGGATGCCGCGCCGAGTATCATGAACGCCTGGCCCGGAGCCGCGAGTCCTGCGAACAAACCGCCCATAAGCCGCAGGATCACATAAACACCGGCGACTTTGGTAACAATGCCGGCGAGCAGTACAGAGACAGCGTCGGGCGCCGATGTATATGAACCTGGCAGCCAGCCATGGAAGGGAACAACGCCGGCCTTTACGCAGAACGCCGCTACATAAAGAACAAGCGCGATTTGCACTATAAGCGATCCGGAAGAAAAAGCGGCGCCGACTTCTGCGAAGCGGAGGCTTCCGCAGCTCATAAATATAAGCATGTTGGCGGCTATTAAAAATACAGTCGCAATGCCCGAGAGTACAAAATACTTGAAAGCCCCTTCAAGTTCTTCAAGTTTCTTGTTCATGGAAATCAGGATAAACGAAGTAACAGCGGTAATTTCCAGGAATATATACAGACTGAATAAATCGCGCACCATTACAACGCCGTTCATCCCGGCCATAAGCATAAGGGCGAGACTGGCGAAATTCTGCCTGCGCTGCGGGCTGTAATTTGCGGAAACCGCAGCAGCCGCCGCCGCTGCCAGGGCAATCGCAAAGAGAATTACCGCTGACATAAAATCGACTTCAAGCAATACCGGTACAGGCAGAACGAGCGCCCTGGTAATTGTGCTCCAGTACGGAAGCCCGCAAGTCGCCGCGATTACCGCCTGCGCCAGGCTCACAAGGCCGACTGCCCAGGGTCCAATCGCGCCGCCGATTCTGCGGGGCGGAAGGTTGAGGATGAAGATAAATACTACAGGGATTATCAATAACAACAACGGCATTTTTAAGCTTCCTGCCCTTCCTTATTTGGAAATGATAAAGACGAACGCGACAACCGCGACACCGCCCATTATATACAAAACATAAACCCAGTGCTGTCCGGTATGAACCTTGCGGATACCGGCCGATACCAAAGCGGCCAAACCGCTTGTCAGCGAGGCGACAATTTTGTCAATAACCCTGTCGATTGCAAAAAATACAGCGGCAACCGCGTTTACAAACTTCATGCCGATGTTGTAGGGATCGAGTTTTCCCGCTTCGGCCAGGCCGTAAATCTGTTTTAACGCCGGCGCGTAATGAATATGATCGGCGGCTCCGGAGGCTTTGCCGGATTTTTTTACACCGTATCTGTGATTAAAGACCGCAAGAATCAATACAACAACTGAAACACCGGCTATTATCATGTTCTGCGGCAGCCCGGCAAATGATTCGGTCAGCTTTGAACCCAGTACAGGCTCAATAAGTCCGTGCAGGGGCAGGCTGTTAATAACACCGAATAAAAGACATCCGAGCGCCAGAATCACCATTGGAACCAGCATGGGCGCGGGAGCTTCTTTGGCGCTTATTACCTGGGCGCCGGAATCCGCCGGAGCCTTGCCAAAGAAAACAGTATGCCCCAGTTTGAGGAAGGACGCGGCTGTCAAAAAAGCACCCAGCAAAGTCACCGCAAAAAATACCGGATTTATTTCCATCGCAGCGTCAAAGATCATTTCTTTTGAAAAGAACCCGTTAAAGGGAGGCACGCCGGAAATTGCCGCTCCGGCCAGCAAAAAACAAAAACCTGTAACCGGCATTTTGCGGCCAAGGCCTCCCAGCTTGTGCAGATCGGTGGTTCCGGCTTGCTTCTCTACAGAACCGGCCGTCATATAAAGGCAGTTCTTGTACATGCTGTTGTTGATCATGTGGAACAATCCGCCGACTATGCCCAGGGGCAGAGCTGTTCCAACACCAACTATCATATACCCGACCTGGCTTACCGCGTGGTACGCCAGCAGCCTTTTATAATCTTTTTGGACCAGAGCCATCATTACCGCGAAAAGAATTGTACAGGAGCCGATAATCATGGTCACAATTGACAGCGCCGAGCCGGGTTCCATCCAGAATAGATCAAGGCTTACGCGGGTAAGCAGATAAATACCGAGCAATTTTTCCAGTGAAGCCGGTAAAAAGGCCATTAAGGGCAGCGGAGCGTCCATTGCGGCGTCCGGAATCCAGGAATGGAACGGGAAAGCTCCGGCCTTGGCCACCGCTCCGATCATCATCATAACGTAGGCGAAACAGTTCCAGAAACTGTCCAGCGGCAGCCTTATCTGGTTCATCGCAAATGTACCGGAAATCCAGGCCGCAAGACCGGCGCCGACCACCAGACAAAGATCGCCGACACCGTTCAGCACTATCGCCTTTACCGCGGTCCGGGAAGCATTTGGTCCGCCCGTCATGATCAGGGCAAACAGCATACCAAGCATTCCGGCCCAGAAAAAAAGCAGCAGAACCAGGTTGTTCGCAAGTATAATGCCAATCGCGAAAGACGCTTCCAGCAGCATAAATCCAAAGAACATCCTGGGGAAAGGCCTGCTGCGCATAAAAACCGAAGAGTACAGGGATGTCAAAAAAACAATAACGGTAATGGCGGCCATGATAAAAGAACTAAAGTTATAAAGCCGCAAATCGAAATCAATGCCAAGGCCGACCCAACCGGTCCTAAATTCAAGGTTTTTGCCGAACAGAAGAAGGGCCGTTACAAGAGCGCCCGCTGTACCAAGCAGTGCAAGCACAGCCTGGGCCGCGTAAACGCGCTTTGGGGAAATAAGTATAAGTATTCCAAAACAGGCCAAAAATAAAATGGGCAGCAGCAGCGTCCAGTTACTCAACGGATCCCTCCCATCTGCGAAACAATGTCAATCGCGAAAGTTGACGGGAAATAAATTAAAAAACCGCCGGCAAGCGACAGCGCGGCCAGACCGGCCACTGACGCGACCATTGACCTGGAGCCTTCGCTGGCCTGGGTCTTTGCCTCTCCAAAAAAAACAAGGGTAAAAACCCTTAACAGATAAATAAAAGTCAGTACCGCGCCGGCCGCAAATACAACTGCGAGCCAGGGTTCTCCGGCTGTTACCGCCCCGCCAATAACCATGTATTTGCTGAAGAAGCCGCCGAAGGGCGGTATGCCCATAATTGAAAAAGCGCAAAGCAAAAAGGAAACCATGGTCACAGGCATTGTCTTCCACAGGCCGCCGAGCTTGCGCACATCCTTGGTTCCTGCATTATGTTCCACCACACCGGCGCAAAGGAACAATCCGCCCTTCGCGAGGCTGTGCATTAATATATAAAGCAGACCGCCGACCGCGCCCATGGCGCTTCCGGTAGAAAGCCCAAGGAAGATAAAACCGATTTGGCTTACAGTGGAATAGGCGATAATGCGTTTAATGTCGTTTTCGCGGATGGCCGCGCCGGCTGCGACAAGCGAACTGATCGCGGCGATAACCGGTACAACCGTATGCCAGACATCATCAATGGTAAAAGTAACCAAAAACAGCCGCGCAAATGCGTAAACGCCGATCTTGACCAGAACCGCGGCGTGCAGCAGCGAAGTAACCGGCGAAGGCGCGACACCCGCGTCAGGCAGCCAGGTATGCAGGGGCAATGTGGCAGATTTGCTGAGCATGCCGATCAGAATAAGAATCACGGCCGCGTCCGAAATATGGGCGCCTCTGAGGAGGATCAGATTAAAAGTCCCTGTTTCCTGATAAATCAAAAGGAAACCGAGAAGCATTGCCAGCGCTCCGAACACGGTAACAAGGAAAGCCTTGTTGGCGCGGTACACAATTTCCTTTTCGCGGTAAAAACCAATCAGCCTCCAGCAGCAAACCGCCGAGATTTCCCAGAAGGTATACATAAAAATAAGGCTGGTCGAGTACACAAGCCCCATCATGGCGCCCAGGAAAAGTACGACAAAAAGGTAATATTCGGATTTATGTTCGTAATGGCCAATGTACGTAAATGAATATAAAACTATAATTGAGCCGACAAACGAAGAAATCATCGCCATAAAAACCGCGAGTCCGTCAGCCAGAAAGCCGAAACTAAGCCCCAGCGGCAGTGAGATTTCAACAGAAACTGGATTCCCGGTAAGGCAGGGTCCGAGCAGCATGGCTGAACAGACAAAAGAACAGAAAACAAAAAGCAGCGCTATTGCATTCCTGAATTTTTCGGAAATACCCGAAAAAAAGGGGAGCAAAAACGCGCCGATAACCGGAACACAGACAGCCAGCCATAAAAATACTATCATTTATGAACCTTTTGAGTCACTTTAAAAAAGATTATACCAAAAATGACAAACGAATGTAAATAGTCATGTAATTGATTATATAAACAGTCAGCAAATTCTGGGCAATCCCTCACCTGTCAGCGGGGGGATAATACGCCTGCCGCCGATTCTAGTTTTTAAAAAAACCGCAGCAGCCCCGGAACCATGCGGGGCAGAATTTTGGGGTATATCGATCAGCCTGCCGACAACGGCGGCGTTTTCTCCGTACCTGCTCCGGCCGATCAACTCCAGCGCCCTTTCCGCAAATTCAGGGGGGACAGCGAAAAGCATCTTGCCTTCATTGCCCATATTAAGTGGATCAAGCCCCATTATGCGGCAGAATCCGGCCACAGCCTGCGAAACCGGCAATGCCGCTTCATCGATTTCGGCGCAGAGGCCTGACGCCGAAGCAACTTCGTTCAAAACGGTTGCCAGTCCTCCCCGTGTAATGTCGCGCATACCGCGGATGGGCACTCCGGCCTCACCAAGGGCCCGGACCATTTCAACCAGGGGCGCGGCGTCGCTTTGTATTTGATTCTGAATTCCCATTCGCTGCGAAAGTATGCAGGCGTGGTGATCCCCCAAAAAACCGCTGACAATAAGGGTGTCTCCGCCGCGTGCACCGCCAAAAGCAGCGCCGCCGGCTTCCCCAACCCCGGATGTATTTATATAAAGCCCGCAGTTTCCTTCGATAACTTTGGTATCGCCTGTAACAATAAAAACGCCGGCCTCATCAGCAGCCTGCCTCATTGACGCCGCGACTTTTTCAAGAACCCCAGATTCAGTATTTTCTTCAATAATAAAAGACGCGCTCAGATACAAAGGCTTACCGCCGGTGGTAAGCAAATCGTTTACCGTACCGCAGACCGCCAGCCGCCCAATATCGCCGCCCGGGAAAAAAAGCGGTTTTACAACAAAACTGTCCGTTGTAAAGGCAAGCTTCCCGCCGGCAAAGGGAAGAACAGCGGAGTCCTCCGCGCCGGAATACCTGTTTCTAAAATGTTTTAAAAAAACAGACTCGATAAGGGAAGACATTTCAAGCCCGCCGCTGCCGTGGCTTAAAGAAATTCGGAATTCGGAATTCGGAATTCGGAATTGAGAGAATTCGAAATTCGGAATACCGGATTCGGAATTCGGAATTGAAGATTCAGTTAGTGGTGTATTATTCATTGGATGAAAGTCCTTTTTGGGTTTTTGTAATCGAAATTAATAATGCAAAAGCTTTGCTTTTTTCCAGTAAAACATTATTGCCCATAAAAAATTTTTTTTATTCCGAATTCCGAATTCCGAATTCCGAATTTTCCCATATACCGCAAGCTCCTTCCGCCGAAACCATACAGGCGCCCACCGGATGATTGGGCGTACATTCCCCGCCGAACAATGTGCATTCATCAGGATTGATGCGGCCAAGCATTACGTCAGTACAGCGGCAGCCCGGAGGCGGACTTTCGGCGGCATAATTCTGACCGGCTGTATTTTGGCCGGCAGTAAAATTACTCAAAGCTGTTCTATCAGCAGATAAACCGCTGAATATACCGTTGGCCCAATATTCAGAGTAAGCGCCCCTGATTTTTAAGCCGGAATTTTTAATCCCGCCTATGCCGCGCCAATAGGAATCGGTTTTTTCAAAATATTTATCAATAAGTTCCAGGGCCTTTGTCTGTCCGTCCCTGCTGACAACTGACGGGTACAGGTTCCTGACAGCCGGGCGCCGGTTTTCGGTCTGGTTAATTATTTCATATACGGCCGCAAGAATATGCTCGGCTTCAAAACCTGCGATAACAAACGGCTTCTTAAACTTTGCGCACAGGGGTTCATAAGCTGCGCTTCCGATAACAGCGCTTACATGGCCTGGACATAAAAATGCATCGATAGCTTCGTTGACGCAGACATATTCCAGGACCTCAGGCATTGTTTTAAGCGCGGTGTAAAAACTCACGTTACGGATGCCTTCGGCGATGAGGGCGTCAAGCAAAGCGGC
>WQZG01000014.1 GCA_009780855.1 Treponema sp.
AATCTGACTCCTTCAAAGAAAGAACCTTTTCCCGGGAATATATATTTTAGACCCAAATAAATGATCGCGGCTCCGATCGCTCCCAGGATAAAACGCCCCAGCAAAATTGCCGGCTTGTTGCCTTTGCCGGCCGGAACATCAGCCGCCGTATACGGGAAGTGCCGGATCATCAGACTGTAGCCGGCGCAAAAACCCAGCAGCAGCCCGGAGAGGCTTGTATCTGACGGCAGCAGGGCGTTCATGATTAGGGCGATGACCGCCGCTGTTATCAACTGCAGACGTTTCCCGCCTTTAGTGAACAGGGCAACAGCTTGTTTCTCAAAGATAAAATACAGCGCCAGAATAACCAGGGCAATTATCCAGCCGCCCAGTACGTCTGTAAGGAAATGGACTCCCAGGTAGAGTCTGGAAAATCCTATCAGCAAAATTAAAATGCAGGCAATTGCAAGGCTGGGCCTGCGGTATTTTTTGTTGGCCGATGAAGCGTAAAAAAACAATATTACAGCGGCTATCCAGAAAGTCATGCTGCTTTGGGCATGGCCGGAGGGGAAACCCGGACTGGGTTCGAAGGTGATTCCCAGTGATGGATCAAAATTAAAAGGCCTTGGCTGATTAAAAAAGATCTTGAGCAGACTGTTGAGCCATCCTGAGACAATTACAAGTACGCCAAGGGAAAATCCTTTTTTTTGATTAACGCACCAGAATATAAAAAGGCCCAAAACAATATAAACATATTCGGTACCGGCATTGCTTATGAGTTTCATCAGGGCGGTAAGACCCGGATTTTTTATGGATTGAATAGCCCTTATAATGCCGATGCCCCAGCTGTAAAACGGCAGCAGTACCGGAGCGTCGGCCGCGGACATAAGAATTAAATTGCCGTTCATGTATGCTTTACCGCAAGAAGACGCACGAGCATGGTCATTGCTTTTTTAAGATCATCAATGTTGCTGCGGTGCAGAATCGAAAGGCGGAATACAGCGGCTTCCAGGAATCCGTAAAGGGCTTCGTTGGCTTCTTTTAAATTTATCAGTGCAAACTCCCCGGAACGGATCCCCTCGATAAGGATCGCGTTGAGAAAATGCCTGAGCCTTACCGTGCGGCGTCTTACCCGGTAATCCGGATCGTGATCGCCTTTTTTTAGGTACGAAAGATAATTGAGCACTACGATTAACAGCCTCTGGTTTTCCTGCAGTTTTTCCAGAATGGTCGTCATAACTAGGACCAATTGCTCGGTATGGGACAGGCCCTGCCGGGCCCGGATTGCGGCTATGTTGTCTTCCAGTCCCTGTAACATTTGTTTGATGCTGTAATTAAAAATATCGCGTTTGTTTTTAAAGTAGATGTACAATGTTGTTCTGGTAATTCCGCAGCGATCCGCAATCTTCTGGAATGTAACGTCTTCAAAGCCTTCGTCCATAAAAACGTCAAGGGCTTTTTCCAGAATCTCATGCCTTCTTTTTTCGTGTTCAACTACAATAGACATTCTTACCTACCTTATAAACGTTCATACTGATACATATAGGACTGAATTGCCCCGTTTGTAATTTCGCGGCAGGAGTCGGCTTTTTTGCCAAAGAATGATTCAAACCCGCTGTGATCTGTGATTACGACAAGCCGCCATCCGGGAAACATTTGGGCGAGCCCGCCCATGTCTTTGTATATTTCTTCTGAATCTTCCTGGCTTCCCAGGCGCCGGCCGTAGGGCGGATTTGTGATAATATAACCTTCGTCAGTATTGGCGCTGCCGGCTGCCGTAGCGCCGCAGGCTAATGCCGTAGCGTCCTTCATCGGCATAACTTCAAAATGGGGCAGTGTTGGTTCGCCCTTGCCCCTGCCCCGCACCGCTGCGTAAATTTTTTCGATATTGGTTTTTGAAAGTCTTACAGATTTGGCGTCCGAATCGCTTCCGGAAATTCTTACCAGCCGTGTAAAATCAATATGTTCCAGGAATTCATCACGGACATATTTTTCTGTTTTTTTATCAGATAAAAGCAGGCGATCAATGGCAAAGCCGCGGTTAAGTCCGGGCGCCATGTCCCAGGCGTACATAGCGGCCTCGGCGGCAATGGTCCCGGATCCGCAGAAGGGATCATGGAGGGGGAATTTGCGTTTCCACCCGGAAAGCAAAATCAGGGCGGCCGCTGTGGTCTCCCGCAGGGGAGCGATGCCGCCTTCTGTGCGGTAGCCGCGTTTGAATAACGGTTCGCCGCTTAAATCCAGCAGAAGGGAAACATTGTTTTTTTCTATATAAACCCGAAGTTCAGCTTTTTCTTCTGTATCGGGAAGCCGCAGTACGCCCCATTTTTTACAAAGCCGTTCGGCGGCAGCCTTGTGGACAATTGCCTGGATGCTGGTCTCTGCCATTAGGGTTGAACGGTTTGTTCTGACTTTGGCAACCGCAAGACCGGAGCCTTTGGGAATAAACGTTTCCCATGGAACAGATTTTGTTCCGTCAAACAGGGCGTCAAAATCCTCCGCCTTAAACCAGGCTGTTTCCAGCAGAACCCGGTCCGCTGCGCGCAGGCCAATGAGTGTTTTGTACAATCCCTGTCCGTCTGTCTTAAAACGGACGCGGCCAAAACCGCTTTCGCATATTTCCAGGCCAAGTTTGCGGATTTCGTTGGATACTGCTTTTTCTGCGCCGACAGCGCAGAGCGCCGCCGCTGTCATAACATCGGGCATAAAAACACTATACCATTAAATGTCAAAACGGTAAATGAGGATATTAATTTTTTTTGGGTTTAATACCCTTTATTTCCTTCTTCTGGGGCCAAAAATCGGATCGAAATATTTCTCAAAATCATATTTCTTCATGACCTGTTTAAGGATGACTCTGTACAATACAAATGAAAGGGCAATTGCGGCGATAAATATTACCGGGAACCCCCAGGCGGCAACGTTTTCCGGTAAACTTGACAGCAGCAGTCTCGCATAAAGCACCAAAAGCAAAATAAAAAAGATAAAAGTTGTAAGAATGTTAAACACTGTGGCGCCCAGGATAAACACAAGGGTGTTGGATTTTTTACTCATTTTTGGCCTCTTTTTGGGAAGTAAAAATTATAGAAATCAATAAGATTATGCAGCAGACAACAACACTTGAGTCAGCCACATTGAAGGTAGGCCAGCGGTCCCACCCGAAAATTCCGTAGAACCTGACGCTGACATAATCGACTACTCCGTCCGTCCTGAATATCCTGTCAATTATGTTCCCCATGCCTCCTCCGACAATTCCCGCGATTGCCCAGCGCTGGAGACCGGTAAAAAAGGCTGAAGAAAAATAATACCAAAGAAGCAGGCACAGGACTATTATCGGCAGGATGATAAACAATACCGGCCTGACCGAATCCGGCAGGTTATAGCCCAGGCTAAAAGCGATGGCCCGGTTGCGGACATGATAAAACTGCAAAAAACCGTTCCCGAACAGATCCCTTATAAAGGTACCTTCGATCGGCCATTTGTTTACTATCCATGATTTTATGGCCTGGTCAACAATTATTATCGCCAGGGTAAGGGTAAAGGGCAGGAGTTTCATCCTGTCCGCAAGAATCTTCATACTATATAATATACCATATCAAATTTTTTTTATAAACCCGTAAATATTACACCCGCTGTTATTATAAACCTGTGGGAACATCAATAAATTCAGTATCAATATGCAGTTGTTTTTCCGTTTCTTCCATTATACTGCGTACCCCCCAGACTTCCGTAGAATAGTGTCCGCCGGCTATGTAATTGAGCTTTCCTTCCAGCGCCTGATTGTAGAATGAATGCGAAATTTCCCCGGTTATAAAGAGATCAACGCCTTCTTCCAAAGCCTGCTGCATTTCTTCGGCGGCCCCTCCCGAAACCACTGCCGCGGTAACGTTAATTTTTTTGCCAAAGGAATAAATTCCCAGCGGCGGACGCCCCATAAAGCCGATTTTGGCGGCCGCTTCTTCGGTTGTAAGCGGTTTTGAAAGGCTGCCTTTGTACCCGATTTTATGTCCGCGGTAAAGGCCAAACGGCTCCATGTTTTCCAGCCCCAAAAGCTTGGCCAGAACCGCGTTGTTTCCAAGGACCGGGTGCTGATCCAGGGGTAAATGCACCCCGTACAGGCATAAATTATGATCGAGCAGGAATTTTATCCTGTCCCTGTAACCGCCGATGAGTCTTTCGGACTTGCCCCAAAAAAGACCGTGGTGGACAAAAAGCATACCGGCCCCGGCGCCGGCCGCCCGTTTAAAAGTTTCCAGGCTCGCGTCCACCGCAAAGGCGATTTTGGTTATTACGCCGCCGTCATTGTCAGCCTGGAGGCCGTTCATTGAGCTGTCCGCTGCCGCGAAAGTATTAAGATCCAACAGGTTTTTAAAAAACTTGTCCAGTTTTGCCGATGTAAATTCATTATTCATATTTTTAACCCTAGTAAATGTTGCACGAAAATAATATTATATATAAAATATAAAATAGCAAGTATAAGGAAGTTAAAATGGCGGTCTCCCAGGAACTGGTTGTTGATGAAGCTAAAATCAAAAAAGCTATACAATCCGAGATACCTCTGACCATTACCACTTTTACCCTTCCCCATGAAATTGAAATTTATATTGAACAGATACTTGTCTCTTTTTTGCGGATGGTTGATCAGGAAAAGCTCAAGGATTATATAGTTTACTGTGTTCAGGAGCTTACCGGGAACGCCAAAAAAGCCAATACCAAACGGATTTACTTTTTGGAAAGGGGCCTGGACCTTAACAATCCGGATGATTACAAACTCGGAATGTCAAGTTTCAAGGAAAATACACTTAACAATATAGCCCATTACCTTCAGATTCAAAAAGAAAAAGGCCTGTATATAAAACTGGTTCTGCAGATAAAAAACAACATTATCAATATTGAAGTAAGAAACAACGTCGTACCGACCAAAACCGAACTTATAAGGATTCACGATAAACTGGCCAGATCCCGGCAATACGCCAACCTGGAAGACGCCATGGCCCATGTACTGGACGATTCGGAAGGCGCAGGCCTTGGCCTTGTAATCATGGTTCTTATGCTCAAAAAAATGGGCCTGGACGAGGACTGCTTTGACATAATCGGCACCAACAAGGAAACCGTCGCCAAAATAATTATCCCGCTGGATCAGACCAGAATTGAGCATATCTCGATTCTGTCCTCCGCGATTGTAGACAACGTAAACTCCCTGCCCCAGTTCCCGGAGAACATCATGCTGGTGCAGAAGCTCATAAGCGATCCCAATTCCGAAATGACCGACATCGCCAGACAAATTTCCATGGACCCGGCCATGACAGCCGACCTACTCAAGATAGTAAATTCCGCTCAATACATGCTTGCCAAAAAAGTGGACAGCATATCGGAAGCCGTAAAAATGGTTGGCATCCGGGGCATAAAGAATTTATTGTATTCATACGGAACCCAAAAAATCCTGGGCGACGATACAAGCGAAAAGAAAGTACTCTGGGATCATTCCTACAAAACCGCTTTCTACGCCTACAACCTGGTCAAAAATTTCCGCAGGGACCGCAATCTCCTCGACGATGTTTACGTCGGCGGTATCCTGCACGACATGGGCAAAATTATCTTCTCAACGGTGCATCCGGAGCTGCTGGCCAAAATCCAGAACTTCTGTGCCGAAAAGAACCTGCCCTCGTCCGCCTTTGAAGACCTCGCCGCCGGCATGAACCACGCCGAAATCGGCGCCCTAATCGCAGAGAAGTGGAACTTCCCAGAAGGCCTTGTCGCCTCCATCCGCTACCACCACGACCCGTCGGCCGCTCCCCGCGAATACCAGGACCTTATCGACGCCGTCTACCTGGCCAACATGTTCTGCGAACTGGAAGCCGGCAACGTCACTTTTGACCAGTTTGAACCTTCGATTCTGGATAACTTCAAAATCAACAACAAGAAACAGGTCGAAACCCTTATTAGCCGCTTCTCCCAGGGGTTCAAGCTGGAGAATCAGAAATAAAATTCTCTTGCAGTTAAGGAGAGTTGAAATAAATGTATACTCAATTGGATCTTAGTAACTTTAGATGTTTTAAAAAGTTTACCATGGATCTTAAGCCTTTGACTCTCATCTCTGGTTATAATAACACAGGTAAAAGCAGTATTTTGGATAGTTTTTTGTTATTTCAGGATTATGCAAATCCGGAAGTCTTCCTTAAACTCCTGGGTTTTAGGGGTGTAAGGAATGTTGAATTATCACCAAGATCACTGTGGGAACCTTTATTTCATAATATGGATACAATAAATCCCATCGAAATTCGGATCAATAAAGATGATTTTCTTCGCCTAGAAAAAAACAATAAATATACACTATCCAAGGGTTCTGCAAGTTTAATTAATAGTAAAACATTTTTTTCTTCAGTTAATTATGCACTTTCCTGTGATTTTCAAAGAAAAGAAAAACGATTTACCGGTGATTATTTATTAGGTAATGAAAATATAAGCGGTAACCTGGTATTACTTAGCCGAGATAATGCCGCTATTTGTGCAAATGACGAATATATCCAGTATATAGGTCCGCATATCTCTTTGGACGATATTACTGTTGCAGATTGGTTCGGTAATCTGGAATTGACACAGGGAAAAACTGAAAAACAGAAACTGATCGAAATTTTATCAATACTGGATAATTCCATTACTGATATAACGACCATAGCAGCAGGCGGACTTGTACAGCTGTATTTTACCAATAAGCAGGAAATAAAATTGCCATTTCATATTATGGGTGATGGGATAAAGAAACTATTACACATTGCTTTGGTTTTACGTACAAAGCCCGGATGCATACTTCTGCTTGATGAGGTAGAAAACGGACTGCATTATTCTTTGTATTCCAAATTCTGGGAAATTTTATCAACATTGGCTATACTGGAAAATTCCCAGATTATTGCAACAACCCACAGCTACGAGTGTATTGCCGGAGCATTGGAAGGAGTGACTGCGGCAAAGCAGGAAGAAAACTTTGCTTATGTACGTCTGGATAAGAATGATAATATTGTTACTCCCAAGAAATTTTCCAGCAATATGCTAAAACGCGCCATTGATTCGGACTGGGAGGTCAGGTAGCGTGGGAAAAGAAAAAAATAAACGAATATGCCAACCTTTTCTTGTTTTATGTGAAGGCGAAGATACCACCCAATTTATTATCCGGTATCTGGAATACCTTCAGAAAAATGATAAGTTATTTGAAAACTTTCAAGCCCTAGATTTTGGCGGGAATGAAGAACTACCAATCTTTTTATCGGATCTCCCGAATTATCCAGGTTTTGATATTGTACAGACAATCATTATTTTACGTGACGCAGAAGGCAGCCATGATGATGCCGTAAAATCCATCATTAATGCATTAAAAAAATCGACATTCCCTGTTCCCCCTGAACCTAACAAAATTGAACATAAAAATAATTTGAAGCTGGCATACTCCTTGTTTCCTTCACTGTCAACAATTAACAAAAACGGTACTTTGGAAGACCTTTATATAAATAATCTTGCCGAGAATGGTGTGAAAGATGTGTTAAATGATATCTATTCTTTTATTAATAATCTTAAAGCAAAGGGCCGGATATTTACATGGCTCCATAAAACCTTGCTGCATACATATTTTTCTGTAACCAATGATTTTGTTTCAAAAAAAATCGGACAGGCCACAGGAGCCGGAGCATTTAATTTTGAATGCAATGAAATAAATATGCTCAAGGATTTAATGAAAAATATAGCTTCAACGTAAGGTTCAGTTTATTGGAAGCGCCGGCCTTTCACTGTCATTTTAAGCTTAAAAATCATCCATCGGTGCATCAAAATCGTCTACTATTTGAAATTGACCGCGTATACACCCAAATACGGCTTCCTTGGACATTTTGGGTGTTTTTTCCGGCGCAGCCACTACAGGGAAGGGAATACCGTTATTATTGATTACTGCTTTGATAAAAATGTTGAGTGCATTTGAAGGTGAAATTCCGATTGATTTACATATATTGTCGAATTTTTCCTTTGTTTCTTTATCTATGCGAGTTGATATCTGGATTGACATAATTTGACCTCAAATTGTTATCATTTGTTAACAATATGGAGCATTTTGCTTGAGTTGTCAAACTATGAATTTAATTTTGTGTTTCTTTACTTTTGTTAGCCAAAGCTTTGATTAAATAAATTGCATTGTTAATAATTATTTTTTTATCTTCGTTATTTACTAATTCAAGCGTCTTTAGTAGTAAATGTATATCGGGATCCAAACTGCCAAATGATTTATTTTGGTTTGCTTCCTTCCCAAGTACAAGGTATTCCACCGAAACATCCAATGCCTGGGCTATGCGGACTGCGATTTCAACTGAAGGTATCTGTCCCCGTGCATTGAGATAATTATCTATACTGAATTTGTTGACTCCCGATTTGGCAGCAAGTTCTTTTACCAGCATACCCGAATATTCCAATTCAGATTTTAAATTTTCCTTAAATCCCATTACTTTTATCATAGTATGATAAAAAGCTTATTTTCTTGTTGACTAATATGATTTTAGGGTGCATAATTGAATAACAATAGGATTAAAGGCCTATTTTATCAAATAATTATATGAATTATAAAATTATTAATAATTCCAAAATATCCATTATTATTGTCTTTTTGGTAATAATAATCTTTCTTAAACCTGTATTTTTATATACCCAACAAACTAAACCGCAAAAATTAGCATTAGTTATAGGAAACGGGGCTTATACCTACCTTACCCCGCTTGCTAACCCTGTAAATGATGCCAATGATATTGCTTTAGCCCTTGAGTCATTAAATTTTACTGTGGATAAGGTTATTAATGGCAGTCTTGAAGATATGGAGAATGCTATTCTGCGTTTAAAAGACAAACTTAGTGTTTCAGAGGATGCTTACAGTTTCTTTTTTTATGCCGGTCATGGGGTACAGTCGTCAGGAGAGAACTTTCTTATACCGGTAAACGCTAATATTCCGAGTGAAAGTTTTCTTAAAAACCGATCTGTTTCAGTCCAGTCATTGCTTGACGAATTAAATGATGCGAAAAACAGTTTAAATATTGTAGTATTGGATGCCTGCAGGGATAACCCTTTTGGCTGGAACCGGAGCAGTACACGCGGTCTTGCAATAATTACCAACCAACCTGCTGATAGCATAATTGTCTATGCGACTAGCGCCGGACAAAAGGCCAGCGACGGTGATGGCCGGAACGGATTATTCACAAGCCAGCTTTTAAAGAATCTAACTACGCCGGGCCTGGATGTCGGTGAAATATTCCGGCGCACCGGAGCCGATGTTGCAGAAGCTAGCCGTCGGCAGCAGATCCCTGCAATTTACAACCAATTTTTTGGTCTGGTTACTTTTACTGATGTGCCTGTAAATACCGATATTGCTAATTCTACACAACCTTCGATGTCTCCCAATAGAACCTTGAATATTATTGATGATAAAAAATTAAAATTATGGAGTGTGGGAGCCCAGGCTGGGACCAGCATTTCTGACCCCTGGATAATTGGAACGATTCGGGGGACTCTTGCGCCCTTCCGCTATTCATTTTTTGAGCTCGGAATTGATCTTGGAATTGTAAGTTCAATTGCGAATGCAGGTTTTTATTCATTAACTCCGTTTATTAATTATTGCTTTTATTATCCATTTAATAATGTTTTTGGACTTTATGCTGGTATTGGAGGCGGTTATATAATGAGCAAATATTATTTACCGGATGATACAATTACCCTGAACACATTTGCTGCTGAAGTCTCTGCGGGTATTACAATCTTTGATATAATTAATATTTCATACACATTACGGACAAATTTTAAAGGAACAAATCATAAAATTTCGGCTGGATATTTTTATAGATTCAAATGAAAATAAAAATTTTTTAAAATTTAATTAAAGGGGAAAAAGATGAAGAAAATCCTAAATTTATTTAATGGCTTTATTTTTTTTGGAATTATAATTGTGGTCCTTAGTACATGCGATAATATTTTTGGTAATGTTGGAACGAAAGGACCAACTGATCCACCAGTCCGGACTGTTAATAAGTATGAGGCAGAGCAGTCATCATATATTGGTAATGATAAAATTAAATATTCGTTTTCTTATGATGGTTATGATTTTTATTATATCCATTTGGGTGTATTAAAAAACATTCCCATATATTATGAACCAGGTCATTATTTTGGAACAATGGCCGAAGAATCATATGTATTTACTACAGAAAAAACCAGTACAGATACAATACGATCTACGGTTTCACATAGTAACCAAACAGCATTGAGTATTGTTGATCAAAATACCAAATCAACAACTATCGGAGATAAACTTAGCCAGGAGATTAATACAAAATTTAGCCTTAATGCGGGAGTAAAAGCAGGTATTGGTGGAATCAGTGCTTCTGTTGATACAGGATTTGAGCTTGGTACTAAACTAGCGGCTGAAGAAAGCTGGAACTGGTTTACATCCAATTCCTCAACAACCGGTTTTAACGAAACAACCTCACTTACCGATACAGTTGAGCGTGTTACAACTTTTACAGAAACATATAGAGATACTTATACCTGGAATTTTTCCAAAGCAAAAGGTGATATAGAAGGCTATTACAGACGTACCCTGTTTGCTGCTGCGGATACTTATCTATATGTTATAAAAGACGCTGCAGGAATTGTATATTATGAATTTCAAGAATTTGTAAAACCAGATGCACTAAACTGGAGATTGGATTATTCTACAAATGGATCTTATGATAAATCTGATGATACAGGCTTTAGTTTTGATGTTTCAATGTTACAAAATCTTCCGCCTGCTGGTACATTTACTGTTAATTTTGACAAGAATAATCCACAGCCCGGCGGTATCGAAGCGGACCCTCAAACAAGGATAGTAAACCGTAATGCAATTTTACGGCAATTACCTGTAGCACCAATAGTACCAGGCTGGACTTTTGCCGGCTGGAATACCGCAGCCAATGGCAGTGGAACTATTTTTCTTGGAACAACTCTGGTTACCAGTAACATTACGGTTTACGCACAATGGACACCAATAGTTGGACCTATTATATATACAACAGTAACATATGATCTTAATGGAGGAACAGGAACAACGCCACTACCTTTGACCGTTAATAAAGGTGATACAATAGTACTTGCAGGCAGCAGTGGATTTTCTTCCGATAATGGTTATGCCTTTGGAGGCTGGAATACTAAATCAGATGGTACAGGTGATAATTATGATGTAAATACACAATTTACTGTCAATGAAGACATTAAATTATTTGCAAAATGGGTACCTATCGGTGTTGTTGGCTCAACCTTAAAAGATAAATTTGCATGGATATCAGCAAACGCGGTAAACGGAGGCAATTACATAGTTGAAGTCAATGCCAATGAAAGTATCGCTCCCACTTCTCTCTCTTACAGTAATAAAAGCGTTTCCATTACCATAAGAGGAATCGGCGCAGTACGATACATTAGCCTCTCCGCTAATGGCTCTATGTTCACAATAAATTCCGGTGTCACATTAACACTGGATAATAATATCACTCTGATGGGAACAACAGCTAATAATAATTCTCTCATCACAGTAAACAGTGGCGGTAATCTGTTTATGAATGATGGAGCAGTAATTACCAGTAATAAGATCAGCCCCACCAGCCCTATCACTGGAGGAATTGCTGGTACAGGCGGAGCCGGAGGTACGGCTGTAACTAATCATTCTACATATGGGTCTCCGGGTAATCCTGGAGGTAAAGGAGGCGGCGGTGGTGGTTATGCTGGTGGGGTGAATGTGACTAATAAGGGAACATTCACGATGAATGGCGGGAAAATAACCAATAATACCGGCGGTACTGGTATAGGCGGCACTGGCGGTACCGGCGGCGTCGGCGGTATAAATGAAGTAAATATTACAAGTGAAAGTAATGGTAAAGACGGTACCAAAGGCGGTACAGGCGGCGCCGGTGGTGTAGGTGTTGCCAGCGGTGGCGTCTTTATTATGTATGGCGGGGAAATCTCGGGTAATACTGGCGGCCCTGGCGGAAGTGGCGGCGGCGGTGGGGGTGGCGGCGGCGGTGGGGGAGATTGTACATTGTGGGGTAATGGCCATGATGGCGGTGCGGGCGGAAATGGCGGTGATGGAGGAGATGGCGGTACTGGAGGTGTAGGAGCGGTTGCTGGTAGTACATTTAGCGCAATTGTATCCATTACCGGTAATAATGGCGGCGCAGGTTGTACCGTAGTTGGCGCAGGAGGAATAGGCGGCGAGGGCGGTAAAACTCTGGATGGTGGTTTGGGTGGTTATTACGGTAAAAAAGGCGCTGACGGCTTACCTGGTAACAAAGAAGGTAGCGCCGGGAAGGCCAATTCCTAGAAATAATAAAAATGGGCGCAGTCACAAAAGAACGCAAAGAGTGAAAGTCACCTTTCGCATGAATCCGCGAACAGGAGCTTCGACGCATTGACAGGATAGATATTGACGTCGGTATTATCCTTCAATTTCCTCAACCGAAAGGCCGGTTGCCTGAGCGATGACTTCTGCTGATACGCCCAGTTATTTCAATTAGGTTACTGTGCGAAGTTTTTCCTGGTGAGCTTCTTCCCGGCTTTGAAGAAGCCCTTCTTCACGGGCTTCCTTGAAACTTTCTATTACCGCTTCAAACATACCGCTATACTCCTTCCTGTCCTTGTCCGCCATTGCCGCTAAACGCCTGGCTTCCAGCCGGTTAAATCTGCTTTTATCGAGCAAACAAAAAATTACATCCACTAATAGCTTACTCAAGTTTTCCGGAATTTGCAACCTTAACTGTTCTATATAATCCGGAGGCAATTGGGCTAATACCCTCTTTATCTTGTTGTTACGGATTTTGTCTAGAAGCAGGATAAATGATAGAGCATCCCCAAACTTCATGATATCTTCTTCGTTGTAGTCATTAAGGTTTATCAGTTTGTATAAAAATTTCGGAATGTACTTTTCAAAAGCGGTATTAAGAAATTTCTTATCGAGGAAGTTCTTTTCTGCGGTCCAACGTTCGTAATACAGTTCAAAAAGATCAAACAGTTCCGATGTTTTTTCAAGTGCGAAAGTATAAGTTGTAAATTATCATAAAGGAGTGTAGATATTGTATTGTAAATATCGTATACGTCTAATAAAAAATTTGCAGCGCTTTAAAATAGGTACAACTATGTCGCAAATGAATTAAGAATTTATGGCAATAACTTTGATAAATTGTTCAGGTGTTACCACAGGAATAGAACTTGAGGTATAGTCATTTAAATTTCTGGTAATTATATAATCTACAGGAAAACTTTCGCCGACAACATATTGCACCGAATCCTCAAAGTCATCCCAATCCAAATCCAATGCTTGATAAATATGATAACTGCTTACTGTCGCTGGTTTAAAAATTTGCAATAATTTTTTAAGGGATTCTTTTGCGGCTTTCTTGCCAATGTCTTTTTGAGAGATATAAAAAATATCAGTAATAGCCGAAGCGGAATTATAACTTTCAATTACATTCCGCTGGGTAAAAGAAAAAATCAGTGCAGCATTTGTATAATCCGGTCTTTGTAATAGAATATCTAATGCGACATTTGTATTAATTAAAATTTTCATTTGGAATACTTAGCCAGCCTTTCTTCCCTGATTTGATCAAGAGTCATATCAGTATATAATATACCGGTAAGAGAACGCAGGATTTCATTAGCCAGCAGTTGCTCTTTAACTTCTTTTGTAAGAAGAATCTTCCCGTCTTTATTTCTGGAAAATGTATCATTGGTTTTTTCAATAAAATTAGTATTGTTTTTTCCAAAAAACCAGGTTACTTCAAAACGAGCTGTATCTCCAGCCGGTATTTGAGGAGGAATTTCAAGTATTATCCGGCGATCAGCCGGTACTGTTATAGTATGTATTACGATCATTCGAACTTACACCTGGTAATATTATAGCATGAATACCATGTAACCTCAATTAACCAATAGCTGGCTTTATGAATTTTTTATAGCAGTTATACTAAATAAGAATAGCAGTAATAAATTCAAAGTAAACTCAGGACAGCATCAAATTTTAAAAGATTATAATTTAAATTCCGTTTTTGATTTAAAACATGCGCGACAAGAAGCCTTTATCTTAGCGTCTTTTTTTTTAATAAAATTTATGCGCTATTTGGCGCAAAAAATAATTCATAAAAATGCGCCAAACAGCGCAATTTTTTTAGCTCTTTGAACTGCTCATGTTTTTTAAAACAAAAATGGAAGGAGAGTGAATCCTATTTTACGGTATAATTTTCCTGATAAGCGCCTTCGGTAAGTGCATTGCATACTATGTCTTCGCGCCTTTTTCCAATCTATATTCCAGGCTTTCTTCATAATGCACCGCCGGACGTCTTTAGTCTCCATATAGTAGAAATTCATCCTTCGTGTTCATTGCGAATCCGCGAACCGGAGCTTCGACGCATTGGCTGGAGTAATATTGACGCCGTTATAATCCTTCAATTTCCTCAACCGAAAGGCCGGTTGCCTGAGCGATGACTTCTGCCGAAACGCCCAGTTTCTTAAAATTGGCTGCTGTGCGAAGTTTTTCCTGGTAAGCTTCTTCCCGGCCCCTGGAAAGTCCTTTATCCCAGGCTTCCTGCTGTCCTTCCTTGATACTCTCTATTACTGCTTCAAACATACCGCCATACTCCTTCCTGCCAGCCTTGTCCGCCATTGCCGCTACACGCCTGGCTTCCAGCCGATTAAACCCGCTTTTATCGAGTAAACAAAAAATTACATCCACTAACAGTTTACTTAAGTTTTCCGGAATTTGCAACCTTAACTGTTCTACGTAATCCGGAGGCAATTGAGTTAATACCGCCTTTCCCCTGTTGTCCCGGACTTTATCTATAAGAAGGATAAATGACAGGGCATCCCCAAACTTCATGATATCTTCTTCGTTGTAATCATTAAGGTTAACCAACTCGTACTCAAATTTTGGAATATACTTTTCGAACGCGGTATTCAAAAATGTTTTGTCGAAGAAGTTTTTCTCCGCAGTCCAGGGATGTTTGCCATCGTAAAAGATAATAGGGAGGACGGGCGGATACTTAAAATCTTTTCGGGTACTTGCTCCAGGATTTTCTCTTTCTACTTCTTTTTCCCAGGCGTCCAGGACAAGGTAGATATACTGGAGCATCTTGAAGCTGGATCTGAAATTGACTTGAGACTCATGTTCCAGAATAGCGATTACGAAAAAAGATTCAGAACCTTTAAGGTTAATGCGCTTGACCGTATCCGAGTCCCGGCTGTTCCGGGTAAGAGGAATGAAGCGCTCGCTGATGTCTTCGATGTCTTCGGGTTTTACTTCTTTTAGAATATCAATATTGATGAAATTCCTGATGAATTGGGAGAAGAGCCTGTGATCATCGAAGATGAGCTTGAAACTGTTATCCGCCGCATTGTGAATAGCCATACGTACCTCCGTACAAGCTATTATTGTGCGGGAGCTGTATTTTGCTTTGATTTATAGATATTTTTATTATGAAAAATGACAAATGTCACATTTTAATGCCGGCAATATAGCAGATCTGTATAACAACAGTTTCCCTAATTCTGCAATCTGAAATTTCCAATCTCCGTATATGTTAATTTGCCCCTGATATGTTCTGATTTCATCAGACTAATATTATCCGCTCTGACTGTCAGTTCCGGAGTGTCCAGAACTATGGGACGCGGGTGTATTATTTCCCTTCCCAAAGTTATGTGGGCGCTTAAGGGACGTTTATCAACGGGGAAGCCTTCCGTTTCAAGACGGGAAACAAGATGCCCGTGGATGGTTCTTAATAATTGAAGGCCGCTGCTTGCGGGATCGGCGCCGATCCACCAGAGCTCTTTATAACCGCGGTTAAAACATCCTGTGCGGTTTAAGATGATGTCAAAAGGAGGTGAACGTACTTCTTCCATGATATTAATAAGCAGGTCCAGTTTTTCTTTAGGGGTCTCTCCCAGAAAGGCAAGTGTCAGGTGAAAGTTTTCGTCATGGGTAAAATTTCCTGTTGCCGATTGAGCACGCAGCTGTTCCCGGAGTTCAGATAGTCTTGTTTTGATTTCCTCATTAAAGTTAAGTGCTATAAAAAGACGCATATTCTATTATATCATTAAATTGCCACTTAATCCAAATACTGCTTATCATGGTGGTTTACAGTTCTTCTTAAATGATATAATCAAGAACCATGGATAATAAGACTACAAGTACCAATAACGATGAAAATGAAAACAGGTAATACTTACACCAAATGGCTTAAAGACATAAAAAACCGTATCAGGCAAAGCCAGATAAAAGCGGCGGTAAAAATAAATTCAGAACTTCTGCAGCTTTATTGGAATATGGGACTGGATATAGTTGACAGGCAGATGGAAGCCGCATGGGGCAGCGGCTTTTTTGAACAGTTAAGCAAGGATTTACGGAGCGAGTTTCCGGATATGGAAGGCTTTTCCACAACTAACCTAAAATACATAAAGCGTTTTTACCAGTTTTATTCTAAAGACAGCCAAATTCGCCACCAGCCTGTTGACGAAATGACAGAACCTTCTGCTTTAGCACAACAGGTTAGCAACCGTAATAATATTACAATTCGTCACCAACTTGGTGACGAGTTATTTGATCACCCTATTTTTCAAATCCCATGGAGACATCACATAGAAATTTTCACAAAATCAAAAACCGTCAAAGAAGCAATTTTTTACGTTCAAAAAACAATTGAAAACGGCTGGAGCCGTGCAGTTTTAATGAATTTTATGGAGGCGGGCTTGTATGCGGCACAGGGTAAAGCCCTTAACAATTTTAAGCGCCTTTTGCCGGAGCCTCAAAGTGATCTTGCCAATCAGATTATTAAAGACCCGTATAACTTTGATTTTATTACCCTGACATAAGATTTCAGAGAAAGAGAACTGGAAAATGCGCTAACTGAAAATATTACCAAATTCTTGTTGGAATTAGGTCAGGGTTTTGCCTTTGTCGGCAATCAATCATCAGATGAAAAAAGAAACCGATAATCCAACAATAGGGATGATCATCTGTAAAACAAAAGACAATATCGAAGTCCAATACGCTCTTGAAGTTACCAATCAGCCAATCGGAATTTCAGAATACAAACTTTCAAAATTACTGCCTAAAAACTATAAAAGCAGTTTGCCCAGCATAAAAGAAATTGAAAAGGAACTCATAAAAATGGGGAAGAAAAAAACATGAGTATAAACGTTACTGATAAACGGTTTGAAAGCGACATTGAAACATTTTTCCTGTCCCCAAAAGGCGGCTATACAAAACATGCAAGTGCAGACTTAGACAAGAAAAAAGGATTATTCTTTAATACTTTTATACAGTTTCTCCCTCTGTGCCTCAGTGAGCTCAGTGAGAGCTCTTCCTGAATTCACTCAATCCCCGCGGCCCTGCGGAAGCGCTTGATCACAGCCGAGGCGATGGGGCGTGCTTCCTCCGCGCCCTGGGCAAGCAGTTTGTCCAGACCAGCCGGGTCGGCCATTAACGTGTTGAATTTTTCGCGCATGGGCGAGAGCTCGCGGTTTACTACCCTAAACAGTTCTTCCTTGGCTTCTCCCCAGCCCATGCCGCCGGCGCGTAAACGTGAGGCAAGAGCGGCCTGTTCTTCTTTTGTTGCGAAGAGTTTATAGAACGTAAAAATTAGGCAGGTGTCCGGATCTTTGGGTTCGTCAACGCCCTGGGAATTTGTGACTATCCGCATTATCAGTTTGCGCAGTTCCTTTTCCGGGGAAAAAATCGGAATACCGTTGCCGTAGCTTTTGCTCATCTTGCGGCCGTCAAGGCCCGGGATTTCGCCGACTTCTGCGGAGATTACTCCCTCCGGAATTTTAAAAACCTGCTGCTTGTAATTGGCGTTAACGGCCTGGGCTATGTCCTGCATTATTTCGATGTGCTGGGTCTGGTCCTTGCCGACCGGCACCACATCGGAATCGAAGATTAATATGTCGGCCGCCATCAGTATTGGATAAGTATATAAGCCCATGTTTACACCGGCGTCCGGATCGCTGCCTTTTTCGTTATTGGCCTGTACCGCGGCTTTGTAGGCGTGGGCCCGGTTCATCAGGCCCTTGGCGGTAAAAGCCATGAGCATTGTTGATAGTTCAAAAACTTCCGGAATGGAACTTTGTCTATAAAAAAGTGTGTTATGCGGATCTAGGCCGGCGGCAAGCCAGCATGCCGCGACTTCACGGATGTTCGCGCTTAACTGTTTGGCGTCTTTTATCTTGTTTAATGAATGATAATCTGCGATAAAGTACCTTGCGTCATAGGTTTTTGCGAGTTCAATGGCCGGTTTTATGGCTCCAAAATAGTTCCCGATATGGGGATCGCCGGTGGCCTGGATGCCTGTAAGTGAAATTTTCTTCATAATATTATTAATTTATATAGAATGTCAAAAACTGTAAAGCGATAAAAACGGTAATATACGGTTGAGAAACCGGAGTAATCCGGCTATACTTTTGCCATGCAGGAACTGACCAAAGACCGTGTGTTAAAAATCATGGAAGGCTACGGAAACGATCCGCAGCAGCTTATCGCGGTGCTGCTTGATATTCAGGCGGAGTCCGGGAGTAATTATGTTGATCAGAAGTGGGCTGTGCTTGCTTCGGCTGTGCTGGATGTACCGCTTTCAAAAGTATATGAGGTGCTCACATTTTACGCCATGTTCAGCACTGTTGCCCGGGGTAAATATGTTATCGAAATCTGCCAGAGTACTCCCTGCCATTTTATCAGGGCCCAGGAAATTATGCGGTGGTTTGAAGCCGCGGCCGGTATTAAAACAGGCGAGACTACATCTGACGGAAGCATTACATTGTTCCGTACGAGCTGCGTTGGAGCGTGCGATATCGGGCCGGCGGTAAAAATCGGCGACCATGTGTTTGGCGGTCTTACAGAAGAAAAAGTCAAAACCCTGGTCAGATGCTGCAGGGAAGATAACGCGAAGGAACTGGAGTCTTTATGTCAAAACAAATAAAACTCCTTACCGCATACCTGGGCGGCGGTTCTGTTGACGGCGTCCGGAACAGCGTTAGCGCGGATAAATTTGATTCGCTGTCGGTAAAAGATTACGAAAAAACCGGCGGTTTTACTGCCTTAAAAAAGGCCGTCTTTATGAAGCCTGCGGAAGTTATTGCCGAAGTCAAAAAGGCAAAACTTCTGGGGCGCGGGGGGGCCGCGTATCCGGCCGGCAGCAAGTGGGAACAGCTGCTGCAGATTCCTGAGACCCCAAAATACATTGTCTGCAATGCCGACGAGGGTGAACCCGGTACTTTTAAGGACCGGCTTATAATGGAAAAGCTCCCCCTAAAAATGCTTGAGGGAATGATCATTGCCGGTTTTGTATTCAGGGCAGAAGCCGGTTATATTTATGTCCGGGGTGAATACCGCAAAATTCAGAAAAAACTTAAAACTGCCATTGATAACCTGCGCTGCGCCGGTTACCTGGGAAAAAATATTTTAGGTACCGGTTTAGATTACGATATCGAAGTAATTTCCGGCGCAGGCGCTTATGTCTGCGGCGAAAATTCAGCACTCCTGAATTCCACCGAGGGCAGGGTAGGCCGGCCCAGAATCAAGCCGCCCCATCTTGCGGAAGTCGGCCTGTTCCTGCTGCCGACCCTGGTTAATAACGTTGAATCGTTTGCCAATATACCGGTTATCCTTGACATGGGCGGCGATAAATATTTGGCCGCCGGCCATCCGGATTCCGGCGGGACAAAACTGGTCTGCCTAAGCGGGCATTCCAAAAACCGCGGCGTTTACGAAATACCGCTCGGCAAAGCAAGTCTGCGCGATATCATTTACGATCCCGAACTGGGCGGCGGTATAAACCAGAATAAAAAAATCAAGTTTTTCCACCTGGGAGGGCAGAGCGGCCCCATCGGCAGCGCTGATCAATTGGACACGGTGTACAGTTACACTGACCTTAAAAAATCAGGTCTCTCGGTTGGCTCAGGGGCCATTGTTGTAATGGACGAAACCGTTTCGGTTCTGGAATATTTAATCGGCGTTACTGAATTTTTTATCCATGAGTCCTGCGGAAAATGTGTCCCCTGCAGGGAAGGTAACAGACAGCTCCTACATTTTTTAAAAAAACTTTCTGAACCCGGCGCGGCAACGACGGCCGACCTGGAAGCTTTGCGGCGTATAATCAGGACCATGACGGACGCTTCCTTTTGCGGTCTTGGCCAATCCGCCGCCACTGCTTTGAGCAGCGCGTGGAAACTTTTTAAAACAGAAATCGAAGCCAATGTCAGGCCCGGGAGTGCAATATGAGCCATTACAAACCAAATCCGGACAAAAACGTAAACCTGTTTATCGACGGCTTCCCGGTTACCGTACCGGAAGGTACGACCATCCTTGAGGCCGCGCGTAAAATCAATGTCAGAATTCCTACCCTCTGCGATCATCCCGATTTATGCAAAAGGGCCCTGTGCCGCCTCTGCGTTGTGGAATGCGACGGCCGCGGCAAACTTGTCGCTTCCTGCGCAACCGATGTCTGGGAAGGTGTAAAAGTTGTTACAAACAATCCCCGCATTCTGGACATCAGAAAAACCATTATGGAAATGCTCTTTGCCAATCACGCTCCAGAATGTCTTGTCTGCGCTAAAAACAACAAATGTGAACTTCAGGATTTATCGCAGGTTTTTTATATTGACCAAACTTTATACACACAAAATCACGGCAGTCCGGCGATGAGGAAAGTCTCCGGCAATACACTGACTCTGGATTTGAGAAAATGCATAAAATGCGGACGCTGCGCTGACGCATGCCAGGAAATCCAAAAAGTGCGCGCCATAGACACGGCGCACCGCAGTGTTGAATACGAAATTATTACACCTTACAAAAAACCTCTGGACACCGGCCCCTGTACCTACTGCGGCCACTGCACAATGGTTTGTCCGGTTGCCGCCATTTATCCCCATGATCAGTCGGACATAATTCTGGCCGCCCTTAATAAAAAAGAACAGCAAAAGGCGGCTCAGGTATCGGGCGCAGCCGCTGCGGCAATTGCCAAAGCGCTGGGTCTTCCCGCTGCCGAAATTACCTGCGGTAAAATTATCAGCGCGCTAAAAGCCATTGGTTTTGACAAGGTATATGAAGCGGACGTTTCGGAAAATTATACTGAAAAATCAAAAAACCGCGAGCTGCAGGATCGCATAAAAAATCATGGCAAGCTGCCGGTTATAAGCGGCTGCTCTCCCGGTCTCGGCAATTTTATACGGGAATACTATCCTGACCTGCTGGATCACATGAGCGCCTGCGGTACGCCTGAGCAGGTCTTTGGAAGTCTGGCCCGGGCCAATAATACGGGCGGTATTGGAACCGATCCGGCTGATGCCGGTTCGCCCGATATTACAGCGGTCTCTCTGATTCCCTGCATGGCAAGAAAATACAAAACCAGTTACGCGCTGCTGCCTGCGGAATTCCTTGATGTCCTGCGGACCAGGGGCATTGATTTGGCCAGCCAGCCGGAAGCCCCTTTTGACGATCTTGTTTTTAAAACGCCGGGGGCCGGCGATAATTTTACAGACGATAATTTTGCCGTTGATAATTTCTCCGCCGGTCAAAATAAAATTATAAAAATATCCGGGACAGCCAACGCGCGGACAGTCCTTGACGCAATCCGCAAAGGCGAATGTGACGCCGCGGCGGTCAGAATCGGATTTTGCGACGAATGCAAATTCGACGAATGCAAATTCGACGAATGTAAATTTGATGAATGTAAATCCGGCTGAACTTAAGCCGTACCAAAACCCAATCAGGGTTTTGCCATAAAGTCCTCGATTTTGCCTACCTTGTCAAATCCGGTGAAGTCGCAGTCGACCTCCGCTAGGACCAGGATAGCGAAAGTTAAAACTTCAACTCCCGGCTCAAGATGTCCGCCGAACGCGATTTCCGTATCCGAGTGGATAATGTGCGCATGGACGCGGCCTTCGATAATCAGCCCTTCAATGCTCACAATGTCAGAGGCTTTTTCGCCTTTGGTAAATTCGTTTTTTGGCGGATTTTCCCTGGATGCCACAACATGGAAATGATGGCTTCTTGACGAGCCTACGCCGGAAAGTATCACGGCGTTTTTTATGTTATTCTTTTTGGCAGCCTCTGTAATCGAGGCGAGAATGTCGTCGCCCGGATTGAGTCTGATAAAAATCAGGTTTTTGATTGAAGTTCTTTCTACTAACATGGTTTCTCCTTTATTATGATTATGTATTATACTATTGATTGCAATGGGAGGAAACTACAATGAAAAGACCGAATATCCTTATACTTCATACCGATCAGCAGCGTTTTGACGCGTTGGGCGCAAACGGCAACCGGATTATAAAAACGCCTAATCTTGACCGCCTGGCCGCGGAAGGAGTCAACTACAGCCGGTGTTTTGTGCAGAACCCAGTCTGTATGCCCAGCCGCATTAGCGCCATGACCGGACAATATTGTTCTTCACTGGGGATAACACGCATGGGCGTACCGGTTCCGCAGGATACCCTTACCATACAAAAAATACTTAAAGGTTACGGTTATGATACTGCGCTAATCGGTAAACTCCATTATTTGCCCCATGCCAACCGGGATCACAGTTGGCCCCATCCTTCGTATGATTTTAACCATATGGAACTTTCAGACGAACCCGGATGTTACGAAGACGCTTACCGCGCTTTTGTGGCGCGCAAGGCTCCGGATCAGCTTGACCTTATAAGCCTGGGTCTGCCCCCGGCGGCAAAGGTCTGGCAGGAAACAATGAATTTTAGGGACGGCATCAAACATCCGGAGAACCGCACATCTTCAAACTGCGGCGCTTTCCCTGGCCGCAGTGACTGTACGCACACGGCTTTTGTGGGAGAGCAGACCATTGAGTATTTAAAAAAACAGGCCGCCGGCAGCAGGCCATTCTTTTGTTTTTCCGGTTTTTATTCCCCGCATTCGCCATGCATTACGCCGCAGGAATTTATTGATTTATACCCGGCAGACCAAATGCCGGTTCCCCACCTGCCGCAAAATTTTAATGGCGGACACCCGGCCGATTTTTTGCAGACTGCGCAAAAATTTAGCAGCTGCTATTATGCGATGATTAGCGAAGTGGACGCCTGGGCCGGGCGAATTCTTGACGCCCTGGATCAGAGCGGCCTTGCCGATGATACCATAGTCGTTTTTACCAGCGATCACGGCGAATGGCTGGGCGAGCATTTAAAATACGGCAAAGGCTACTGGGCCCCCGATATTGTAAGCCGGGTACCGATGATTTACCGTATACCCAAAGCGCTGGGCGGTGTTTCAGGCTTATCAAGCGATGAGATTGTGGAATGTGTTGATATAGTGCCGACTCTGCTTAATTTGTGCGCGATACCGATCGCCCCTTGTATACAGGGCCGTGTACTGCCGGTCGCGGCCGGCTGCGCAGCAGACGACGGCTGTGGAGCAGGTGATGGCTGCGGACTGACAGAAATGGAAGGCTGGCGATCCCTGCGCAGCGATAAGTACCGTTATGTTGCCGGCCCCGATAATGCGGAAATGCTGTTTGATTTAAACAGCGATCCTTACGAGTATGAGAATGTCGCCAGGTCCGCATCATACCGTGACGCGCTGCACGAAATGCGCGGGCTGTTAATAAGGCGGATGATCCGGATTGAACACAGCATGGAACGAAGCTGGGTATATTAATTCACTTGTTCATTAATTATAATAAAAGAATGAAAAAACCAAACTTGATCTATATTTTGGCCGACGACATGGGGTACGGCGATGTTTCCGCGCTTAACGAAAAATGCGCTTTTAAGACGCCTGCTTTTGACAGCATCTGCGAAAACGGTATAGCTTTTACCGATGCCCACGCGTCATCGGCCGTTTGTTCGCCGTCAAGGTACAGTATACTTACCGGCCGCTATCCCTGGCGTTCCAAAATGAAGACAGGCGTGCTGGGCGGTTATTCAAAAGCTTTGATTAAAGAAGACAGACTTACAGTCGGCAAGATGCTTCAGAAGGAAGGGTACAAAACCGCCGCAATCGGCAAATGGCATCTTGGCATGGATTTTGCCGGCAATTTTTCCGAGCGGCCGGAGTTCGGCCAGTGCCCCAATGTTGAATTTGACAAAAAGATCGAAAACGCACCGGTTACCAGAGGTTTTGATTATTATTACGGGATCACCGCTTCGCTGGATATGCCGCCCTATGTTTACATCGAAAATGACCGGTTTACTTCGGTGCCGACCCGTCAAATCCAGGGCGAGACCGGGAAGCGGCTGTACCGCACCGGACCCATTGCCGATGATTTTGTATTCGATGATGTGCTGCCGCGCCTGACAAAAAAGGCCCTGGATGTAATTGAAAATTGGGCAAAGGAGCCTTTCTTTCTCTACTTCCCGCTGCCCGCTCCCCATACTCCGATATTGCCGACACCAAAGTTTCAGGGTAAATCCAATACCAATGAATACGGCGATTTTGTTTTAATGTGCGATGATGTTGTCGGCCAGATTATTCAGAAAATAAAGGACTGCGGTATTTTTGAAAACACAATTTTGATTTACGCCAGCGACAACGGCTGTTCTCCCCTGGCCAATTTTGAGGAACTGGCTAAGGCCGGCCACAATCCTTCGTATCACTTCAGGGGTCACAAGGCCGACATTTACGAAGGCGGCCACCGCATTCCGCTGCTGGTGCAATGGCCGGCATTTATCAAAAAAGGCAAACGCAGCGGCCAGACAGTCTGCCTTTCCGACCTTATGGCGACCATGGCAGATTTACTCGGTATTACACTGCCGCAGAACGCCGCCGAAGACAGTATCAGCAACCTGTGTCTCTGGAAAGACCCGGAGTCAAAAACCGTAATCCGCGCCGATACCGTTCACGAGAGCGTCAATGGTTCGGTATCAATACGCAGCGGCAAATGGAAACTGGAAATGTGTCCTGGCTCAGGCGGCTGGTCCTGGCCCAAACCCGGTGAGGAGCCTCCCGGCTCTCCCCGCTTCCAGCTTTACGATCTTGAAAATGACGTAAGTGAAAAAATCAACGTTATCGAAAGCCATCCGGATATTGTGCCGCCCATGAGAAACAGGCTGGCAGAAATTATCCGGAGCGGCCGCAGCACCCCCGGCACGCCCCAGCCCAACGAGGGCGAGGCGGTCTGGGATACGATCCTCTGGCTTAACGAGCAATGAGCCGGCTGTGAGCCGGCTCGCGCCCAAACAAATTTAAGCCAGTATGTAAGTTCCCATATTGAAGGTTGAATCTCCGGACTCACCGGTTGCTTTACCGATAAGTTCTTTTATGCTAAGGCCGGTGAGTTCCGAAATTTTTTCCGGGTCGCCCATAAAGCCGCTGCCTTTTTTAACCTTTGAAGCCAGGGCCGCTTTTGCCCCTGCCGGGATCAAAATGCTGCCGTTGTAGGAAACCGATGCTATACATTCCATATCCTGGGCAATTACATCGTTGTCGAACAGCAGGCAGCCGTTCACCAGGTATGTGATTTTTTCGCCGCTTTTTACGGCGGCGTCAAGCATGGCGTGGGATAACTGCTCAAAACCGTTTACCTCGGCAAGCCTGCCTTCATAAACAAAGTATTCATCCGCTTTCCCTTTGTTGCGGAAAATTTTTACCGCAGCGGCCGGCAGCGTGGCTTTGCCTTTTACCATAATGGACCCGATTTCCTGCAGCGCAGGAATGTCCTTTTCCTCCATACTGAATTTTCCGTCAACGTAAATTTTACTGCCGTAAAGCGGCAGATCACCCGGGCCGATTTTACCGGCAATCTCATAGCCGTCCGGAACCAGAGTCCGTTTTGGGCAGTCAATCAAATCAGCGTACTGTTCATTGAGCCCTTCGTAGGTAAAAAGTTTTTGGCAGCTTATCCGCAGTCCGCGGGAACTGGCGGTTTCCAGGGCCTTTTTATCCAGCGCGGTAAGCCGGCCTGAAATCCAGATATGTTTTTTTTCTGTCTTTGGTCCTGTGATAAGGTCTTCGAGTGTCCTGTCGCCAAGAATGACTTCCGCATCGTCAGGATATGCATATTTTTCGCCTGAGACTTTGGCAAGGCAGGCCATATCGCCTGTTTCCGGATAGTAGACTGCGCCCAGGACAATCAGTCCTTCGGCCTCGCCCAGTTTCATCATTCCTTCTTTGGTAACCAGAATCCTGTCCATGGAAATGACAAACAGGTCCTTAAGATTTGAATTGCCGTCAATGACTGCGCCCTTGTCCAGCTGTATTATTTCGCCTTTTATGTCTTTGATCTGAAGGCTGCCGGCGTTAATGCTTCCGCCCCTGGCGGTCAGTTTGGCGTTAATCTCCGCGGAAACAATTGCCGATCCGCAGTTGATCATTACCCTGTCGTAATTATCCAGTATGCCCTGTCTGTCCTTTAAAAGACAGGCGAGTCCGCTGTTTACTGTCAGTTGTTTTTTCATGTTCAATTTTTCCCCGTTTAATTTTTCTTCGTTCATTTTATTCCTCCAAAAAAATTTAAAAATCATGCTCCCCGCAGCCGCAGCATTGCGGTCCGCAGCCTCGTCCGCACTGTCGCCGCAGGCAGATTCATCGCCTCCCCGATTTCGGCAGCGTTCATTCCGCTGTAGTACTTTAATTCAACCGGAACTCTCAGCGCATCGGGAAGTTTTTCCAACAGGAGATCAATCGCGGCTCTTCCTGCCGGATCGTCCGGCCTTGGATCGGCGAATTCATAACTGTCGTACGGTCCGGTCATGGACATAAACCTTATCTGCCTGCGCTTGATATCGATAATTGCGTTGCGGGCTGCTGCGTAAAGCCATGCCTTCATGGCCGGTTCCGGCATAGCTTCCAGCATTGCACGCCTGGCCAGGGCCTGGGCGAACGCGTGGGAAACCCCGTCCTCCGCCGCCTCCCTGTCACGGGAAAAAGCGGCCATTGACTGTACCATGGCTTCCCTGTATTCCCTGAACGCCTCTTCGATATTCAATTCCATCTCCGTATATTAGACGTTTTAAATGCCTTAAGTGTTTGTTTTTTTATTTATTTTATTTTATAGTTGGGGAGTGGGGAATGGGGAGTAGGGAGTGGGGAGTGGGGAGTGGGGAGTGGGGATGGAACATTTTTGGTTTGAGGATGCTGTTATTTATCACATCTATTCGCTGTCTTTGGCGCAGGGGCCGTTTATAAATGATTACGTTTTTAACGGGAGCGGCGCGGCAGAAATTTCAAAATGGATCCCGCATATAAAAGGTATGGGGTTTAACACCGTGCTGCTCAGTCCGGTAATGAAGTCGCGATCGCACGGATATGATGTTACCGATTATTTTACGATAGATAACCGAATCGGAACCAATGATGAATTCAGATCGCTGGTAAAAAATTTCCATGATAACGGTATCAAGGTTTTGCTTGATTGTGTGTTTAATCACTGCGGAAGGGATTTCTTCGCCTTCAGGGAACTTCAGCAGGGCAAACGCGAATACGCCTCCTGGTTTAAAGGTGTTGATTTTGGCAGTCAAAGCCCGCTTGGCGATCCGTTCATTTACGAGACCTGGAGCGGTTACTGGGAGCTGGTTAAATTCAGCCTTGATAATCCTGAAACAAAAAAATATTTGCTTGACGCGGCCTGTTTCTGGATTGACGATTTTGGCATCGACGGGATGAGGCTTGACGCCGCCAATGTGCTTGATTTTAATTTTATGGCGGAGCTCCGCGGTATTACTTCGCAAAAGAAACGTGACTTTTGGCTTATGGGCGAAGTTGTCGGCGGTGATTATACCAAATGGGTAAACGCGGCTGCTCTGCACAGCGTAACAAATTATATTCTGTATAAAAGCCTTTATTCCAGCCATAACGATAATAACCTTTATGAACTGGCGAGCTGCGTTAAAAACTCGGCGCCGGATAAAGGCAGGCCGTTGTTCACATTTTTGGACAACCACGATCAAAGCCGTATTGCCAGTGCTGCTTCAAGGCCGGAATATTTAAATACATTGTATTGTCTGCTGTTTACATTGCCAGGTATCCCGTCGGTTTATTACGGCAGCGAATGGGGCATTAAGGCTGTCAAGGGAAAAACAAGCGATAATGAATTGCGCCCCTATATAGACATAACCAAATCCGGCGAATACAGTACGGCACTGACAGGATTAATTAACCGCCTTATAAAAATCAGGCAGGCTGAAAAAGCATTGCGTTACGGTTCATACAGGGAAATTTTTATTAAATTCAAACGGCCTTTTGTATTTGAACGTTCATTTGAAGGCGAACGTATTTTAATTGCGGTAAATATTGGAAGCCGCAGTGACACGATTAATATCGGCGAATCCGGCAAAATTATTATGCGTGATCTGCTGACCGGAGAAAAATTCAATTCCGGCCGCAGTATTCAGATAAAACCTTTTAGTGCTAGAATATTAAAGGCAGGTAAATAATGAAAATAAACAGCGTGACAGGTCCCATTGATACATCCAGCCTTGGAACGACTCTGATTCATGAACATGTTACCTTTGGTGATTGGTCAATGCGGGCAAACTTTGGAGCCCGTGTTTTTGATTTTGACCGGGGAGCCGCAGCGGCCCAGAACGCATTTTTAAAAATGAAGCGTGAATGCGGTATTGCCACTGTTGTTGACGGAACACCTGTTAATTTGGGCAGGGATGTAAATCTTGTCAGGGAAGCGGCTGTAAGAACAGGCGTAAACTTTATAGTCTCCAGCGGATTTTATTATCAGACCGAACCCTGGCTGGAGTTTTTGCCGGAGGATTTAATATACGATCTGCTTATGGGTGAATGTGTAAATGGAATCGGCGATACCGGCATTAAGCCCGGAATCATGAAGGCTGCGGTTGAAAGCGAAGAAATTACCCCATATTTAAACAAGATTTTATCCGCGGCAGCGCGTGTTGCCGCCAAAACCGGGCTGCCTGTATTCTGTCATCACAAACCGGCAAATAAAAACGGCGGCCGCATCCTGGATATATTTGAAAGCCGCGGCGTCCCGTTAAATAAATTTATTTTGGGGCATTGCGGAGATACGGATAATCTGGATTATTTGCAACAAATGCTTGACCGCGGATGTTATATCGGAATGGATCGTTTTGGCTACTGCGGCAGGCTTGGGCCAAGCCTTGAAAAACGCGCTGCGGCTATAGTAAAACTTCGCGACAGGGGTTATATCGATAAAATGTTTTTGTCTCACGATCTTGCCGCTTACCTGGGAGTATTGGACGAATTGGAGAAATTTCTTAACTTAAATCCGGAAGAAGTTCCTGATTTTACATTTATACATAAAAAGGTACTCCCCGCGCTTTTGGCATTGGGATTAACCGGAGATGAGTTTGGCATCATGATGGAGAAGAATCCCAGGAAATTCTTTGAAGCATAGACAGCTGCGGCCCTGGAACAGGCAGCAATTAATGTGAACAACGGAGATAAAATGAATAACAGGATTAAATTTACAATAACAGTTTTTGCAATTACAATAATCTTAATTGGCTGCGCTTCACCGGAGAGTGACGGGATCATGGCAGCCAAAAAATACATAGATGCCAAAAATAATTCATTACAGTATTGTATCAAAAGTTATACAAATTTTATTAATTCGTTTGCGGGGTATAATTTTCAGACGCGTATTGAGGCAAGACAAAAAGTACAGGAAATAGACAATAATGCCGCAGCGCAATATAATTCCGACCTTATAAACGCTGATAGATTTTTTAAAACTTTAAGCCAAAAATATATTACAAATTACAGCAGAAATGAAACGTTTCAATACGCCTTCAGCAGGTACCGTGACAGTAATTTACAGACAGATGATGCATTAAATTCATATAATTCAACGATTAATAATTTAATATTAACCATAATTCCGCCAAAACCAGATGTTGATAAATTCAAAAACGACCTGGTTGGCAGAAGAATTTCGGAAGGAGCCGATGGTTACCGCGGACAGGGCTGGTATTGGGAAATTAAATCAGTCAATCAGGTAGATATCTCATCAATACAAAACGAGGCAATGATCGGGGATGATTATACTTTTAATGTTCAATTAATATTACGCGGCGAAAATTCAGATTATAGCGCCGCTTTAAAGGTAATTTATGTACTGCGGCAAAATGATGATTGGAAAATTGATGTGATCGAAACGCTGAATATGGAAATAATTCAGACGCATAAATATGATAATTTTATTACCGTTGGAATGTGGGGAATGCTGGGCGAACACCGTTACGATTTTATGAACAGCGCTGATGTTCCTTTATTGGTCGGAGGCGTTGTCTTGTCCGAGTATTATAACACATGGAATAAATTTTCTATTGTTGTAGATGCCAACGGTAAGGCGACAGTCGGAGATATGTTTAATAACAGAATAAAGGATTATAAAATACATTTTATTGAGCGGCCGTAAGCGGTCTCCCGGCATACCGCGGCTGCAGGCTCATTCGCGGAACTCCTTAATACGTCTGTTTTATCTCGCCAATACCTGTCTTAAACACGCTTACTATAAGCGGATTTCCTTTGTATATAACATTGCCGATGCCGGACAAGCTTCCGGTCAGGCTGCCTGTTGCCCAAACATTAATATCGCCGGTACCGGTAAGTGTCACATTTACGTTTGCCGCTTCGAGATTCCTTGCATCAATATTACCTACACCGGATAATGTTATATCCAGATTGGATGTTTTACCGCTGTAAACTTTAATATTACCTACTCCTTTTAGTTTAATACTGACCAGGTCGGGTGTATATACATCTATTGTAAGTTTTGTTGAGCTATAACCCGTGTTGCTTGTTTCACTGATTTGCAGAGTATCTCCGATAACTTTAGCCGAAATTATTTCCTGTAAATTACTGTCTGTAGTCACAATAACTTTATAATTGTTTGACTTGTAAATATTCACATTACCTATGCCTTCAATGCTGACTCCTGTAAAATTTTTACATGTTCTTTCGCTGCTTACTATGTAACCATTCCCGTGTATATAAAACATGGAACAACTGCTTATAGTGCTAAAAATTCCTGTAAATAAAAATGTAAATATAAGATTTCTGATCTTCATGTTAACTCCTGTCATATTATTAAACAAACGGGGAACAGATTTTTTTTCCAGGAAAAATTATTTATTTATAAATATTGCCTTGTTAAAATACACACTTGACCAGTAAAAATATTAATTTTATAATATAAGAATAGAAATTTTGGAGATAATTATGGTAAAAATTAAGGTTTTACTTGAAAATTACAGTATAAATAATGAATATAAAACCAAACATGGATTATCCATACTGATACAATTTAATAACGAAATTATTTTATTGGACGTAGGACCTGATAAAAAATTCAGTGAAAACGCATGTAAAATGAATGCAGATTAAAATAATGTAAATATGTTGTTTCTGTCGCATAACCATAATGATCATACCGGAGGATTAAACGAGTTTTGCCGATTAAATAAATCGGCTTCGATTTATTTAATGGATAATATATACAGTAAATATTTTGTAAAGATAAAATTATTACGTTTCTATATAGGATTAAACTTAAGAAAAAAATTTTATTCCAGAATCACCTGGCTTGATAAAGATTTTTCGATCAATGATAATAATAATAAAATTTCTTTTATCAGGAATACCGTTAACCGAAATATTAAACCAACTCTTAATAATTTATTATTTAAAAAACAAAATGGTAAATTGGTAAATGATAATTTTGATCATGAAGGTATTTTGGTATTGGTAGACAACAATGAATTGTTAATATTTAATTCCTGCTCCCATAACGGTATTTTAAATATAATTGAAACGGTAACGCAGAAATTTCCGGGGAAAAAAATCCGCGGTTATATAGGCGGATTACATTTGGGAAACGCCGGAGTTAAATTCCAGGAAAGTAACGAATACCTGGATTCATTAATCGAGAAATTAAAAGAAACACAGATAAAAATTTATACAGGGCACTGCACAGGAAGGCCTGTATTGAACTATTTAAAAGAAAAACTGGGTGATAAAATTTATGAGATTAATACAGGAATGGAATTGGAGATTTAAGTTACGTTTTACCTAAAAAGTCCGTCCTTAAACAGCCTCATTACGTCATCAACCAGGGAGTTAAGGTCTTTTTCGGTAAGACGTTTATGATCGAGAATTATTTTTAACCCTATAAAATTGGCTACCCCCATTAAAAACCAGGCCATTGTGCTGTAATTTATGTCTGCCAGTTCATTCCCGAATTTTTTTAACGCGGAGCTGTAGCTTTTTGCGAACCGAATGTAATAATCTTCGAACAGGGCCGGGTTAATGTAGGAACAGCCCCAGATTATTTTATAACATTGGGGATGTGAGTGACCAAAACGGATAAAGGCTTTGAGCCCTTCGCGTTCCATTTCATATCTGGTTTTGCAGCCGCTTATATATTTATTAAGGTGGTTTTTAATTACCACATAATAATTTCTTACCAGATAGGTATAAATGGAAGTCTTGTCGCTAAAATAAATATAGAACGTGCCGACCGCTGTTCCCGCAAGACTGCAAATATCGGCGATTGACGTTTCATAAAAGCCTTTTTCGTCGAACAGGGTTTCGGCCGCGCCGCAGATTTGACACATTTTTTTAAAGCCTACCTGTGATTTGGGAATGTTTACCCCTTTTGCCAGGGAGCTGTCATTAAAAAAAATGTATTCCATTTGTGCCATTGTATATTATGTCTTGTTTCCAAGATAGGCTTCAATCAGGCGCTGGTTATTTACAAGCTCCGAAGCCGGACCTTCCATACTTATTTTGCCCAATTCAAGAACCAGCGCGTAATCGGCTATCTTTAACGTTTGCAGCGCATTCTGTTCGACTATCAGTATGGTGGTTCCCTGTCCGCTGATTTCCTTGATGCATTTAAAAATATTTTTAACAATAATCGGCGCAAGTCCAAGGGACGGTTCATCCAGAATTAGAAGTTTTGGGCTGGACATAAGGGAGCGGCCGATGGCGAGCATTTGCTGTTCGCCGCCGGACAATGTATTTGCCTGCTGCCTGCGCCGTTCCTTTAATACCGGAAACATTTCGTAAACATATTCCTGGTTTTGCTTCGCGGTCTTAACACCGACCCCTGTTTTTTTACCCAGGCTGTAGGTTCCCACAATAAGGTTTTCTTCCACCGTAAGGCCGATTAAAATCTGCCTTCCCTCCGGACAATGCGATATGCCCATTTTGGCAATGGAATAAATACTTTTACCGACAATGTTTTTACCTTCAAAAAGTACTTCGCCTGTTTTGGGTTTCTTGATTCCGGAGATCGTTCTAAGCGTTGTGCTTTTACCCGCGCCGTTGGCTCCGAGAATCGCGAATATCTGGCCCCTGCCGACATTAAAATTTATTCCCTTTACAGCCTGGATTGCGCCGTATTCTACGGAAAAATTTTTTACCTCAAGTATGTTATCCATCACTCTACCCCCAGGTAGGCTTCCTGAACTGTTCTGCTTTCCTGAATTTCTTTGGGTGTGCCAAGCGCGAGTTCTTTGCCGAATGATATTGCGCAAATTCGATCGCAGACATTCATTACCAGGCCCATGTCATGTTCGACCAGGAAAATTGTCGCGTCCTGTTCCCTGGCGATCTGTTTGATCAGAAGTGTAAGATCGGCAGTTTCTTTTTCGTTGAGGCCGGCGGCCGGTTCGTCAAGAATTATCAGGGAAGCGTTTGCCATCAGTGTGCGCGCGAGTTCGATTCGTTTAAGAACGCCGTACGGCATTCCGACCGGATATGAATCTTTTAAATGCAGCAGGTCCATACGCTCAAGAATACCCAGCGCCTTTTGGGTCAGCACCGCGTTCTCCCGTCTTAGCATTGGCGAAGAAAACATATGCGAAAAGAACCCGGTATAATACTGGGTGTGGGCAGCTATCAAAAGATTTTCCAGTACTGTAAGTTCATTGACAAGCTCAATATTCTGAAACGTCCTAACGATTCCCAGCTTTATAATATCGTGAACACGGTATTTGTTCAGATGCAGGGTCCGGCCGTGGCGATCGTTGAATAAAACATCCCCCGAAGTAGGTTTATAGAATTGGGTTATACAATTGAACACGGTTGTCTTTCCCGCGCCGTTGGGTCCTATAAGGCCGAATATTTCACCTTTCATTACATCAAATGATAGGTTATCAACGGCCTTGAGGCCTCCGAAGTGCATGCTTAAATTGTCCAGCCTAAGGGCGATTTCCTTTTGCAGTCCGGCGTTCTGTCTGGAAACTGCGGCATTCATCTTTGCTTCGTTTTTCGCTGCTTTTTTTGCGGCATATACACTGTAATCGGCTTCCAGTTTTTTTAACCTGGCTTCTGCTTTGGCCAGTTGTTCCTGTGATAAAACATTTACCGGTTTAGGGTCAGCCTGTTTGGCCGCGGCCTGTTCAGCGGCTTTTACATTACCGCCTGCCGTAACTGCAGCCTTTCTGTTTTTTTGCGCTGTAATAAATTTATTAATAAGCTGGGTGATTCCTCCGGGGAAGAACATTACCACCACGATTATCAGTATTCCAGAGATTACACTCATTATCCAGGAGTTGTTCCGCAAAAAAAGGATGTTCTGGAAAAACAGCGGCGTCAGTCCGAATATTATCAGCACTCCCAGGAGAACGCCCCAGATTGATTTTGCGCCGCCTACAAGACAGGCAGCTAGTATGTTCAGCGAGAACATTAGAGTCCACTGAACAGGATCGGTGTACTGGCCGTAAATCATGTGCAGCGCTCCGGCAACCTGCGCGAATGCCGTTGCAAGGATAAAAGCAAACAGCCGGTATTTTAACAGGCTTATACCCATTGCCTGCGCCGCAGAAGTGCTGTTCTTCATCGCGAGCATCGCACGGCCCGTGGGACTGGTAATCAGGTTGGAAGTAAGCATCATCAGCAAGACCAGCACGGCCGTGACTATATAGTAGAGCATTGAAATATTTGTGCGTATATTAATTAAATTCGGCAGAAGGTGAATGTACGGTGTCCGCATGCCGTTGGGCCCGCCGGTCCAGCCGGCATTGAGGAACATCTGCCCCAGTACTTCCGACAGGCCAAGGGTTACAATGGCAAGGAAAAGCCCCTCAATCCGCAGCGAAATAAAACCGACTATCGTACCCAAAATAACGGCGACCGCGAGAACAAAAATCAGTATCAGCCAGAACGGCAAAGCGGTCCAGGTATTGAGTATATACCCGGTTATATAGGCGCCCAATCCGGCGAATCCTGCGGTGCCCAGGCTTGAAAGTCCGGCGTAGCCAAGCAGAAAACTAAATCCCAGGGCGGCGACCGCGTAGATCATTGTTTGGCCCAGAGCTTTGGCAAAAGAATAATTGAGAAGGCCTGCTTTCTGTAAAAGCTGAATCATGATCATTGCGATTCCAAAAACCAAAAAACCAAAAAACGGATGAGAGGTTATCCTCCTGAATTTTGGTCTCGAATCCAGCAATACCTGTTCCGCGTTTATGGAAGTTTTATTATCGTTAAGTGTCTGCATAGATTATACCTTCCTGATAAACTTTTTACCGAATATCCCGTTGGGCCGAATCAGGATTACCAGCATTATTATAACGAACGAAATAAGCGCCGCCCATTTTGGGGTAAAAACGGCCGAGTAATTGAGAAGCAGTGAGATTATTACGCAGCCTGTAATTGGAGCCCAAAAGCTCGTTACGCCTCCAAGTACACAGGCCAAAAAGCTGAAAATCTGAATCTGCCCCATCATGTTGGCGTTAAGCGCCATGGCTGTCGATGATCCGGCAACCGCGACAAAGACACCGGCAATTCCCCATGTGGCCCCTGTTACCAGTTTGGTATTTACGCCCATCATCTGGGCAACTGTCTCGTTGGAAGCGGTAGAGCGCAGCGCAATTCCCCAAATTGTAAATTTGAGGGCCGCAAAAAGGATGGAAAGGCCTATAACCGCGGTTAATACGCAGATAAACGCGTGTTCTGTAATGTAGAGGCTCTGCCCCAAAAATGAGAACTCAATGTTCTGGTATGTGAACTTCGGAACCGTCGGGGTGCGTGTTGTAATGGAAACAAAAATCGGCGGCATTATCGCGTAAAAAATCATCATCAAACCCATGGTGATCATTTGTTTGCCCTGCGGGGTCACCGAACGGCCCTGCCTTATAATACCGGCGTCGATGGTATAACCGATGCAGAATGCTATCAGGGCGCCGAACGCAATCGCAATCCAGAAAGGCAATTGCGGGTAAACGTATAATACCAGGTTGGAAGAAAAAAACGCGGAGAACGTTCCCATCATTCCCTGGGCGAAATTCGTGGTTGTGGACGTACGCAGAATAAGCACAATGCCGATGGTTGCCATTGAATAGATGGCGATATTTTGCAGGCTGTTGATGAATGTTTGCAAAATGAGCTGCATATTATTTCCTTGCTTTTACATGAACTTTATTCATATATTAATTTAATTACCTGTAATTTAAATATAATCATCTATCGCCGGCTTGTCAAACAAAAAAATTGTAAAAAAACACAGCGGAAAGTTGACAGATTTCCAATACTGTATTATCTTGTAAATATGAACATTGTTCATAATGAATATTATTCATCATGAACAATGTTCATAATATAAAATTATCGGTCTAAAATTTACCTTATCGGGCAGGCAGCAAAATGGAGAAAATTTACATTGTGGACGGTTTGAGAACTCCCATAGGTTCCTTTATGGGAAGTCTTAAAACACTTTCTGCGCCAAAACTGGGTTCGGCGGTCATAAGGGCGCTTTTGGCCAATAACGGCCTTAAAGGCTCCGAGGTAAACGAAGTTATCGTTGGCAACGCCATGGGCGCAGGTGAGGGAATGGGTCCCGGCAGACAGGCGGCAATCGGCGGGGGTATCCCGGTTGAAGTGCCGGCGTACAGCATCAATATACTCTGCTGCAGCGGCATGAAGGCCATAATGAACGCGATGTCGGAGATTGTCGCCGGGAACGCAGATTTATGCATAGCCGGCGGTATGGAGAGCATGACAAACGCGCCCTATATTATGCCAGCAAAAATCCGGGGAGGCGCCAAAATGGGAGATCTTACCCTGCATGACGCCATGCTGCTGGACGGCCTTACCGACGCGTTTAACAACTACCATATGGCAATAACCGCGGAAAACATCGCGGAAATGCATAAAATTACAAGGGAAGCCCAGGACGAGTTCGCCCTCAATTCCCAGCACAAGGCCATAAAAGCCGTGGATTCAGGCGAGTTCAAGGACGAAATCGTCCCGATGGAAATTGTTGACGGTAAAAATACTTTTACCTTTGATACCGACGAGTATCCCAACCGCACAACCAACGCTGAAAAACTTGCCAAACTGCGGGCGGCGTTTAAAAGCGACGGTACCATTACCGCCGGCAATTCTTCCGGCATAAACGACGGCGCGGCCTTTGTCATTGTCGCCTCCGAATCCGCACTTAAAAAATTCAGCTTAAAGCCAAAAGCCCAAATCATCGCAGCAGCCCAGGCAGGTATCGATCCCAAAATCATGGGGCTCGGCCCTGTGCAGGCAATAGGCACTGCCCTTAAGCGCGCCGGAATGAAACTTTCTGACATGAATTTTATTGAGCTTAACGAAGCTTTTGCCGCGCAGAGCCTTGGCGTAATACGTGAAATCTCGCAGAACCACGGGGAAAAAGAGGCGGCAATCATAAACCGCTGTAATGTAAACGGCGGCGCAATTGCCCTGGGCCACCCGCTTGGCTGCACCGGAGCGCGGATCACAATAACCCTTATGAATATTTTAAAAAAGCGAAATGCCCAATACGGTCTGGCCAGTTTGTGTGCCGGAGGCGGTATGGGTACAGCGCTGATCATAAAAAATATTTAAACCTAAAAATTGACAGGAGGAATCTGATGAATTTAAACGGAAAAACCGCTGTAATAACCGGCGGCGCGCGCGGCCTGGGAGCGGAAATGGCAAAACTGTTCGCTGAGAACGGCGCCAGGGTAATTGCCTGCGACATGAATGAACTTCAGTATACATGCGCGGATGTGGAATTTTACAAACTTGATGTAACCAATACTGAGGCCTGTAAAAAAATGAGCGAGTACGCGGTTGAAAAATACAAAAAAATTGACATCCTCGTAAACAACGCCGGCATTACCAAAGACGCCATGACAAAAAAAATGACCGACGAGATGTGGGACATGGTTATCGCTGTTAACCTAAAGGGCGTTTTTAACATGACCAAATTTATCGGCCCGCACATGGAAGAAACCGGCGGCGGCAGCATTATCAACATTTCCAGTGTTGTCGGTGAGTACGGCAACATAGGCCAGGTCAACTACGCAGCGTCCAAGGGCGGAGTTATTTCCATGGCAAAAACCTGGGCAAAAGAATTCGCCCGCAAGGGAGTCCCTGTGCGCTGCAACGCAATCGCTCCCGGTTATATTTTAACCGACATCCTCAAGACCGTCCCGCAGGAACTGCTTGATAAATTTGCCGCCTCAACCATGCTTGGCCGTCTTGGCCGCCCCGATGAAATTGCCAAAGCCGCGCTGTTTTTGGCAAGCGATGACGCTTCATATATTACCGGTACAGTGCTTTCGGTTAACGGCGGAATGAGGTTATGACCCAAACAAATCACGCCGGAATTGTTGGCACAGGCATTTATTTCCCCCGGCCCAGGATGAGCGCGGCAGAAATTTCCAAAGCGACAGGCGGCGTCTGGAGCGAACAGGCCGTTATAGAAAAACTTGGTATCGTAAGCAAACCAATTCCCGGGCCGGAAGACGGCACCCAGGAAATGGGAGCAAAGGCAGCGCTTGACTGTTTAAAAAATACCGGTGTTGACGCCGCAGATATCGACCTGATTTTATGCATAGGCGAAGAGTGGAAAGAATATCCGCTTACAACATCGGCCCTTTACATCCAGGACAGGATCGGAGCGGTTAATGCCTGGGGTATTGATGTTCAGAACCGCTGCTGTACCTGCTGCGCCGCGATTAAAATGGCGGCCGATATGCTTATAGCAGATCCGGAAATAAACACCGCGATGATTGTGGGCGGTTACAGAAACGGCGACTTTGTTGATTATACGGACAAAGATATGTCCATGATGTATGATCTCGCGGCCGGCGCCGGCGCCATGATCCTCAAAAAGAACTATGGCAAAAATATGGTGCTTGGTTCGCATATAATTGCGGACGGGTCCCTGGCAAGAACGGCCGGTGTAAAAATCGGCGGCATCTGCGAGCCTTTCAGCAGTGACAATATTGAAGCCGGTTATAAATCGCTTAAACTTTTTGACGCGCAAAAAATGAAGGACCGCCTTAACGAAGTAAGTATGCCCAACTGGTATAAATGTATTGACGAAAGCCTGCGCAAAGGAGGCATGACCAGGGCCGATATCAGCTATCTTGCCGTGCTTCACTTCAAGAGATCGGCGCATCTGGCGCTGCTAAAGGAACTTGGGCTGCGGGAAGATCAGTCAATCTATCTGGAGAATTACGGACACCTGGGGCAAATCGATCAGATACTTTCGATACATCTGGGTGTCAAGAGCGGACAGATAAAGGCGGGCACAAACATTATTACCCTTGCGGCCGGAATCGGTTATGTATGGGCCGCGAATCTGATTCGGTGGGGTTAATTAAACGGGGCTAATTTAATTGGGCTAAAGGTAACCTTCAGGTTCCTTTAATATAATAATTTTTACGGAGGAAAGTATGAAGAAAGTATTCTTCAGTTTGTTGGCATTGCTTGTGCTTCCGGCGATCGCGTTCGCGTCCGGCGGAGCGCAGACCCAAAGCAATGAAATTCACATCGGTGCGACCATTTGTTCAGAAGGCGCTTATGCCGCGGTAGGCGTGCCCTACGGTAATTTTTACAAGGTCTTTGTGGACTATATCAACCAGGCTCCCGAGTATAAAGATTTACTCAAGGGAAGAACGATAAAAGCCACCATTTACGATGACAAGGGCGACGGCGCGGCCGGCAAGACCTACATCGAAAAACTGATCAACGACGATAAGGTTTTTGCACTCGTTGGAATTCTTGGAACCTGGAACGTAGTCGCTGCCAAGAACGAACTTGAAACCTGCGGCATCCCTTCGGTTTACTTCGGCACCGGATCAAGCGCCCAGATGTTTGAACCGGCGACAGGTAACCAGAGGTATATGATGGGCGTCCAGCCCCTGTACAAAACCGAAGGCCGGTTAATGTACCTGCGCGCTGTAACCCAGTTTCAGAATGTCAAAAAGATCGGCGTAATTTATTCTACCGCGGATGACGGCTTAAGTCTGATGAGCGGTATTGAAGCGCAGGCCGCTCTTGATACAAGAGCAGGCAAACCCGCGATCGTTTACCAGCAGATAAGTTCAACCGACGCGGCTTCCATCGGCCCGCAGGTCACCGCGGTGCAGGACTGCGACGTTATTGTCGCGGCCGGCAACCAGGCTTATTTCAAGGCGATTTATTCAGCAGCCTACGCGAATTCCGTAGCGCGGCCCAAGCCCATGATTACAACCTATGTAAACGCGTCGCCGACCAACATCCCCACCGAAGCCATCAACCAGGGCGCAGGCGTTATTTATGCAGCCGCATGGGTTAACTACACCGAAAAAGGAACCGAGAGCGCGGAAGCCGCCCGCAGGCAAAAGGACTACGCGGAGTATTGCAAGATCGTAGACCAGGATACCAAATACATTCCCGCCTCCGAGAAACAGGCATACAAGGTGAACGCCTACGCGATGAGCTCCTATATAGCCCTCAAGACATTCCTGATCGGAATCGACAGACTGAACACCTCCGGCAAGCCGCTGACCGCGCAAAATTATCTTGAAGCCATGGAAAGCGCCCGCGTACCGGTAGCGATTTCCGGCGGCGTTAATTACGCAGGCGGCAGCAGGATCGGGCTTGACGCTCTGGCCTTTATCAAATACCAGCCCCCGGCCTCAGGCCCCGCGGAGAACGGAACTTTTGTGGATGTTGATCCGATGACATCCATCGATGAACTTATCGCAAGAATGAGCAAGTAGAATTAATATAAAATCATCAGGCTATACAGAAATGTATGCCTGATAATTTTTTCTGGGGGCCTGGCGGGGAAAATACGCATGTCCCTCTCACGGATCTCAGTATTATTGGTATAAACGCTTTTTTTCTCTGCTTGTATTAAACATGACGCGTAGGCAAAAATGTATTTATGTCAAAAAAAATACTTGAGGGGTGTCAGTGGGAAAGCCAGGCTGCGATCGAGCAGACTGGTTTCCCGGCTGACAGGACCCCAAATATTTTGAATAGACATAAATACATTTTTGTTTAAACTTAATTTTTATATTAAAGAGGTAACCAAATGAACCAGGATTATTCTTCCAAAGTTATCAGTGTTGAAAAAGCGCTGTCGCTGGTTAAGGACGGAGATCATATCGTTACAGGTATGGCCGCCGCAGAGGCGCATGATTTTTTTATGGATATACATAAAATAATTGACCGCGGGGTTAAAGGCGTTACAGTTTCCAATTGTCTGCCCATGGCCGAAGGCAAGTACCTCACCGATCCGGCTTACATAGGCAAGATAAATGTGAACGCCTGGTTCTATACGCCCCAGCTTCGGCGCAATCATGCCATTGACGCGGTTTCATATATACCAAACCATCTGCACAGTGCGGGATGGAAACGCCGGGATCATATCCGGACCAATATTTTTATCTGCAACGCGAGCCCTCCGGACAAACACGGGTATATGTCGATTTCACTTTCGGCAACCTACGAAAGGGCAATGCGGCAGAACGCCGATTTGGTTATTCTTGAGGTCAATCCCAATGTGCCCCGGGCTTTTGGGGATGTTGAGGTTCATATAAACGATGTCGATTATATTATAGAAACAAATTACCCGATCCCCGAGGTGCCCGATCCGGAGCCCAATGAAATTGATTATAAAATCGGAAAACTTGTCGCGGACGAAATTCAGGACGGCGCCTGCATTCAGCTTGGAATTGGCGGAATGCCCAACGCCATAGCAAAATCTCTTTACGGTAAAAAAGATATAGGCGTACATACTGAAATGCTCACCAGCGAAATGAGCAAACTTTTTAGGGCAGGCGTTATAACCGGCAGCCGAAAAAAAATTCAGCCGGGGAAAATGGCATGCACCTTCATTTTTGGTACAAGACAAATTTACGATTTTGTCGATGACAACCCCGGCGTTATTGTGCTCAGCGGCGAGTATATGAATGACCCCTATGTTATCGGTTTAAACGACAACCAGATTTCGATCAACTCGTCGGTTGAGGTTGATGTCACCGGCCAGTGCGCTTCAGAAAGCATAGGCACCAAACAGATAAGCGGCACAGGCGGCCAGGTTGATACTGCGGTCGGGGCTCAGAATTCAAAAGATGGGCGTTCCTACATATGTCTATATTCGACGGCTACAATCAAGGACTCCGACGGCCAGCCCAAAAAAATCAGCAAGATCGTGCCGACTCTTAACCAGGGTGCGGTCGTGAGCCTGTCACGCATGGATGTGGACCGCGTTGTTACCGAATACGGCATCGCCGAACTGCGGGGCACCAATATACGCGAGAGGGTCCAGCGTCTGGTAAATATAGCGCACCCGGACTTCCGCGATGATATTATGCGGCAGTCCATGGACCTGGGTATAATCGGCAGAAAGTCGTATTAAATATTTTATGAAAATTTTACCACGAACCTCACTAACATTCACGAACTTATTTACGAAGAGTCTCACACAAAGGCACGGTGATCACGGAGGAAGAGAAGAATAAAAAGGGAAGAATTAAAAATGAGGAATGAGAAATGAGAAAAGAGGAATGAGAATTTTTTTTTCCAGTATCTCTCCGTGTCTCTCTGTGCCTCTGTGAGCTCTGTGAGAAACTCTTCTCCGATTCCTCTTGTTTGTGCGGTTAGTGGTAAATTTTTTTTTTTGTAAATTTATTAAAAGGAAAAATATATGGCAGTGTTTAAATTTGAAGGAAAAGAAGTATTTTACGAAACTTACGGATCTGGGGAACCAATATTAATTCTGAACGGCATCATGATGTCAACCAAAAGCTGGGTTCCTTTTATCGAAAACTTTTCCAAATCCAACAAGCTTGTCCTTGTTGATTTTTTTGATCAGGGATTAAGCGCGCGGCTTAGCGGCCCCTACGATCATGATATCCAGATCGGCCTGGTCGGCGCCCTGCTGGAAGAATTAAAACTGGAACGGGTAAACATCTGCGGCATCTCGTACGGCGCCGAGGTCGGCCTTGGATTCGCTGTGAGGTTTCCGCAAAAAATCCGGCGCCTTGTCCTTTTTAACGGAGCTGCCCGTACCGCCCCCCTGCTTGCCGACATAGGCCACGCCTGGAATGAGGCTGCCAACCTTGAGGGAGGGCTGGCTTATTATCTGGCCGCGATTCCGGTAATTTACTCGGACAGCTTTTATGAAAGGGAAAAAGCCTGGATGGCTAAACGAAAGGAAACCCTTGTACCGTTTTTTGCCGATGCCGAAAATAAAAAACGGTTTGTCCGCCTTACCGACAGTTCCGAGAACTATGATGTTACGGGAAAACTGGACAGGCTTGATATGCCAGTGCTGGTTGTCAGCGCGGACAAGGATTTTCTGGTTCCGCGGCGGGAGCAGGAAATACTGGTCGATTCAATCAGGAACGCGCATCACATAATACTGCCGGACTGCGGGCACGCTTCCATGTACGAAAAGCCCCTTTTATTCAGCAGCCTGACCCTGGGATTTATCAATTCCGCGGATACTGAATTTAAGATTTAGTCTGCCTGTTCCAGAATATGCGAATGATATTGTCCGTTTTTCCAGTAACACTTTCTTGCCTTTGCGTTTTTTATCGATGAAATTTTTCTGAATTTTTCGCTGATAATTTCCAGGGCAGCTCCGTCATCAAGAGCGATTGTCGGTATTTTATCTGTAGTTTTCATCATTCGGGGCAAATCTTTTTCCCTGCTTCATATTTAGTTCCCGGACGGCCGTTTTCTCCGCCTCCGATTGCGATTATTCTTTAAATGGATCTTTTTGCAGTAAAATCCTGTAGAACTCTGCCAAACGGGGCGCGTTATCGGTAGTAATGCATACTCCTCCAAATTTCAAATTGTTCTCCTTGTTTCTGTTTTTAAGAATAAACTTCCGATATATATTACAACATTTTTAATTAAATTTGTGATATAATATATCTGTTAATTTTTTTATAAAACGAGATAAACTAATGTATCAAAAAAACCAGTCCCCGGATAATCCGCTGGCAGAGTTTGGCAGGAATCTTTGGGTTATTGAAGGTCCGCTTGTCAAAGATATGGGACTATCCTTTTCTACAAGGATGATAATTGCCCGCCTTACCGATAAAACACTCTGGATCTGTGATCCTGTAGAAATTTCGGACAGTACCCGAAAGGACATTGAAAAACTCGGCGCTGTTAAATACCTGGCTGTAACAACGCAAAGGCATAATTGGCGGTTACATTCATCGGCACAAAAATACCCTAACGCTGAGCTCTGGTATTGCGGAAAACCATCCGGGCATTTTAAGCATAATGCTGAAACCAATACTGAAAAATTCCCCGTAAAAAATCTTTTGGGTGATACACAATTATGGCCCGGTGATTTTGAGCAGATTCTTTTTAAGGGAAATAAACTTCTGTCAGAAGCGGTATTTTTTCACAAGAGCTCAGGGACAGTCATTATGGGAGATTTAATTCAGAATAATAAAAAGATAAAAGGCAGACCGATAACCAATCTGGTTTTCAAGATGTCCGGCGCGGCTTTTCCTGACGGAGGCGTTGGATTCGATTTAAAATTAACATTTACGGACAGGGATAAAGCAAGGGAATCGGTAAGCCGTATACTTTCCTGGAATTTTGATAAATTAATTATTTCCCATGGTCCCTGCGTGACAAGTAACGCAAAAGAGTACATAAAAAAAGCTTTCGCATGGCTTTAAAAAATACAGGTGGTGCATTATGGTAATGTTTTATTTTTCAGGTACCGGCAATTCGGAATATATCGCGAAGTTATTCGGCCGTTATATGAACGCGCCCTGTTATTCCATCGAAGAAAAGGCCTCAGATAAAAAAATTGATTTCGGCCTGCTGATGTCTGCAAATGAGACAATCGGGTTTTGTTACCCGATTTACGGATCAAGGGTACCCAGGATCATGCGTGAGTTCGTTCAAAAATATATGGAGTTTTTAAAGGACAGGAAGCTGATCATATTGTGCACTCAGATGATTTTCTCCGGCGACGGGGCCAGGGTATTTACAGATCTTTTTCCAAAAAATTTTATGGAAGTAATTTACGCCGAACATTTTTTAATGCCGAACAATGTAGTCAATTTTTTTTTACTGCCTTTGACTAATACTAAAAAAATTAAAAGATGCGTTGCCGGCGCTGATCAAAAAATGCAAATTGTCTGCGATAACATAAACAAGGGTATTGTTAAAAAACGCGGGTTCAATATTGTGTCCCGTTTATTGGGACTGGTACAGGGATCTTTTATGCCTGGCATCGAGAAAAAAGCGCTTAACTCGGTTCATATTAATAATGACTGCACACAGTGTTTATTATGCGTTTCCCTTTGTCCCATGAAAAATCTTGAACTTCAAAACGGTAAGATAACGCACAGATTAAACTGTACCATGTGTTACCGCTGCATAAACAATTGTCCGCAAAAAGCAATTACCGTTTTTTTCCATGAGAAAGTAAAAGTTCAGTATAAAAATCTGACCGTACAATAACGGGATCAAGGCCTGTTATATCAGGGCCTTAATATCAGTGCTTGAAATGCCTTAATCCCGTAAGCACCATCGCGATTCCGTATTTGTCGCAGGCTTCGATTGAGGCCTTGTCATTGATTGAGCCGCCCGGCTGTATGATCGCTTTGATCCCGGCGGCCGCGGCCGCTTCGACAACATCCGGGAACGGAAGCATCGCGTCGGAGGCAAGAACCCTTGCCGGCTTGCCGTCCTGCCACGGCCCGTTACCTGCAGCGGCGGCTTTGATGACTTCCCCGCTGCGCCTTAAAGCATCAATCGCCGGCCAAATGCGGTTCACCTGGCCGCCGCCAATGCCGGATGCGCCAAGATCCTTTACAACAAGAATTGCGTTTGATTTTACGAATGTGACAGCCCTCATTCCAAAGATTAAGTCCGGTATATCCGCCGGTTCCACAGCAGTTTGTGTTACAACATTCCATTTATCCAGGAGTCTTTTGTCGGTTTCCTGTACAAGAAGTCCTCCGTCAACCGCTGAATATTCCCTTAGATCTTTGGGGGCGCATATGGCCTTCATAATGCGGACGTTTTTTTTCTTTTTAAGAATTTCCAGGGCGGCGTCATCAAAGCCGGGGGCAGCGATTATATCAAGCTGAAGTTCTCCCAGTTTGGCGGCTGTGACCGCGTCCATCACGGTGTTTGCAGCGACAATGCCGCCAAAGATGGAAACAGGATCGCAGGCGAAAGTTTTTGCGTAGGCTTCCGGCAGCGTGTTTCCAAGGGCGATGCCGCACGGTGTATTGTGCTTGACCGCTACGCAGCAGACTTTGCCTTTGGTAAGACCGGCCGGTACAAGGCGCTTAACGTCTTCTTCGCCGGCGGGTCCGGTTCCGTCCGCCTGCAGCCCAAAAGCACAGGCCGCTTTCCAGGCAAGGTCGAGATCCCTGATATTGTTGTAGCCCAGTTCCTTGCCGTGGAGCTGCTCCATTCCCGCAAGCGCACCGGGTTTGTCCGCGTGGAAGTACAGGGCTGCCGACTGGTGGCTGTTTTCGCCGTAGCGCATGTCCTGAGCCTTTTTAAGCGATAACGGCCAGAATGGCGGGAATTCAAATTCAGCGGCAGCAGCCTGCGCCGCAGTTCCTGTTGCCAAAGCTGCCGGGGTATCAGCGGCAGTGCCGGCCGGTTTTTCAGCCGAGGCAGGTTTTTCCAGTTCCAGCAAATAGCGGGCAATGGCCGCGTCATAGGCGGATGTCAGATCAAAAACCTTGCCGGCCAGATGCTTGCGGAATTCAAACGGAACATTTCCGGACTTTAATCCGTTTATTGTCTGCGCGTAATCTGCAGGGTCAACCAGAACTATTACATCGCGGAAATTTTTTGCCGCGGATCGCAGCATGGACGGTCCGCCTATATCGATAAATTCGATGGTTTCTTCCTGCGAAAGACCGGCCTGGACTTTTTCAAAAAACGGGTAGAGGTTATTGCAGACCAGATCAATGGTTCCAAGGTTTTGCTTTTGCAAAAAATCCATGTGGGAGCTGACATCGCGGCGCGCCAGAATCCCTGCGTGAATGGCCGGATGCAGTGTCTTGACTCTGCCGTCAAGGCATTCCGGAAATCCGGTTACAGCAGAAATTTCGGTAACCGGAATTTTATTTTCCATTAAATATTTTGAAGTGCCGCCTGTGGAAATGATCTCCCAGCCGGCGCTGTTCAGATAAGAAGCCAATTCCAGAATATTGTCTTTGTAGAATACACTTATAAGCGCGCGTTTTTTCATATTTACTCCTGATAATAAAAATAATGGAAATTTGTTTGGCTTGCAATAGTAAATGCTTTATATTAATCGCTTAATCTTTGGGCTATTATCTTTACACCTTCAACAATGGCGAAGTGTTCCTGCTCAAGGACGCGCCCTGCCAATAGCTCCGGCGTGTCTGCGACAAGGACCGGAACTTTCCGCTGCAGCAGAATCGGACCTGTGTCGGTTCCTGCGTCAACGATATGAACCGTGCAGCCGGATTCTTTTTCGCCTGCGGCAAGGACCGCGCGGTGAACATTTATGCCGTACATGCCATGACCGCCGAATTTTGGCAACAGGGCAGGGTGAATATTTATCATTCTGCCGCAATATTCATTTATTATTTCATCTGTAAGGATCGAAAGAAAACCGGCGTAAACAATCAAGCCGATTTGCATTTGCCTGCACAAAGCAAGAATGCGATCCGACAGTTCTTTTCTGCGCTCAGGCTTTGGCAGACTGCGGTTTGGTGTTTCAACAAAAGCCGGGATCCCCGCGGCTCCGGCCCGCTCCAGGGCGTATACATCCGGACGGTCGGAGACAACAGCGGCTATTTTAACGCCGGCAATTTGAGCGCCGGATTTTTCCGCGTCTATTAAGGCTTGCAGGTTTGTGCCGCCCCCGGATACCAGAACAAGGATATTCAGATTTTTCATTTAAGCTTGTTCATTCAAACCGCAGTTCCCCGTAGATGTTATCCGCGGCGCCCTGATGCGATGTTTTTTCGGCCCGGCCGATTTCCCAGGACGGGAAACCTTTTTGTTCAAGCAATGTTCTCGCGGTCTGTACATCCGCCGGATCCAGGGCAAGGACTAAACCTATGCCCATATTAAACGTGTTGAACATAAGTTTTTTTATCCCGGGATCGGTGCGCAGAATCTCTTCGCCGGCTTTTTGCGCGGCTGCAGGCAACGGCTTTGCTGCATCAGACTGCCCCGGCATGTTTTTTATTCCGTACGCGATTCTGTGGAAGATAGGCGGTATTTTCCAGCCGCCTTTATAACCGGAGCCCAGAGGGTCTTTTATGACTGCGGCCAGCGGAGATGATTCTGAAGGAAAAACGCGCGGGATGTTCTCATAAAACCCGCCTCCTGTAATGTGGGCCATGCCCTTGATTTCAACCTGTTCCATTAGTTCCAGCACAGGTTTTACGTACAGTCTGGTAGGCTCCAGCAGTACCCGGCCGATTGGCATACCGCCAAAGTCTTCATTTAAATCGGTAATGACTTTACGGATCAGGCTGAATCCGTTGGAATGTACGCCCGACGACGCAATCCCCAGCAGCGTGTCGCCTTCGCGGATTTTGCTGCCGTTAATAATTTTTTTGCGGTCAGCAATACCTACGGCAAAACCGGCAAGGTCATATTGATCCTCCGGCATAACGCCCGGATGTTCGGCTGTTTCACCGCCAAGCAGGACCGCGCCGGTTTCGCGGCAACCGGCAGCAACGCCTTTGACCAGTCCGGCCGCGATAGCCGCGTCCAGCTTGCCGCAGACAAGGTAATCCAGAAAAAATAGCGGCCGCGCGCCGTGGCAAAGAATGTCGTTTACACACATGGCCACACAGTCGATCCCGACAGTGTCGTATTTTTTTAACCTGAAAGCGACGTCCAGTTTGGTTCCCACTCCGTCGGTTCCGGATACCAGTACGGGATCATCCATTGGCGCATGGTTTGTTTCCAAAAGAATTTTTGAAAATTCATTTAACGAAAACATCCCCGCAAAACTGCCGATGCCGTTAAGCACTGCCCTGTTGGATGTGGAAGCCGCCAGATCGCGGTATTTTTCAACGGCCTTGTAGCCTTCTTCAATATTTACACCGGAGTTTTTATAATCCATAAACAATTTTAGCAGGAAATGAGGTTTGACGCCAACGGTGCTGCGCCTAATGGCTGCGCCTAATGGCGACGCCTAACAGTGACTGACACCATCTGCCATCCATCTTGTCAATAAACTGTTTTACGGACAATATATTGTATGATGCTTTCGGAAAACAGAAAAAATAAAAGGTACCGATCAATCGCCAAGGCAAAAATTAACGGCGCCGATTACGGTGAAATTCTGCTCAAAGATTTAAGCATTACCGGGTGCTGCCTGGAAAGTACCGTGTACATTGATATGAACCCCAATGCCCGTTATAAAATTGAAATTATTCCCGAGGCAACCGCCGGCATCGGAAAATTTGAACTTATTGCCGAGTCAAAATGGATACACGGCGACGGGTATTCTACTGAATTCGGCTTCTCCATTCTTGAATCACCCAAAGGTAAACTGTTCCAGCGTTATGTAGATTATCTGGCATGGCGCGCTGAATCATAAATTCCTGAATGACTGGTTTGCCGGGCCGGGTATTTGGGACAATACCCGATTTTGAAGATCACCTGATTGCGGAACTTGAAGCTTCCGGTTCATCACGTTCTGAATTAAAAACCTGGGGTTCCCTTGTATATGCGCCGTCTGCCGCTGCTTCGTCATCAATACTTCCGGCGCCTGTTTTTTGGCAGCAGAACACCTGGCTTAACCCGGTCAGGATAGAATTTGGTTCAATAAACGAAGCAGCCTTGGCGCTGCGGAAAATGGGACGGAATTGGGCGCCATGTTTTTTTACCCAATTCAGGCGGGGCGCGCTGATAGTATCTGCTCTGCCGCCCCTTCCCGCAAAATTACGTTCTTTCCCCTGGCTGCTGCCGGACACACCCATGGGCGCTTTTACACTTCTCGATGAACATACCCTGGTTGCCGGCCCAGATTGTTCAAGCCCTTTTCCCGGCGGAATCATCGAATTTTGTGAGGACAGGGAAGGTCCTCCCAGCCGCGCCTACCTCAAGCTCTGGGAAGCTTTGACGCTTTGCCGCAAATGGCCGCAGCAAGGGCAGCGATGTCTTGACGCCGGCGCGAGTCCGGGGGGCTGGACCTGGGCGCTGTGCGGACTTGGCGCAAATGTTTTGGCAGTGGACCGCTCTTCCCTGGACGTAAAAATCAGCGGCCTTGCAAATGTTGAATATTTAAAACACGACGCTTTTACCCTGGAACCGGAGGACATCGGCAGGCTGGATTGGCTGTTCTGCGATGTTGTCTGTTATCCGCCCCGGCTTTACGAATGGATCACAAAGTGGCTGGAAAGCGGTTTATGCGGAAACTTTGTCTGCACCATTAAAATGCAGGGCGCCCCTGATTTTGAAACTACCGCGCGTTTTGCAAAAATACCCGGTTCAAAAATTATTCATCTTTGGCATAATAAGCACGAACTTACATGGATAAAACTCTCATAGAATTTTTTAAAAACCAATGCAAACTGAAAATTAATACCGTATATGGTATGTGGAAAATGCTGAATTAACCGATCCCATTAAGTCGGCGCTAAAGACTTTATTCGGGCTTGATTACCTGTTCCCTTACCAGAGGCTGGTGATTTCCAATATTTTGGAAGCCGCTCAGGCAAGGGGATTTGAGGTCAACTGGCCAGTTGAGTCCGCGGCAAATGCCGGGACAAATGCCGGGGCGGAAGTTCGGCAAGCCGGCGATATCAATGACAGCGGCGAAACTTCTGACCGTGCTGATTTGGGCAGGCAGATCGTTATCCTTCCAACCGGAGCCGGGAAGTCCCTTTGTTTCCAGCTGCCGGCCATGCTGCTTTCCGGACCGACTCTTGTTATTTATCCGATTTTATCGCTTATGGCGGACCAGGAAAGACGGCTGCGGGAAAAAGGATTTGCGCCGGCGCTGCTGCGCGGAGGCCAGAGCCCGGAAGAAAGGGAAGCGGTTTGGGAAAGCCTGCGTTCGGGGAAAAGCCGTTTTATAATCGCCAACCCCGAGGTTCTTTTAACCAGGCAGGTTATGGAAAAATTACCGTCCCTGGGAATTGTTCATCTTGTTGTGGACGAGGCCCATTGTGTCAGCGAATGGGGTGAGAGCTTCAGGCCAAGCTATCTTCAGATAAATGAAATTTTTGAAACAATCTGCGGAAACTCCCGCGGCTCCGAGTCCGGATGCTCCGGCCCGCTTATGACAGCTTTTACCGCTACAGCGTCAGAGACAGTACTTGAGAAAATCGATAAATATATTTTTGGTTCAGATAAATACCCGCTTTCCCGCCGCATTATAGGGAACCCCGACCGGAGCAATATTGTTTATTCTGCCCGGGGCGCGCTGCTCCGCGATTTGGCTGTGAGGGATTTACTGGCCGTAAATGAAAGGCCTGCCATTGTGTTCTGCTCATCAAGGAACGGAGTCATGAAACTGGCCAGGTACCTTCAGAATAGCCTTGATGACAGGGAGATCAAATTTTACCATGCAGGCTTAAGCAGAGAGGAAAAATCCGCGGTTGAAAAATGGTTCTTTACCAATCCTGACGGCGTTCTTGTTTCGACCTGCGCCTACGGAATGGGCGTTGACAAGGCTGACATACGCACCATAATTCACCGTGATTGTCCGCCCTCGGTGGAAGCCTATCTGCAGGAATCCGGCAGGGCGGGCCGGGACGGGAAACAATCCCGGGCAATAATGCTTTGGGGGCCGGAAGATGATAAAAGGATCAGCCGCATAACAAACAGCGCGGATCGAAAACGCATGGAAGCACTTGTCAATTACGGGCGCGGTATAGACAAATGCCGCAGGGATGAGCTCCTTAACCTGTTAAATTACGAGGGGCCAAGGGACAGCCCCGGTCCGGATTGCTGCGATGTCTGCCAGGGCAGGGCCTCCGGAATTTACAGGGAAGAAAAATCAATGACGGATTTTTTTAAACGGAACAAAAGGGTTTATACCATTACCCAGGCTGCCGCTTTTTTAACCATGGATAAAAATCTTCGCTGGTCCGGGAAAGAGGCAGGAGAAGTTATTACCTGCCTTATAAAAATGGGGAAGTTAAAAAAGCTGCGGAACCTGTTGTGGAAAGAGAAGTTGACAGTATCAGGTGTTAAAAATCAGTGAAAATGTCCCCTATGGCGTTCAATAGAAATGTCCCCTTTTGCTCAAAAACCAATAGAAATGTCCCTATGCAAAAGAGGAGCATTTAAGGCTTTAATCATCAAACAT
>WQZG01000015.1 GCA_009780855.1 Treponema sp.
CCACGGAAGAATGGGCACGATTCTGGCGGCCATGCCGATGTTATCGTACATGGACTTTTCGCCGGGCAGGGGCAGGCGCCAGTCAACATTGGGAATGCCGAACCGGTTCCAAATGGAGCATTCCTCGCTGCACATAAAATCGCCGAGACGGAAAGCTACTTCAGGATTTTTGCAGTCCCTGGTAATCGCGTATCTTTTCTGCAACTCGGAAGGCATGTAAACCGCCCATTGGATTCCTTTGGGTCCCTTAAGCGGCGGAATCGGTTCATATTCAAGACGCATCTGGTTAGTAGGACTTAGGGCGCCGGCCAGTCCGGCGGCGAATACGCCGACAGTCGCCACATCCTGGCTCTCGACAATTCCGCGGAAGTTATTGGCGTTAATCGTAAAAAGCTGATCCAGAATAAGGCCGTCAGCCATTAGGCCGCGGACATAGCGCAGAGCGTCCCGGTAATCCGGCTTATTGTAAATCGTATCAACCTTCCCGTTGCTGACAATGAGCCGGTCGCGGGTATCGCTGTAGATAAAGGCGTTAAACAGATACTCATGCAGCCTGCCCCGGACATCTATATTGCCGCCTGCGGGAATCTCGTCCTTTTTCCCGTTTCCGTTGGGATCCCTGTCGCGGAAAGCTTCCAGAACCGTTCTGAATTCCGCGGTCGTAGTCGGGACCTTAAGGCCCAATTTGTCCAGCCACCTGGTGTTCATCCAGGCCCGCAGGGCGTACATTTCCCCGATCTGTTCTCCGTATCCCATGACGTAGTAGATGTTGCCGTCAGGTGAATGCCATCTCTGGAAAACATCCTTTGCCGCTGTCAGCGCAAGCTGCTGCGGTATATAGTAAGCGTACTGGTCATATAAATTGTTCAGCGGAATTACGATGCCTTCTGTACCGATGTTATAAATCTGTTCTTCGCTGAATCCGAAATTAATAAATAATTCCGGCAGCGTACCGCCGCTGGCGATTTCGATCAGAAGTTTTTCCTGGCCCGGATTTCCCGACGGGTAAATATTAAAATTGAATTTTACGTTGCATTTGTCCTCCAGCATTTTTGTATAGGCGTTGGTTGTAATATCCTGCACAACGGTTTCCGGGCGGACCGCCGTGTTGAATGTGACTGTTTCTTTGGCAATGGGAAAAACACCTTTTGGATTGCAGTTGGCGGCGGAAGCGGAAGCAGGTGCGGTGCGGGCGGTATCCTGTCTGCCGGCCGCTGCCAGCGGCAGCGCTCCGGCTAACATCAGGAATCCGGCAATCAATTTGATCCAAATTGATTTTCCTCTTTTCATAAATTCCTCCGTTAATAATTAATCGCTGTTCGATCAACCGCCGGCCTTTATGTTAACGAAGCTGACCAACCGGAGGGTTGGCTACGTACCGGGCAATTGTTATCTTTGCGTCCCTGTGCCTCTGCAGGAACGAACTCGGAACAAAGCGGGTAACCTCACCCAGGGCAACCTTGCGGATAATGCCGTTCTGCCAGGTGCGGTTCATGTAAAGCCGTATTTGCCTTGAGCCAAGAATTTCCTTCATACCGACAGTAATGGCGGTCTGCGGAATATAGTCGATGTAACCATTGGCCGCTGTCACCGAATTAATGGTTTTTGTTTCGCGTGTAAGCTTTAGCATCCTGCTTGGCAGGGCAGCGAACTCTTCATCGGTGATTTTGTCCCCGGGTTCCGGAGGCTCGTTAAACGCGACATGGCCGTTAATGCCTACGCCGCCGTAAGTAACATCTACGCCACCCAGCTTTTCGATCAGCTCGCCGATCTCATGCTCGCGGCCAGGACGCGGAAATATCCGCTGATTCTCCGGAATGTTAAGTTCGGGTTCCATTTTATTGTAAAACTCGTTTACCATAAAACCTTCAAAACTCAGCGGGTTATCCAGAGGCACGGCTTTTCCGTCCGGCAGGATATATTCATCCATGTTGATGAACCAGACATTTTTAAGCGAAATCCGGTGTCTGCTGCACATCCACCTTAATTTGGCGTACTGGCCGATGGGACCAACCGGTACAATAAAAACGGTGTGTTTGCCCTGTCTGTTGTTGACGCTGATATGATCTACCATATCAAGGGCGATGTGGTAATAAATATCCTCCTCTGTATCCACAATCTCCAGGGGTATTTTGGATTTCTGCATCAATTCGGCCGCGCCGACATTCTCATACGTCTGCATTTTCTAGCCCTCCTTAAAAAATTTTTTGTAAAATTTTAACCACGAATTGTACCAAAGGTACGTCGTACCTTTGGTACGTACACGAACAATTGCGAACACTCACAAAAATGTTGTCCTCATTTTCCTGACTGTTTCCAGTACATTGGCGTTGGCGTCGAGGTTATACCACAATGATACGCCGGGAAATCCGGATTCGTACAGGGCATTTACCGCGCTTTTGCAATACAGCAAATCAGAGGCGTACCCGGACCTGGAAGCCGCCGGAACCTCGTCTCCAACAGCAGCGCCCATTGTTACCTGCGGGAAGACACAACAGGAGCCCGGGTAATCGCTGAATTGTTTTAACATCGTGTTAAGCGCGTAATTTTTCCAGTTGGACAAATTCAAATCCCTGTTCCTGCAGTCAACTGCAAGGGAGGCCTGGGTCTGCAATACCATCCTGTCCAGCTCCTGCGCGAAACGACCGTAGTTCCAGTTTGTAAACCCTGTCTCTTTTAAGTCACAGCCGGTAGGCGGCGCGGCCCCTGCCTTAAACCCTGCTCCGCGGATCAACGAAGCCGCTTCGCGTAAATGCCTGACGCTTGCCTCTCCGTGAAAATCAAACTCCAGAAGAAAGTTTGGTTCGTAAGCGTAAAAAACAGTATCAAGCTGCTTCCTGCCCGCAGGCGACAAACAGTCAATTACCAGACGCAGATGATCCATGCCGGCGGTTAATACTGAATAACGTATATTGATGCCGGACAGCGCTTCTCCAAACCGCGCAAGTCTTTCGTTTACGATCTTCATATCAACAAAACGATAGGGAGGATTTTTTACATCATGCCTGGCCCTGCCCAAATCAGAACCCGGTTCTATGCCGTTGCCTGTTACAATGTTGAGAACATCACCGTCACGCAGATATGGCTTTAACTCGTTAATAATAAAGGCGTCCCTGGGACTTGTATAGTCTTCATTTTCGTAAGCCTGCCATAGGTGGAATAAAAAATTAAAATTACCTGCTGCCAAAAAATTCTCCTTGCTTTTTTAAAAAACTACTTTGCGGTCCTCATTGTTTTTACAGCGGTCAGCATGTTGTTTAAAACAATATCAGACTGGCCGAACCAGAGCGAAACCCCGGGGAAACCTGCATCATTAATGGCTTCCATTGCCTTTACACAATAAATAAGGCCCGCCGCGTTTGTGTTGCCTCCGGTATCTCCGGTGCCTTCGTTCCCGATGCCTTCCGCGATGGTTACCTGCGGGTACATAACACAATTATTGGGGTACGCTGAATTCTGCGCAACAAGGGCATTGATTGCCTGCGCCTTGAAATTGGGAATATTCAGATTTTTGCTGTTGGAATCACTGGTCAGCGATCCCTGAGTCTGAATAATCATTTCGTCAAGGAGCTGCCCGTATTGCGCGTAATTCCAGTTAATAAAAGTAGCCGGTTCCCTGAGTCCGCGGCCGGTCGGCGCCAGTCCGGATTTTAGGCCGGCTGCCCTGATAATGGCGGAGACATCTTCAACATACGGAATTCCTCCGGGCCCGCTGTAGGTAAATTCCGTACAGTAATTTGGTTCATACCCGGTCGTTATGCCGTGGACAAAAGCTTTTACATCCGGATCAAGACCCGCGATTACTTCCTGTATGTGATCTTTTCCGGTTGTGTAAATTTCATAAACAAGATCAATATCTGAAAGCGCGTTCCTGAGTCTGCGCAGCCGCTGGTTCACAATGGTCATATCAACGTACCTGTAGTTTGGGTTGTTGACATTATGATTGGCGGGAGGCTGGGTAATTGCCGCGCCGGGTTGGATTCCGTTACCGGTAACAACGCACAGCACGTCCCCGTCGCGCAGATACGGTTTAACCTGATTAATTATAAAATCATCCTGGGCACTCGGGAAACGATCGGCGGCTCCGGGTACGGTATAACCGGGGTACCCCTGATCATCAGCAGCGTAACTCTGGTAGAGGTTAAAAAGAATACTGTAATTGGGTGTATCGGTTGTTGCTGGTTTTAACACTGCGTTCACCACCTCCTGTGTAATGCCCGGATCGGGGACAGCTTCAAACGGATCCGTAATAACTCCCGGCAGCGGTTCGTACTCATTGATATACGCTTTTACTGTATCCGGGAAGAGTTTGATAATCTCGGCTTTTGTAAACCAATTGTCTGCCGCAGAAGTATTTTCTCCCCTGAACCTGATATCGAGATAAGGTTCGATTACGCCGGTATAACCATCCAGTTCCGCCGGTATTTGCACGATGAATTTTATCTGCTGCCATTCACCGGCTTTGGCAAAAAAACTTGTACTGACATTCATCCTTGATAAAGCCTGAGCGCCCGCGCCTGCAGTTGACGGGTAGATCGCCAGCGCGATTGACATTCCGGCGCTTATAGAATCCGCGTAACACCATGCGGAAACATAATACCAATCACCGGCCGCAATCGGTACGCGCTGGCATGTTTCCCTGGCAGCGCCTGACACAATCTGCACGCTTTTGGCTGCCGGCACATTGGCTCCCGGAGAAGCGACAAAGTTCGCGTTCGTTATGCCGCCTCCGTTGGATCCCCAATTGCCGACAAAATTGGAATTGCTTGAGTTCATGTTTGAGCCGAACTCTGGATTGGCTAGATTATTTTTTGTACTTGCGATGCCCTGGTATTTAACCGCGTTGGCACCAAGCTGGGGATTCATCAAAGTGTTAACGGGACTGGCCGGCACCAAAGCCGGGAACACAACATAATTACCGGACAGGTTGTACCAGAAATCATCTTCGGTAAAAAAAGGCGGGGGCGGGGGCGGAATAATTTTTTCTGAAAACTGGCTGACAAACACCATGTTGATGTTTTTGTTGTCACATACTTTGGGTATAAAAAACACATAGGCCCCGTCATTGGTCAACACCTGTCCGGGCTGCGGTGCAATTAAAAAATCCCAGTAGACATTTGCTTCCTTGGCGGTTAAAACAAATGATTCGTAGTATTCAAATAACGAGGCGTCAGCCTTGAGGTAGCCGCTGTCTTTTTGTTTGGAATCCCAGATAAAAAAGATACCGGGGAATTCCGCGCTTCCAGCGTTGGACGCAATCTTGGGACCGGACGCGTTCGAGCGGGAATTATTCTGTACCGCCTCGAGCTGCGCGGCCGCCGCCGCATCCTGCTCGCCGTTCCATGTTACATCACTGATGGCTTTAACATTCCGCGGAACAGCGGCGTCATTTGCCGGAGCTAACGGAAAAACACAGCCGATAAGCATACCGCTTATCAGGGCCGCAACCGCAAAAAACAGAAAACATTTTTTCATGAGGGTATCCTCCTGTAGATAACCGGCGGGAGCCGGGCAGGTATTTAATTACTTACAGAAAGTAAATAATTCGGATAGCTATATGATAAGGCTGTTTTTATTATTTGTCAAACAAAATATTAATAATTTTTTATTTTTCGAAAAATTGTTATATATACGTGACATACCTATAATATTTAAGGTATAATATAATAGGTATTAAATAATGAATGAAGTACAATTTATTTGGGATGAAAATAAAAATATCAGTAATATCTGTAAACATGGTATAAATTTTAATGAAGCAGCAAAAGTATTTTTTGATCCTGAACATCTTGAACTGTATGATGATAAACATTCGACAGCTAACGAAGATAGATGGATTATTATAGGAAATGTTAACGTAAAGATATTATTGGTTATAATAAACCATAAAACAGATAACCTAATCAGAATTATTTCTGCAAGAAGGGCAACAAAAAACGAACAGGAGGCATATTATGAGCACAACAGTAAGAAATTTGAATAATATATTAAATCACATACCTGCCAAAGAGGAACTGGAGGCTCTTAATGAATTTAAGAAATTAAAAAAAGAAGATATTTCAGATATACCCGAATTAACCCGGGAACAACTCGTTATGGCTGTTAAAGCAAGACAGCTGCGAAAAGAAATGTATAAACCTGTAAAAGTGCCGGTAAAAATAAATTATGACGCTGATGTTCTTGAGTGGTTTCGTTCATTGGGGAAAGGATATCAAACCAGAATGAACACCGCTTTACGGGAATATATGCTAGCTAACTTAAACAAATAAAACGCAAACCGGCGACGGAATTTCCAGCCGCAGATTGGTAGCCGCGGGCAGGCCGTTTTCCATTTTAAAGACGATAATATTATCGGAGTCCTGATTTGCCGCCAGGCAAAATGCGCCGTCAACCGTAAAGGCGAAATCACGCGGCGAACGTCCTCCGGAAGGAATTACCGCCGACAGAGAAAGGGCTCCGGCTGCGGGATTTATTTTGAAACAGGCAATGCTGTCGTGCCCCCGGTTGGATGCGTAAAGATATTTTTCGTCAGGAGAAAGCTTGATTGCGGCGCAGTAACTTTCAACGGAGCAGTCCGCCGGCAGAGTAGAATAAACACCGATTCTTTGGCCGTTATTCACATTAAAGGCATATACCTCGCTGCTTAATTCGCAGACCAGCCACGCATACGATGAAGTCCGTGAAAAAACAATGTGTCTGGGACCGCTGCCGGGTTCGGTTATTAAGCTGCCGGCGGAAATCTTTTCCGCGGCAATTTCTTCAATAGTCAAATCTTCAATATTATAAAAAACAGCGCGGTCAATGCCCAAATCTACAACGCAGAGACGGCCGCTGCGGGGATCAATCTGTGAGCAATGCACATGGGGGCCTTTCTGCCTGACCGGGTTTGGGCCATGGCCGCTGTGCGCGTACAATTTTGGTTCGCCCAGCACACCGTTGTTGGAATCGAAAACAGACAGGGTACCGTCGCCGTAATTAGAAACAAAAATTTTTTTGCCGTCAGGGCTTGCGCATACGTGGCAGGAACTTGTTCCGCCTGTTTGCCTTACAGACAATTGCGACAGCGAACCGTCGTCCGATATGGCCCAGGAAGCAATTCCGCCGTACCCGCCGGATTCAAGAACCGAGTACAGGATTTTTTCATGGACGGCAAGAAAAGCGGGACTGTTTGCCTGCCAGGAATTTAATATTTTTATACTGCCCGCGGCAATATCGGCTTCGATTAGGTAAATGCCCAAGCTGGCCCGCACCGAATATGTTCCGATATAGGCGCGGTATTTCACAAAGGGTTATCCGAATTAAAGTAATGCGAAATAACAAGTTCCGAAGCGCCCAGCTGGGAAACAAGGGCATCGTAACTGTGGCTGAAGATCTGCGGTTTAAGGGGAACAAAGGCGTCCGATTCGCGGTCCCAGCATTTCATAATATTTTGCGCAATGCTTTGGGAAAGCAAATCACCGTTGGCTACTATCAGGAAGGCGCGGGGGTTGAAAAAACGCACTATGCTTTTAGTCACGGTAAAAAGATAATCCGCGGCTTTATCGGTAACAACCGCAGCCGATTTATCGCCGGCAGCAAGCCGTTCTTCAAAACCGTCAAACAGCGGCCGGCCTGCCGCCACATTGGCTTTGTCCAATGCCTGGATATGGGATTCCAGACAGCCGTTGGCTCCGCAGGTGCAGGGCGGCCCGTGCGAGTCTACCGGAATATGGCCGCTTTCCGGAGTGGTGCCCTGGCTGGTAGTATAAATGCCCTTGCTGTCAACAAAAGCGCCGTTAATTCCGGCGCGCAGCAGGAAGGTAAAAAGCGATCCCTGATGATCATAACCGCCGTAATAATATTCACTAAGGGCTATGACCGAACAGTTGTTGTGCAGGATGACAGTCAGCCCGAGCCGTTTTTCCAGTTCGGCTGCCAAAGGAATATCCTTCATGCCCCGGATTCTGGGATAGCTGATTACGCGGCGGTTAACCACGTCGACCTGTCCGGGCGCGGCGACGCCGACACCGATGACTTTGCTCCGGCTGATTTTTAGGCTCTTGAGCGCATCGTTAACCAGGGCAGCGATATACTCCAGAACCTCATCAACAGAGATTCCCGGTTTTAAAGTTTCGACACGGGAAAAAACCCTGTCTCCGTTAAAATTAAAAACACCGATCGAAATGCTTGATACCCAGAACTCAAGGCCCACGGTATAAAGAGCATCTTTACAAACAGTGTAAACAGAAGGTCTCCTGCCTTTGCGGGAAGGTTCTTCAGTATTTTTTTCCCGCAATATTTCAATCAGTTTTTGATCTTCAAGGATACCAAAAATCCTGAAGATCGTCGGAGCTTTGAGTCCTGTCTCTGTAACCAGCTCTGATTGCGAAATACCGGTTTTACGGGATTCGTAAATACGGGAGAGAACGTATTTTTCGTTATATATACGAAGATCCGAAGATCGCTGAGGTTTACCCTTCTGCACAAAAGCCCCTTTACCCAATTATCCCAAAGATATTCAAAATTGGCAACTACTGAATTTAAAGCACTGCTGTGTAAAAATTACAGTTTGCCGTCCGATCCCACAGCCCGGATTATTTCTTTTACATCTTCCTTGATCTTATCCTTGACCGCCCGCATTATCCGCCATACGTGGTATTCATGATCAAGGGTTGTACTAAGCTCGTTAAAATACTGAATATAGTTCATGCGGATACCTTCGCCGAAGTTGATTTTTTCCATACCGGCTTTTACGCAGCGGGAAATATCGTCCATTGAAACGCCGGAAGTACCGTGAAGCACTATGGGCAGACCGCAGACTTTTTTAATCGCCTTTATATGCTCAAAATTAATGTTGTCCTGGACCTTAAAAATTCCGTGGGTAGTGCCGACGCCGACCGCCAAAAAATCAACATCGCAGCCTTTCATAAATTTCTGAATATCTTCTATTGAAGTAACCGGCGCGCGTACTTTTTCATCCTTGCTGATAAAAATGTTGCCGATCTCCGCCTCGACGCTGATGCCCAGGGGCCGGACCAAATCAATTACCAGATTTGTATTTTTGATATTTTCCTCGATCGGATGGCTGGCGTGGTCGTACATAACATGGGTAAAACCGGCCCTGACCGCCCTCATAACCGATTCCACGCTTTTGCCGTGATCGAGGGAAATGCAAATGGGAATATCAAGATCGCCGGCCAGATGTTTGATAAGCGGGGTAAAACCATCGTAGCCGCGGTATTCAAGGTTAGGTTCATATTCCTGAATAATCATCGGAGAACGCAGTTCATCAGCGGCTTCCAGGATCGCGCGGGCCAGATCATAGGTGACTCCGTTGGCATTGATTGCCGGCAGCGCGTAGCCTTTTTTCCTGGCGGTTTCCATCATCTGTTTGGCGTTCATTATTTTCATTTTATTTCTCCTTTTATGCAAAAAACAACGGTAATTTAGTCGATTTCGATATAATAATACAAGAGAATATGGTGAATGTCAATCATATTATTAACCTTTTACCGAACCGATCATAACTCCCTTGACGAAGTACTTTTGAATAAACGGATAGGCTATAAGGGCGGGAAGGCTGGCTACCACGATGGTGCCGTATTTCATTAGTTCTACGAGCTGGTATTGCCGCAGGAATTCATCTCCAGTTGTCATGCCTTCTGTAGCATTTGCGGAGGCAACAATGTCACGCAGAATAACCTGGAGGGGCATTTTAGCTCTGGTACTTATATAGATAAAAGCGCTGAAAAATGTACCCCACCTGGCTACACCGTAATAAAGCGCCAGTACGGCTATTATTGGTTTGGAAAGAGGCAGTACAATCTTGATCAGGTAGCGGATATTACTGCAGCCGTCAAGAAAGCCCGCATCCTGAAGTTCATGCGGAATGCTATTGGCAAAAAATGTCCTTGCTATGATTATTTCTGTTACAGATGCAGATACAGGCAGAATCAACGCCCATACTGTATCCAGCATATGAAGGTTGCGGATTAAAAGATAAGTCGGTATCATCCCGCCGCTAAAAAACATGGTGAACATTATAAAAACAAGCATTATTCCCCTGGCTTTAAAGTCTTTTCTGGAAAGAGAATATGCGACAGTCAAAGTAACAAAAAGATTAATACATGTACCCAATGCGGTGATTATCAGACTGTTGTAATACCCGGACCATATGTCTTTGTTTTTAATTATTTCCCGGTAACCGTCCAGTGTAGGACTAACCGGTATTACCCAAACATGACCTCCCCATACGGCATTCGCGTCGGAAAAAGAAGCGATAAGAATGAAATAGAGGGGATAAGCAAAAATTATCAGCAATACAATAGCAAGTAAATATACAATAAATGAAAAAACAGCGTCAAAACCTCTATATGAAAATTTGCTATTGTTCATTTTATTCTGCCTACCATAAGCTGTTCTCGCTTACATTCCTGGATATCGTATTTACAGATACCAGTAATATTAAATTAACTATGGAATTGAACAACCCTACAGCAGAAGCGAAGCTAAAATCGTGCTGTATTAATCCCATGCGGTAAACATAAGTAGAAATGACTTCTGATGTTGGTCTGTTTAGTGCATTCTGCATAAGTAAAACTTTTTCAAAACTGACATTCATTACCCGTCCGCAATTCATAATAAGCAAGATGACCATAGTCGGTATCAGCGAGGGGATATCTATATACCAAATTTTTTGGAGACGGTTGGCGCCGTCAATTACTGCTGAATCATACAACTCCGGATCTACTCCGGTTAAAACAGCTACATAAATAATGCTGCCCCAGCCGACGTTTTGCCATATGCCGGAGATTACAAAAATAGACTTAAACCATTCAGGTTTGGCCAAAAAATAAATGCGTTCGCCGCCCAATGCCGCAATCAGGTTATTTAGCAGGCCTGTGCTTGGTGTTAAAAAAATATTCAGCATACCTACTATTGCGACAGTTGTAATAAAGTGCGGAGCATAAGAGATCATTTGAAGAGCTTTGCGGAATTTTAATCTGCCGATTTCATTTATCAAGATCGCAAGAATGACGGGGAAAGGAAAACCGGCAACAAGCTGGTATAAACTGATACCCAGAGTATTTTTTAACAGGGTAAAAAACATATTGGATCTAAAAAAACGCGCAAAATTTTCAAACCCGATCCAGGGACTGCCGGTTATTCCCTGGGCCGGGTTAAAATCCTTAAACGCTATTTGTACGCCGTACATGGGGCCGTATTCAAAAATCAAAAATAAAATGATGATGGGAAGGCACAGCAAATAAAGCTGATAGTTTATTTTGATGTCACGGCGCCAGCCATCCTTTTTCATACGGACCCCTTATAATAATTTCTGCTGGATTATTTTAACTGGTCAACGTTCCTTTGAATAATATCTACCAATTTTTGATAACCGATAGTATCAAGCTGTTTTACGTATTTATCCCATTCAGCCTGGCTGTTTACATCAATCTGCCCTGTAATAAATTGCGAAGTCGCTGTGGTTACATAATAATTAAGATCATTGGTAAGGGAGTTGATTTCGGTATTATCGGCTTTGGAATAGTAGATAATCGGCATGATAGTAAAGCAATAAGGCAGTATGGTTGCCCTGGTAACAATCAGATGCTGCTCCAGCGGATCAGTAGTTTTATTCCAAAGCGCAGGCTGTATTCCGGTATAATTGCCCCCGGGCTGTGATGAAATTCTGGACCTGAACGCTGCAGTTACTTCGCCTGCCGGAATTATCCAATCCCAGGACCCATCCGGATTGATTTTGTACGTTTCGTTTTCTTTCCCCATCCAAACCGCGATTCCGCCTTCTTCCGAGTAACAGTAGTCGGCCCAGCGGATAGTAGCTTCCGGATACTTATTTTTGTTGGTGATGACAAACCGTCCTGGCTGATATCTATCCTGCAGGGGTTCTTTTCTGGTTCCGTTAGGAGCAGTTAATAAAACAGGTGAATAATCATAATGCCTAGCATTACCAACTATGGTCAGCGGGCTTGATACATTAAACGAACCAAGAAGTTCATCCGGACCGCTGCCCTTGGCGGTCTGCTGCTGGGAATTTGTAGTAAAAAGTTCTTTATCCAATAAACCTTCATTATAGAGTTTTGCAAGAAAGGCCAATCCTTGCCGGTATTCATTGGTTACAGGTCCGTATATCACTTTCTTTGCATCATTGACATATGAAAAAGCTATAGGATCGCAATACACTCCGAAATTCGCCATAAAAGTATGTATAAAACCTAAACTTCCTGTAGCGGAACCGGCTGCCGAAATACTCATCGGTATCTCATCTGCCTTACCGTTTCCGTTTGGATCTTTTTCTTTAAATGCTTTTAAGACTATATAGAGCTCATCCGGTGTTTTTGGCATTGCAAGATTCAGGGTTTTTAACCATTTGGTATTGATCCAGTAGGGGTTCTGCGGTGTGATTCCGGTTACAGTTGGCAGGTTGTTAATGTCCCCGTTGAGCCTTGTGATTGCATACCGGAAAGTACTGTCATTGGCGAGCATCCCCTTAATGTTGGGAGCGTATTTATCGATTAAGTCATTAAGTCTTGTAAAATAACCCTGAGATGAATATAACTCCAAATCGTTGGTATTAATGTTGCATTTTAGGAAAACGTCAGGGAGATCATTGCTGACAAACATAAGACTGAATTTTTCCTGCCAGGCGGCCTGGGGTACCAGATCAAATTCATAATGGATATTGGTTTTGGCTTCCATTTGCTGGTAGAACATATTTTGATTAAAATCCGCTACCATAGTCGGATACGACATCCCCCCGGCCTTAAGTGTAATTTTATCGTTCACAATCGGGTAACCGGTTGCATTGAAATTAGCCACAGCCGGGGCCGCACCCTGCGCTGTTCCGGATCCGGCAGCCTGACCGCCTGCCCAGATAATAGCCGTTAAAAAAATAAATGTAATTAATAGAAAATATTTCCTCATCTTCATCTGTTACTCCTGGATTAGATATGATAATTTAAATTACTACAACTTGTTTTAAATAGTCAAGGAGAATCCTGTAATGACAAGACCAAATATTATTCTGATAATGACGGACGAACAGAGATTTGATACAATAGGCGGCCAGGCCATTACCCCTAATCTGGAAAAACTAAGGAATGACGGAATCTATTTTAAGAACGCATATACATCCAACCCGTCATGTATACCTGCGCGTGCGGCCATTTTTACCGGCAAGTATCCTTCCATTTGCGGATGCCCGACTTATAAAAGCTGTCTGCCCCAGAACGAAAAAGGGTTTACTGCATACCTTAGAGAACGCGGGTATTACACGGCTGTTATCGGAAAACAGCATTTTGCAGAATCAAAAATCGATCACGGCTATGATTACGAAGATATCATCGACACACATTTTATTAATAACCTGGAAAATTCCAAACAGCAAAACAGCTATGTAAATTTTATAAAGAACAGAGGGTTTACTGATGCAAAGCAGCTTGCCGTGAAAAAAAACGATATGCTGACGAATACCTGGGAATGCGATGTAAAATACCATGTTGATTTCTTTATCGGAGAACAGGCAAAAGAATGGCTGAATAAAAAAGACACGTGCGGTAAGCCTTATTACGCCTGTTTCTCTTTTCCGGGACCGCATATGCCTTATGATTTATTGGGTACCAAATACGCTGATATGTATTCCGAAATAAAACCCGGCTATGCTGAAAATGGACTGGACGGTAAACCTCCGCATTTCCATAAAATGAAATGGACGGTGACAGACAAGCAGGAGTTTTTTAACACAAAGAAAGCTTACCTGGCTAACATTACTTTAATCGATGAAAAAATCGGTGAAATTATTAATATATTAAAATCAATCGGTGAATATGAAAATACCCTGATTATCTTTACTTCGGATCACGGCGATTATATGGGCGATTATAATGTTATTGCCAAAGGACAATATTTATCGGAAAGTCTGATGAGGATTCCGTTTATAATGAAGCCTCCAAGAGATCTATACTCTTCAAAATTAAAAGAAACAGACGATTACATATCCAGTATAGATATCGCAGCTACCTGCCTTAAAACCGCCGGAAGCAGTATCCCAAAAAATATGCATTCTGTAGATCTATCTCCATATTATTCAAACGGCGAACAGTGCCGTCATGAAATTTTTTTGGAAGCCGGTTTAATCAAAGGAGTTATAGCCGGAAACATGAAGCTGGTTTTTTATACTGACAGGGAATACGGTGAATTATACGATTTGAGCCTTGACCCCTGGGAAGAAAAAAATTTATGGGATGATGAAAATTTTTTAATAATAAAGGACAAACTAAAATCCAGACTGCTTAGCATGATGGCAAAACAACCTGAAAATTGGGACAATATCTGGAATGTTGAATCACCTGAGATTTAACCGGTTGTCAATCTGCAGCCCGATTCCCTAACTGCCAATGAATTTTTCAAACCGCTGAAACTACGATCTATTCCGCCCCGCTTGCCCTGTCCTCCGGGCCAAGGGACTCCCATTGCCTTGCGATAAAGGTTTCAATTTTTTGGGACTGTTTTACGGGGTCGCAGATTTTTTGCAGTTCAGTTATTAATTCAGCGGCCTTCTGCGGTTCTTTCTCCAAAAGATTGTCCAGTTCATTGGGATCATTCTTAAGATTAAAAAGCAGATGCGGAGTTTCAACGTTGTTGGCGCTTTTGTAATATATCAGTTTGTAGTCGCCTTTGCGGATCATGAAACTGCAGCCGGGCTCGCCGTGCCCGTGGTATTCGGAAAACACTGTACGGTTTTTATCGTCAGCCGGGATCGCGGCGAGGTTTTCTCCTGCCCAGTCCTTTGGCCTTGCTGTTTGCGTGGCCGCGAACATTGATGCCTGAACGTCCAAAAGGCTTACAGGGGTTTTTATTGTTTTTCCTTTATCGAACAGGGGACCGGCGGCAATGCAGGGGACACGGACAGAGTCTTCAAGCAGAGAGCATTTCCACCACATCCCGAATTTTCCCATCATGTCTCCGTGATCGGATGTGTAAATAATATTGGTATTGTCTTTATATCCGCAGGCGGAAACTTTTTCCATCAGTCTTCCAAGCTGATGATCTACAAAAGAAATATCGGCGCGGTAACCGCGGATAAGGTTCTTTGCCTGTTCGGGCGTAAACTTCCCGCACTCAAAATGTTCGCGGACAGCGGCCATATACGGATGTTTGGCTGTCGCGCAATCCGTACCGTACTCAGGCATCATATCTTGCCCGTACATGTCCCAATATTCTTTTGTGGCGTACTGGGGGAAATGCGGATTCCCGATACATACTGTCATTACAAACGGTTTGTCTCCGGAATATTTTTCCAGCCATTGGATCGCGGCGTCTACAAGTTTCTCGTCGCTTTTAAAGGCGTCTTCTTTTATGCCTGACATGGACGCGCGCTCCGAGGCGCCTTTGCGCACCGGCATGGGATTGTGCGGAAAATTCACATCACCGGGATACCTGCGGTTTTTGGCAAGGATCATTTCAGAAAACCCCAGCTTCTCCCCGTCGGCGTAAACGTCGGTCTTGCCGATGTAAACAGTGTGTACGCCCTGTTCATCAAGCGCCTTTCCGTAAGACGGATACACAGTATCAAGAAGGGCAGCGCAATTATTATACGTGTTGATATTATGAACATATTGCCCGGCCATAAACGCGCTGCGGGCCGGAAGACAAAGCGGCGAAGGAGTGTAGCAGTTTTCAAAGAGCGTACCCTGCCCGCACAGTTTTTCCATATTGGGCGTATTGGCTTTGCAGTTGGCGCCGAATGAACTGAAGAACGGATTGTGTTCGTCAGATATGAGGAGGATCATATTTTGTTTCATTAAAATTATCCTTTGGAAAAATTATCCTTTAAGTGAACCTATCATTACGCCCTTTACAAAATATTTTTGTAAAAACGGGTATAAAAATGTAATCGGCAGCATGGCGAAAACTACCACAGCGTATTTAAGTTTTTCCACTAGAAGCTGCTGGTCAACATCGCTGGCCGCGGTTGCGTTGCCAAAACTGTTGGCCGAGAACAACAGGGTGCGCAGGAACATTTGCAGCGGCTGCATCTGTTTTTTGGGCAAATACAAAATCGCGTTAAAAAATGAATTCCAGTGCTCCACCGAATAAAACAAAATATTGACCGCGATAATTGCCTGCGAAAGCGGCAGTACGATGCGGAAAAACATGCGCAAATCATTGGCGCCGTCGATGCGGCCGGCTTCAAGCAGTTCGTCCGGTATTGTCTGTTCAAAAAATGTGCGGGTAATAATAACGTTCCAGGCTGTAATCGCACCGGGCAGTACAATCGACCAGCGGGTACCGTACATGCCGAGAGCGCGTACAAGGATGAATGAAGGTATCATTCCGCCCCCGAACCACATAGTCAGTGCTATCAGAAAAGTCATGGGTTTGCGCAGGACAAAGGTTTTGCGGGAAAGCGGGAACGCTACCAGAACTGTCAGCACGACATTGATGGCTGTGCCGACAACCGTGTACCAGATAGTATTGTAATAGGCTATCCATACATCCGGCCTTTTAAAAATAAACTGATAGGCGTCGAAGGAAATCTTTTTGGGAAGAAGCCAGATTTCCCGTTTGAGGACAAGCATGACATCGCTTAAGGACATGCTGAAAACGTAAACCATCGGGTATATGCACATCGCGCCGATAACGCAAAGAATAAACGCGATGATCGCCTTGCCGATCTTTTCGCCGGCGGAAGTTTTAATGTGGCTTACCATCATATTCCGCCCCTCACCATAAACTTGTCTCGGAAATCCTGCGGCTGATCTGATTGACCGAAATAACCAGGATGAAATTAATAACGGAGTTGAACAACCCCACTGCCGCTCCGTAACCGTACTGCGCGTCAACAATACCGCGCCGGTAAACATAAGTTGAAATAACATCGGCAGTTTCATAGGTCAGCGGAGTATACATCAAAAAAACCTTTTCGAACCCGACATTCATTACCCTGCCCATGCGGAGGATCAGAAGAATAATTATGGTAGGGATAAGACACGGCAATGTAATATACCACAATTGCTTAAAGCGGCCCGCGCCGTCAATATTGGCCGCCTCGTACATTTCCTGATCGATTCCGGCCAGGGCTGCCAGATATATAATTGATCCCCATCCAAGCCCCTGCCAGATGCCTGACCCTACATAAAGCGTACGGAACCATTTTGGATCTGCCATAAAGGCGATTGGAGAAACGCCGGAAAATTCGAGCAACCTGTTGACCAGCCCCATGGTAGCGGTATTTGCAGAAAACAGATCATTCATAATTCCGATTACAATAACAATGGAAATAAAATGGGGATAATAACTTAAAGTCTGAATCAATTTTTTAAATTTTAAGGTACGGATCTCATTCAGCAGTAGCGCAAAAATAATCGGCACAGGAAAACCGAAGATCAGCTCATAAAGGCTTAAGAGCAGGGTGTTTCTGAATGTCCGCCCGAAGTACATGGAGCTGAAAAATTCAGAAAACCATTTGAACCCAACCCATGGACTTCCGAATATTCCCCTGCCGGGTGAATAATTTTTGAAAGCCATTATAAGACCGCCCATGGGCACATACTTGAAAAGAATGTAATAAATAAAAGCGGGAACAATCATCAGGATCAGGTATTTATCCCTGACCAATTTTTTCCAAAGTATTTCCATGCCTGAATTATTTTTGCGCATATCAGTTATTTCATATCCGTTACTTCAGCAGATCATTTATCCTGCGCTGATTTATTTCTATCAGCCGGGTAACGCCGAGCTTGTTCATCTGATCGACGTACTTGTCAAATTCGGACAGCGGAGTCTGCCCGGTAATGAACTTCGCGACCATTTCGTCCCGGTAGGTACCCATATCGGAAGATAATTTTGCTTCTTCGGCTTTTTCATCGGGGGTGCCCATAAATGTCGGGAAACAGGGCAGGGTGTAATATGGCGCGGCATAGTCGATTACGCTTAACAGGAACGGGCTATAGGTCCAGGTCGCGTAAAAAGTCTCATTTGTCTGGCGGGAAAGATTCGGCGGTATGCAGCCGAGAGTACGCAGAACCTGCTGTACACCGAGGCCGTCCGGGTTTTTGGTCGCAAAGTCCGTCATCATTATCTTGCCGTTTGTTACCGTATAAGTCTTGCCTTCAATGCCAAGTTCCATCATTAACTGGCCTTCCCTGCTGCCCCATACATAATCAAGCCACTTGATGGCCACTTCCGGGTATTTGCATGCTTTGCCGATTATATAACCGGATACGCTGTTAACTACAGATTTCTGGTAAAGTTCACGTTTGCCGGTTACCTGGTTTACAGGGGGCGTCAGCCAGAAAAATCCGTCGGATGCGTCACTGATATAACCGCCCTTGAGCAGGGTCCCGTTGCGTGTTTCCAGAGCTCCGATTCCGTTGGTATAGGCGCCAAGGCAATTGGCGGCGATAAGCGGAGTATCTGTACCGCTTTTAAAATATACTTCGGGGGGGACCATTTTGGCATTGTACATTTTATTAAGGAACGCCAGATAATTTTTAAATTCCGGGCGTACAAAATCATAACGGACAGTTTTGTTTTTATCGTAACTCCAGCCGTTGTTCCAGCCTATACTCATTACGTCAAAGGCCGAACCCAGCACATCAAGGTTTCCCAGATTCTGGAACCATACCGGAACTTCGTCCGCTTTGCCGTTACCGTTGGGATCCTTGTCCCTGAATGCGACAAACATATTGAAAATATCATCGATAGTCACAGGATCGGGAATATTCAGTTTTCTCTGCCAGTCCCGGCGGTAAAACATGGTACGGGGATTGGTGGAGAAATCGGCTACCGATTCTGTTGAAGCAAAATAGAAACGGCCGTCGGAAGCTGTCATGGCCGCAAGAACATCGGGGGAGTCCATGGCAACCTTGTAAATGTTCGGTGCGTATCTACGGATTAATGTATCCATGTCCTGCACGAGCCCGTCGTTGTATAAACCAATCGGGTCAATGATTCCCGGACACCAGAAAATATCCGGAATATCATTCGCGGCAATTCTGGTTCTTATCGAAACATTATAGTCCGGGCCGGGCAGAACCTGTATATCCAGTGTAACACCTGTGCGCTGGGAAATAATCTGCCATACTTCACGGTTATCGGCTAATGAATATTCCGGATTATTGGACTCACCGCCCGCATATACCAATTTGATCGGGGTAGCAGTAAGCGGAAGTGTGTAGGACGCCGGCGCCCCGGTAATCGGCGCGGCTGCAGAAGCGGCAGGCGCAGGTGATTGCTGTCCTCCGCCCGCCATTACAAAAGCGGCTGTAAAAACACAGATGAAGCAAGTCAATAGAACTCTTTTCATTAAAAATACTCCTTTTAAAAATTTTTTGTTAGATATAAAATACAACACTATATGTTATTTTGCAAGAAAAAAAACAAGGGATAGTTTGTTTATGAAACCAAACATCGTATTTTTTTTTACAGATCAGCAGAGATGGGATACCATAGGCGTTTACGGGCAGCCCCTGGAAGTCACTCCCAATATTGACAAAATGGCCGGCGAAGGAACTTTATTCGAATACGGTTTTACATGCCAGCCCGTCTGCGGCCCAGCCCGCGCCTGCCTGCAAACCGGCCTTTACGCTTCGCAAACCGGAAATTACCGCAACAGCATAAGCCTGCCCACAGACAGAAAACTGCTCGCACATTATATGAAGGAAGCAGGTTATGAAACAGGCTATATAGGAAAATGGCATCTGGCGTCAGACAGAAAAACCGGGACAGATTACAAAGAAACCGCGGTTCCGCCGCAGCTTCGCGGCGGTTATGACGATTACTGGCTGGCTGCCGACGCGCTTGAACACACATCACACGGTTATAACGGTTACCTGTTTGACGCCGCAATGAACAGGGTTGATTTTAAAGGTTACCGCGCAGATTGTATTACAGATTTCGCAATTAACTACATTAATTCACGTGAATTAAATAAACCTTTTTATCTGATGCTCTCGTTTCTGGAGCCTCACCATCAAAACGATCATAACCAATACGAAGGGCCTGACGGCTCCAAAGAAAAATTTAAAGACTTTACAGTTCCCGGAGATCTTAATGGTACAGCAGGCGACTGGAAGGAAAATTATCCGGATTATCTGGGCTGCTGCGCAAGCCTGGACCAAAATCTGGGAAGATTGTTCAGAGCGCTGGACGATAAAGGTATATTGGATAATACAATTATAATTTATTCCTCCGATCACGGTTCACATTTCCGTACCAGAAATAAAGAATATAAGCGAAGCGGCCATGAAAACTCAATAAGGGTTCCCTTTATTTTATGGGGGAAAGAATTTAACAGCGGACGCAAAATAAACGAGATGGTCAGCCTTATTGATATTCCCCCGACAATTCTAAAGGCTGCCGGCGCGGGAATTCCAAAAGACTGGCAAGGCAGACCGGTTCAGGATTTGCTCAGCGGCTGCAATGACTGGAGGGAAGAAATTTTTGTACAGACAACAGAGGCCGGGATTACCAGGGTTATAAGAACAAAAAAATGGAAATATTCGATATGCGCTGTAATGGATCGGGAAACCGGTTTAGCGGCGGGGAATATTTTTAATGAAGAATTTTTGTTTGATCTGGAAAACGATCCTTTTGAGAAAACCAATCTGATAGCAGACCGATCGTTTATAACCGTAAAAAACAATCTAAGAGACAGGCTTATAAATAAAATGGTTTCCATCGGAGAGTACAGACCGCAAATAACCATTGTTTAATAATAAACGGAGTATATATGCAGAACATTTATTTACCCGGTGTCAGCTTTAAATTTACAGGCAATGTTGTTTATAAACCGGACAGCGCCAAAATTCAGTTTGAGCATGAAATAAAAAAAGAAGACAACAGGATTTTTGTCAGGTTGCTGATAGAAAACAAGGGTGAAGATGCTTCCCTGATAAAGGCGTCCCCTGTTGTTATAAATCAGGATTTATTAATCGGTTCAAGCGGCGCGCGGGACTGGATTCTGTACACTTCCGGCAGGCATAAAAACGACATACCTTCTGCCTGTGATTTAAATATAAAAAACGAAGCGTTTTTTGACTGCCTCAATAACCAGTCCGAGGCCGTATCCAAAGCTGCGGATACCGGAAGCAATCCGGAAAATCAATACATTTTTCATTCCGATGTCTTAACGGTCATACAAAATAAAAAAGACAAGGCAGTTTTGCTTATAGGCTATCCCGGCGGTAGCAGCCAGCTTGTACAGAACAGTTTTTTTATTGACAGGGAAACCGGAAATTTCGCCGGGTTGGAATCTGCGTGTGAATTTGACGGAATTACTTTGGCCGGAGGCAAAAAAATCCATACGGAGTGGGTGATGTTTGAAACCGGCAACGATCCGTTTGAGTTGATAGAAAATTTTTCGCTTTTAAAGCGCAGGGAATTAAACGCGGCGCAAAAATTCAGTCAGCCTTCGGTGTACTGTACCTGGTATTATTACGGCGCAAGCATCACCTCCGACGACATTTTAAATGAACTGGAGTACTTAACCAAAAGGAAAGTTCCGGTTGACGTTTTCCAGATAGACGCCGGCTGGGAAATCGCTTATGGTGAATGGGAAGCCAATTATAAATTTAACGAAAGGTCTTCGCGCACAATGAAGTATTACGCGGACCAGATTAAGGAGAGCGGACTTAAAGCCGGAATCTGGACTGCGCCGTTTACAATCGCTCCCAACAGCTATATATTTTTTTATGAACCGCACTGGCTGCTTAAACGTAAAAACGGTGAGTACACTACATTTAAAATGGGTCCGGTAATTTATTATGTGCTGGATATTTCACATCCGGAAGTATTGGAATATCTTAAAAAATTATATACCAAAATAACATGCGAATGGGGTTTTACGTACCATAAACTGGATTTTACCAGGTGTACAATCATAAATAATGACAATGATTATTTTAACAAAACCTTGACACGCGCGCAAATTTACAGGAATGCGATCAGGACAATACGGGAAGCCATTGGCGAAGATTCATATTTTCTATTATGCGGAGGATTATACTGTCCTGCAGCCGGATACGCTGACGCTCAGCGTACAGGCTCAGATGTACTTGCCGTATGGTCACAAAAGGAATCCCGAATCAAGGGAAAGTACCTCCCCTTTACAGTGAAACAAAATGTTCTGCGTTACTGGATGAGCAGTCTGTGGCACAACGATCCGGACGCGCTGATGTTAAGGCGTAATACAATAACCAAACGCAACCTGGCTCTTAGCCTGGGATTGCTGAACGACAATGAAGTAAACATAGCGCTCCTAAGTCATTATTTTGGCGGCGGACTGATTTCATTTACCGATCCGATCAAAGAAATTGACGAAGACAGATTATTATTGCTGCGGCGCGTTATACCCCAGGCCAATCCCGCAGCAATACCAATTGATTTATTTAACGGAAATAAATACCCACGCCGCTTCCTAACCTGTTTTAACGGCTGTAACACAGGCAATTACAATACACTGTCGATCATCAACTGGGAAGAAACCGAAGCTGAGTGTAAAGTAATATTAAATGAAACCGTATTAAAAAACATTACTGCCGATCAATACTGTGTATCTGAATTTTTTACAGGCAGGATTTTCGCGGATGTAAAGGCCGGCGATGTACTGAGCTTCGGTAAGCTTTTGCCGCACAGCGCATTTCACATAAAAATAAATCCAATCAAAAAAGATACGCCGATCATAGCATTGACTGACGGTCATTATTCAATGGGAAACGCAGAAGTCAAAAATTTTATTTACAATAAAAACGAACTAAGTTTCTCTGTCAAATGGCAATGGAACTGCAACCTAACGATCACACTGCTGGCTCCGGCAGGTAAAGTGTGGGAAGAAAACAATGCCAATTTATTAAAAGTAAATATTGGCCCGAATATGGAAACAACGATTATCAGAAGTTTAGCTTAAAACCTGTCCCTGCCATTTTATCGCAAGCAGCGGGCGCTGCGGATGCCGTCTGCGGCACACTATCTGCATCAATTCAATAATAACTAATAAATTTTATAAAATCCATTTTAATTATTTGCCAAATACTTTCAATATCTTTAACCAATGGTCCCATTATTTTCCAATCCAATTCAGAACTATATGAATGTCTAATAAAATGCCTAAAAGATAAATAATTATCCAGTTTATCTTTTATATTTTCATTTAATATTTTTAATTTTTTAGAATTCATTCCAAATGCCATTTCCAGCAAAGCTTTATGCCACCTGGGATCATTGGGAATTTTTTCATTCAAGTATTTAAAAAGAAGCACAATAATACTTTCTATCCCATTGTAGAATGAGTGTAAAACCTGGGCTGCTGCTGTAATTTCGATAATATCAGGTTGTTCTATTATTTTTAATAAATCCAATAACGGACTAACGTCATTTAATAACTTATCAATTCTAAAAATTTCATGTTCGATTTTTCGGTTTATGGCATCATCCAATTTGAATGACCTCGTTTATGCTGATAAGCATTGTATAAAAATCGGTATTAATGTCAAAATCAACCAAATCAATTTTATTATCAAAATCAAAATATAATTGAGAATATAAACTTAAAAACTTTTCCCTGGGAAGACCTTTTACACCAATATCTATGTCGGAATCATCCCGTATTTTACCTGTAACCATAGAACCAAAAAGAAAAATAGCTTCACAACCTTCATTCTTGAGTAAATTTTTGGCATTCTCAATATCTTGCCGGTATTTCGGAGGTATATCCAATTCCATTTTTTAATTTTATTTTAGTTTTTTCATAATGTCAATTTATAAGTCGATGTCTGAAATTTTATTTTTTTTCAGATATTTGCCTAATTGCGGCCTCCCCGCGATGCCGGGCGCCAACTACAGCAAAATTGGCACAAGACAAGAAAATTCATCTTGACAAAATAATTAATCTATTATTTACTTAATGTAAGTAAATAATAGATTAAGTTAATTTCAACAGGAGGCCTTATGCTGGATTCAAAGGAACTTTCGGTTCTTAATGACTTTGCCAGGGAAATCAGGAAAAAAACCCTCTATATGATAGGGAAACTGGGAGTTGGTCATATAGGCGGGGCGCTTTCGATAGCGGATATTTTGGCGTTATTGTACGGCAAAGAGATGAATTACGACCCCAAAAACCCAAAGTGGGAAGACCGGGATCTGCTTGTGCTTTCAAAAGGGCACGCCGGGCCGGCCCTGTACGCGGCGCTGGCAATCAAAGGATTTTTTCCGCTTGAATGGCTGGATACCCTTAACCAGGGCGGAACCAACCTTCCAAGCCACTGCGACCGCAACCGGACTCCGGGCATTGATATGACCACCGGTTCCCTGGGTCAGGGGCTGTCGGCGGCCTGCGGTCTGGCGCTGGCAAGGCGCATCGACGGTTCAAAAGTAAAGGTTTTTTGCGTTATCGGCGACGGAGAGACCGACGAGGGCCAGAACTGGGAAGCGGCAATGTTCGCGGCCCATAATAAAATTTCCAGCTTGATCGCTTTTACCGATTTTAACAAATTCCAGATTGACGGCAGTACTGAATCAATCCTGAACCTGGGAGACATCGAAGCCAAGTGGCGGAGTTTCGGCTGGTATGTCGCGCGCTGCAGCGGGCACGATATAGCCGAAATGCACGAGGCAATTGCGGGAGCGAGGGCCCAGGCGGAAAAAGCTGACGGACGGCCTTCGATGATCATTCTGGATACGATAAAAGGCAAGGGCGCGGCATTCTGCGAGAACAAGGCAGAAAGCCACAACATGAATTTCAACCTTGAAACAGCCAACGAGGCGATAGCCGCACTGGGAGGTAATTAATTATGGCCGATAAAGAAATGAGGGCAGTATATAACGATACCCTGGTGCGCCTTGCGGCGAATGATAAACGTATAATGGTAGTCGAAGCGGACTTGATGAAAGCTTCCGGCACCATGGGATTCAAAGCAGCTTACCCCGAAAGGGGAATTGACGTGGGCGTTGCCGAGGCGAACATGGTAGGAATTTCGGCGGGGCTTTCCGCGGGCGGGAAGATTCCTTTCGCCGCCACATTCGGGTGCTTCGCGGCCAGGCGGGTCTACGATCAATTTTTTATTTCGGCAAACTACGCGAGGCTCAATGTCAAACTGACAGGTACAGATCCCGGCGTTACCGCAGCCTATAACGGCGGCACCCATATGCCGTTTGAGGACATCGGGTTAATGCGCCAGATTCCGGGGCTTTCGATTCTTGAACCTTCTGATCCGGTTTCTCTTGAAAAGCTGGTGGAAGCGTCTGCCGCCCATTACGGCTGCACCTACATGAGGCTGCACCGCAAACCAATGCCGTCTCTTTACAGCGCCGATGAAAAATTCAGTCTGGGCAAAGGCAAAGTTTTAAAAGACGGCAAAGATGTTACTATAATTGCGCTGGGCGCGGTTATGGTAAACGAGGCGCTTAAGGCAGCGAAGAAACTCGAAGACGAACACATAAGCGCCGCTGTAATCGATATCCTTTCGGTAAAACCGCTGGACAGGGATCTGGTCCTTGCATACGCTGCCAAAACCGGCCGGATCGTCACAGCGGAAAACCACCGTATAGCAGGCGGTCTTGGCGGCGCCGTAGCGGAGCTCTGCTCAACAGAGAGGCCGACTCACATGGCAATGATTGGAGTCAACGACGAGTTCGGCGAAGTAGGCACGCAGGAATGGCTGATGGAGAGATTTAAGCTTACCGCGGAAGACATAAAGCGGCAGGCAATAAAACTGATCAAATAAGGAGCATAATTATGAAAATCGCAATAGCGTCTGATTTGTCCGGGTTTCCGCTCAAGGAAGCAATTGTCAAGCACCTGCGCGAAAACAAATATGATGTAACGGATTTTGGAATTCCCAATGAAAATGAATCGCTGCCTTACTATATCCAGGCGCCAAAAGTGGCAAAAGCGATTCAGAAGGGTGAAGCCGAACGCGGGATTTTAATCTGCGGCACAGGCCAGGGCATGGCAATTGTGGCCAACAAGCACAAGGGTATTTACGCCTGCGTGGCCAATGATTTGTTCGCCGGCGAGAGGGGGAAGATCGTCAACGACGCCAATGTCATTACCCTGGGCGGCTGGATTACCGCGCCCTTCCTGGGCTGCGAAATCGTGGACGCCTGGCTTGCCATGAGCTTCTGCCAGAAGATGGAATTCAAACGGGAGTGGCTTACAAGCGCTTACCATGAAGTACAAAAACTGGAAGACGCAAATTTCAAATAAGAGGTTTTATTATGGAAGATTTATCAATAATTGACCAATTGATTAAAAAGGCGCGGGCGGCCCAGGAAAAAATCGCCGATTATACACAGGAACAGATTGACGATGTTTGCAGGGCCGTGGCCTGGCAGGTTTATAAAGACGATAACATCGCGCAGCTTGCCAAACTTGCTGTTGAAGAAACCGGTATGGGCAAGGTTGAAGATAAGATTACCAAACACAAGAACAAAGTCCTGGGGATTATAGTGGACGCGCTTGCGTTCAAGTCCGTCGGACTTATCGAAAGGGACGAGGCAAAAGGCATCAGCAAGTATGCCAAGCCGGTCGGTGTAATCGGCGCGCTTACTCCGGTAACCAACCCGACGGCGACTCCCGCAAGCAACGCGGTCGCTATCCTCAAGGGAAGAAACGCGGTAATTTTTGCGCCGCATCCCCGTTCAAAAAAAGCCTCGGCGCTGGCGGTTAAAATGATGCGCGAAGTGTTAAAGATAGTAGGAGCGCCGCAGGATTTGATCCAGGTAGTGGAAGAGCCTTCGATTGAAGCGACCGGTGAACTGATGAAGAAGGTTGATCTGGTTGTGGCGACAGGAGGGGCGCCCATGGTCAAGGCCGCCTACTCAAGCGGCAAGCCGGCATACGGCGTGGGGCCGGGCAATTCATGCCAGATAATCGACGAAGACGCCGATATAAATGACGCTGCGGACAAGATTACAACAAGCAAAACTTTTGACAACGCGACATCATGCTCATCGGAAAATTCAATTGTAATTCAGAAGAAAATTTATGACGCAATGGTAAAAGCGTTAAAGGACCGCGGCGGCTATCTTTGCAGTGCGGAAGAAAAAGCCCGTCTCAAAGACTACATGTGGAAGCCCAACAAGCACGGCGAAATGACAATCAACGCAGGCGTTGTGGCAAAGTCCGCAAAAGAAATCGCTGCGGGCGCGGGCCTTAACGTACCGGACAACACAAAAATGATTCTGGTAGAATGCGGCATGCCCCTTGAGGAAGATTTATTCGCGGAAGAAAAACTTTCGCCGGTGCTGGCCATTTTCAAATACGGCGAATTTATGGAAGGCGTTGAAATACTGCGCAGGCTGACAGACAACTGCGGCACAGGGCACTCTTGCGGAATTCATTCTTTTAATAAAGAACACATTGAGTACCTTGGCCTGCACATGAAGTCCAGCCGTATTGTGGTGCGCCAGCCGCAGGCCTCCGCAAACGGCGGCGCGTTCTTTAACGGTATGCCGTCGACGGTAACACTTGGCTGCGGCACCTGGGGCAACAACATAACATCCGAGAACATAAGCTGTAAGCATTTTATCAACGTAACCTGGGTCTCCGAGCCGATTCCCCTCAACCGCCCGGCAGACGATACTGTGTGGGGCGGCTACTTTAAAAAATACGGAAGATAATTTTTTTAAATGGATCTCACAGAAGAGATCTCACAAAGGCACGGGGTGCACGAAGGACACAGAGGGAAGAGAAGAAAAAGTATGAAAATAAATAATTTTAAATATTTACTGCTCTTCCTCCGTGTTTCTCTGTGTTCTTTGTGAGCTCCGTGAGAAATCTTCGGAAATAAAATCTTCCGAAATAAGTTCTTCCAGGATAATGTTATGGAGAATAAAATATGAAACTTTTTGAATATCAGGCCAAGACGATTTTTGCCGAAGCCGGGATTCCGGTGCCGGTGTTCAGTGTAATCGAAAATATCGACGGACTGGACAAGGCGCTGGAGGTAAGCGGGCTGCCGTGCGCGGTTAAGGCCCAGGTGCTTTCCGGCGGGCGCGGAAAGGCAGGGTTAATAAAAATTGCAAAGACCGCAGAAGAAGCGCGAAGTGCTGTAAAGGAATTGTTTGCGCTGCCGGGAACCGCCGCCGGGGCATCAAAGGACCGGGGTTCCCCTCCGGTTAAAGTTCTGCGAATTTTAATCGGCAAAGATGTTGATATTCAGAAAGAAATTTATCTGTCGGTAACCGCGGAACCGGTGAGCGGGCGGGCTGTGATCATGGGATGCGCAGAGGGCGGCGTTGATATCGAAGAACTAAGCGTAAAGTCGCCGGAAAAAATAATACGCGAGTATGTTGATTTAAATACCGGACTGCAGCCGTTCCAGATTAATGACTTTATCTGGCGCATGGGACTGCGCGGCGATACTTTTAAAAATACGGGCAAGGTTGTAGCCGCCCTTTACAATGTCTTTGTAAAATACGACGCCGAACTCGCGGAAATTAATCCCCTGTTTGTTACGCCGGACGGTGTTTGCGCCGGCGACGGAAAGATGATCATCGATGACAATTCGATGTTCCGCCAGACCGCTTTTGAACTGACCCGCGATAGATTTGACAGCGATATGGAATTCGAAGCCGCGCTTGAGGGGATTCCATATTTACAGTTTGACGGCAACATAAGTCTGATGTGCGCGGGCGCCGGTCTTACCAACACGGTTTTTGATTTAATCAATTACGAGGGAGGCTCTGTTGCCAATTATCTGGAATTCGGCGGGCCCAATTACCGCAAGGCCGGACGGGCCATGGAACTTTGTCTGCGCAACAAATCAAAGGTAATTCTGATTGTAACATTCGGGACAATCGCGCGGGCCGATGTAATGGCAGAGGACATTGTAAAGGCGATAGAAGAATTCAAACCCGACAGGCCGATCATTGCCTGCATCCGCGGTACTGGCGAGGAAGAAGCAATGGCAGCGCTCAAAAAAGCAGGCCTGGATTATCTGACTGATACAGAAGAAGCCGTAAGAAAAGCTGTCGCGATAGCTGGCGCTAAGTAAATAAACGCCCGGGAGCAAATAACATGAGTATTTTTATTGATGAAAACACAAAGATCGTTGTCCAGGGTATTACCGGCAAAGAGGGCAGCTTCTGGACCAAACACATGAAGGAAATGGGCTCCGCAGTTGTCGCAGGCGTTACGCCCGGCAAAGAAGGCCAGGAAGTTGAAGGCATCCCGGTTTACCATTCGGTAAGGAACGCCGCTGCCAAACATAAAGCAGACGCTTCCATGATTTTTGTGCCGCCAAAATTTACCTACGACGCGGTAATGGAAGCATTGGACTCCGGCATTAAAAAAATCGTTACAATTGCCGACGGAATTCCGCTGCACGAAATGCTTAAAATCCGGGCGGCGGCCCTGGCGAATAAAGCCATGGTAATAGGCGGCAATACCTCCGGCGTAATTTCGCCGGGAAAAGCCATGATGGGCAGTCTCCCCTACTGGATTGAACGCGTCTACAAAAAAGGAAATATAGGCGTTATGACCCGCAGCGGTTCTCTTACCAACGAGGTCACTGCCATGATAGTCGCGGCCGGGTTCGGGGTTTCCTCGCTTATCGGGGTCGGCGGCGATCCTGTGCCGGGCACCAGATTCGCTGAACTGCTGCCGATGTTCCAGGCAGACCCGCAGACCCAGGCGGTAGTTATTATCGGGGAACTGGGGGGAACGCAGGAAGAAGAAGTTGCTCTGGCCATAGAAAGCAAAACCTTTACCAAACCTCTGGTCGCCTTTTTGTCCGGACGAACCGCGCCCAAGGGTAAAAAAATGGGGCACGCAGGGGCGATTATTACCGGCGGCAAAGGTTCGGTAGAAGACAAGGCCGCGGCCCTGGAAAAAGCCGGAGCGCTGGTCGCGAAACGGCCCAGCAGCCTTGGTGAGACACTCCGCAAAGCCCTTAAATGACGTTTTTCAAAATTAACGTACAGCCTGTAAATTGAGCCTGTAAAAGGAATTTTTTTATGCCAGCCAAAGAGAAGAACATAAAGCTGCAGTACCTGCATTTTGCTGTTGCCGTATTGATAATGATCATCGTTTCAAAAATACCCGTACCCGCTTCGATCCTGACAGCAGGAGACGCGGTACTGGATACAAAAGGACGCACCGCGCTTGGAGTTTTGTTCTTCTGCCTGTATCTGTGGATTACCGAACCTGTGCCTTTCCATATTACCGGCCTTATCGGCGTATTGCTGATGACGTTTTTTAAACTGGATACCTTTGCCAATATTGTAAAACTGGGATTCGGCAATGATACTGTAGTTTTTTTTATCGGCGTATTAATACTGTCGTCGGTAATTTCAAGATCCGGACTCGGCAAAAGAATTTCGATGGCGATTCTGGCGGTAACCGGCAATAAAACCACCAATGTTATTCTGGGGTTTATTATCGCCGGTGTAATTATCGGAATGTGGATCACCGACATGGCAGTAGCGGCCATTCTTATGCCAATCGCAAAGTCAATGCTTGAGAACGAAGGGCTTAAACCCGGAGAAAGCAACTTTGGCAGGGGGCTAATGATAAGCGTTGCGTACGGAGCGCTTATAAGCGGGATAACAACGCCTGCAGCCTGCGGTTCCAACATCATCGCGATGAGTTTTATGAAGTCAATGCTTGGGTTAAATGTGTCGTTCCTGGAGTGGATGCTCTACGGCGTCCCTGCCGCCCTGCTGATGATAATTCCGGGCTGGTTAATAATGATCTTTATGTTTAAGCCGGAAATAAAAACCTTGTCAAAAACAAGGGAAGAACTGCGCGCCGAGTTTAAGGCCATGGGCCCGATGAACCGCAACGAAATCGCAACGACAATAATTTTCCTTATCACCATTTCATTGTGGCTTTCTTCGACTTTCCTGAATGACATTATCGGAATCGATATTTCTTCAACAGTTCCCGCACTGATCTGCGGCTGCCTGTTTTTTATGCCGGGCGTAATGACCTATAAATGGAAAGAGATATCCAACGACATTTCCTGGGACAACATAATATTGATCGCGGCCGGAATGTCGCTGGGGCTGGTGCTGTATTCGGCGGGCGCTGCCGGATGGCTGGCCAATATTCTGCTGGGCGGTATAGTAGGGCTGCATCCGTTAATTCAGATTTTTATGATCGTAATGATCATCTCCGTGATAAAAGTCGGGCTCTCAAGCAATACCGTTACTGCTACAATCATAATGCCGATAATGGCGGTCCTGGTGCAGTCGCACGACATGTCCCTCAAAGGTATCCTGATCCCGACCGCCCTGTCGCTGTCGCTTGCGTTTATCCTTGTAACATCAACACCGACCAACGTAATTCCGTACTCAACAGGTTATTTCAAAATTACCGATATGGCAAAAGCCGGAATCGCGATGACAATATTTACGTCTGTGATCATCGCGCTGTCGGTATTTGGGATTGGTTCGCTTACCGGTATTTATTAAAAGGACTTTAGCCTTTGACCGAACCGATCATAATACCTTTGACAAAATACCTCTGTAAAAATGGGTAGATAATTATTACCGGCAGGGACGAAACAACAATGATGCCGTACTTGATCGTCTGCGAAATATTCTGCAGGGCCTGCTGGGTTTCCCAGTCCTCAACAGTTATGGTTTGCGAACTGACCAGTATGTCGCGCAGGACAAGCTGCAGGGGATACAGCGATTGTTTGCTTACGTAAATAAGTGCGGAGAAAAACGAGTTCCAGTGAGCCACAGCGTAATACAGTGAAATTACGGCGATTATGGGCTGTGACAGCGGAACTACGATCAGGAAGAAAAATTTCCATGCTGAACAGCCGTCGATTTCCGCAGCCTCGTAGAGTTCCGGAGGGATCGTTGTGGCAAAATATGTCCGCGTTATGATCATGTTAAATACAGAAAACGATCCGACAATCATAAGCACATATGGGGTATTGATAAGGCCGAGGCCCTTTACAACAAGGTAAGTGGGTATGAGCCCGCCGGAAAAATACATGGTAAATACCATCAGTTTGGTTATTATGCCGATACCCGGCAGGGTTTTTATCGAAAGGGCATAACCGGCCGGTATGGTAATTATAAGGCCAATCAATGTACCGAATAACGCGTAGCGCACAGTGTTGTAGTAACCGGTTAGAATTCTTGCGTCATTGAGAATCATCTCATAACTTTTAAAATTAATGCCGGCCGGCCACAGAAGGGTGCGGCCGTTCATGACAGCGCCGGGATCGCTGATTGACGCAATGACAATAAAGTAAAGGGGATAAAAAGTTATAAGCAGAATCAAGGACAGCAGTACCATTACTATAACATCAAAGGTTTGGTCGAACCGGCTGCTTCTCATTTTCATATCCGGCCTACCAAAGCGACGTGCCCGAAAAAATCCGGGAAATTCTGTTGACCGAGATCAGCAGAATAAAATTGATGGTATTGTTAAAAAGCCCGATCGCAGTTGAGTAGCTGAACTGGGCGTTCCCGAGTCCTACTTTATAAACATAGGTAGAAATAATTTCGGAATATTCGATGTTGACGCTGTTCTGCATTAAAAAGGCCTTTTCAAAACCGACGCTCATAAGCTGACCGGTGTTTAAAATCAAAAGAATAATAAAAGTCGGCATAAGGGACGGCAGGTCGATGTGTATAATGCGCTGCAGTTTGTTGGCGCCGTCAACAATGGCGGCTTCGTGAAGCTCCGGACTTACCGATGTAAGCACCGCTATAAAAATTACCGAACTCCATCCCGTGTTCTGCCAAATGCCCGACCATACATAAATATGCCGGAACAATTCGGGCTTGCCCATAAAGAAATATTTTTCTCCGCCCAGCCTTACAATGAGCTGGTTTACCGGACCGTCCCTGGCCAGAACCACGATGATCATTCCGACGAGTACGACCATGGAAATAAAATGGGGCGCGTAGGTAATCGTCTGGGTGATTTTTTTAAATTTGTTAAATACGCAGTAATGAAGCAGCAGCGCAAGAATTACCGGCACCGGAGCACTGGCGATAAGCATGTAAAAACTTATGCTTAAAGTATTTATTAAAAGGGTAGAAAACTGGTATGAACCAAAGAACGTAATAAAATTGGAAAAACCCACCCAGGGGCTGCCGAAAATTCCCAGCCCCGGAGTGAATCTTTTAAAAGCGATTTGTATTCCGTATAAAGGAACATAAGAAAATATCAATAGATAAACAAGAGCCGGCAGAAGGAATAAATAATACATCCAGTGACGTCTGAATATCTTCATCCGCCGGCTTTGCAGCTTTACGGGCATTTTTCGGCAAACTCCGTTTAAGTTACCGTGGGCCTGCTGACTATGGGCCTACTGGCTATGGGTCTACTGACCCTGGGCCTACTGGCTATGGGTCTACTGACCCTGGGCCTACTGGCCCAAAGAATCCACAAATTGCTGGCACAGCTGCACATACCTGTCAACCTTAAGCGACTGCAAAGTATTGAGGTGAGCTGTCCACTGCACGTCAGTGAGGCCGTTCATTATGGAATTGGAAACGAATCTCCTCATGTAGGTATCAATGTCCAAAGACAATATGCGGCGCTCATCTGCGCGCACAGGATCATCAAATCCCTTGGGGAAGGCGATTTGTGCATAGGGTATATACTGTTTGACAGCGTTAACCTTGAAAATATCGGTGGGCGCGGTAAACTCCTGCGCGTCCGGGCCGACCCAGGCCACCGACATAAAGAGGGGCGCGATGTAACCAAAGGTAATTGTATGCCGCCATTCGCCGTAAATGATTCCGGGCGGGTTGTTTTCTGTAAGCACCTTCCATTTACCGTCCGGGGTAAAGTCCCAGGCAACACCTTTGGGACCCCTGTCCCATTCGAGGGCATATTCAAGGCTGGACATGTTGTTGTCAAACCACCTGACTATGATTTCCGGAGCAACACATTTTTTGGTAATCGCAAACCTGCCGAACACACCGGGCTGCCCCTTGAGCCATAATTGATCACCGTTGGGTCCCTTAAGCGGAGGTACAGGTACAAAATCCTGGCTGCCCCTGTTGCCCACCTGCTGATCCGGGGCAAACGAAATCATCGAACCAAGGACATCCTTGTTCATAAATTTGGCAAGGTACTGCTCGGTGGTCATTGTAAAAGACTCCGGATCAAGAAGGCCGGCTGCGTATAGTTTGTTGAGCCACAAAAGTCCGTCTTTATAACCCTGCTGGGCCGGAGCAAAAATAACTTTATTATCTTTGACCATCGCGTAATTCTGGTTGGCCCTGTCGGACAAATCTACAAGCAGACCCCAGGCGCCGAAGAAGTACTGGATGCCGCCGACACCAACTGAATTATTGACGCTTAAACCTGTAAAATCACTGCCCGCCGCTCCGGGATCCTTGTCCTTAAACGCCTTGAGTGTATTGTAGAAATCATCGGTTGTCTTTGGAACCGGAAGTCCCAGTTTATCCAGCCAGACCTTGTTGATAAAAAGGTTCTGGGGAACGGTATTCTGGAAAGTTTCGGCGTCGCCCGGCAGCGAATAAATTTTGCCGTCGGCGTTTTTTAAGGCCTTTAACAGATCCGGACGATCGTTAAATAACTTTGTGAGATTGGGCGCATATTTATTAATAATATCACCTAATGACGCAAGCACCGAAATATTGGGCGGAATATCATTGGGTCCGTTAAGGGCGTCCGGCAGATCACCTGAGGCAATAAGCAGGTTAACCTTCTGCGCATAATCGGCCTGCGGGATTTCCAGCCAGTCAATTACCACGTTTGTCAATTGCTCCGATTTCTTGGAAATTTCCTTGTCGGCGAAATTGTTCTTTGTCTGCGGCCCCTTTGCAATAGCTATGGTAAATGTCTGGGGAGTAATGCAGATGGGCAGCCCCGTATCGTTCATGTTTTTGACGGCATTCTGCGCCGCAGCCGCAGGTGCGGCCGAACCCTGCGGAGCAGCCGGTGTTTGATTACCACCGCCGGCAAAAACAACCGTATTTACCGCAATAAATAATACAAATACGGTAAATAAAAGAAATTGGAATTTTGTTTTCTTCATTCTTAATCCTCCTGAGGAATGTTTAATAAAAATACTATTGTAAATGTATCTTTGTATATAATTTTTTAATGAATGAATTTGTTATAAATTGAAAGAAAACTGCACTAAATTTTCCGCTGTTGAAATAAATAGTCTGGTATTGAAAAAATTGCTCGCAGTTATAAAAAATTCCGGTATTAAAACGCCTGGTCCGGCTGTTTTCTGTACTCGCCGGGCGTCATACCGGCTGTTTTTTTGAATACTTTTATAAACGCAGAAATCTCCGTATAACCGGAGGCGGCAGTGACGGCGGATAAATTCATGTTCGTTGTCCGCAGCAGTTTTTTGGCGTGCTCCATCTTAAGGCCGATAATGTAATCAGAAAGAGTCCTTCCGGTCTGCTGCTTGTAGTAATGGCTCAAATTGGAAACTGTAACATTAAAAAAAGAAGCCATGCTTTTAACCGTAAAATTGCGGTCAAGGTAGTTTTCGTTGATGAACGAAGTAACGTCTTTAACATTTTTGTTTAATATTTTTGATTCGTAATTTTGCTGTTTTATGGTTTTTAAAATTAATTCAACAGTATCCTGCATACAGTTTATTATTTCATCCGCCGTGTTAAATTTTGCGGTATAAAAAGAATTTATATCTGCGCTGAATTCCATATTTAAATCCGATAACGCATCGTATGAAGTCCGGAGCAAATCAGCGTAAACACAGCAGGCAAAAAAGAAATTATCACAATCCTGTATACTATTTGTGATATTCTCACAGGCAAATAAAATTTTATCTTCGTCGCAGGCCAGGACAGCGTTTTTAAGAGTATTGAGATCATCGGCCGGATACACTTCTCCGGAGTCGCCAGGCTGTTTGCCGGTGTTATGCCTTGCGGAATTGTATGACAATGAAATTTTTCCCGGCGCGTCAACGGCCTTCCCCCTGCCTTTGACGACGAGGGAATTACTGTCGCAGCCGTTAAAAAAATCCTGCGGCTCTGTAATGGTATCAGCGCATACTATCAAAACCAGATTATCCGGATTATCCAAATCAAGAGCGTAAATTTCGCAGGCTGCCTTTTTTTTGGTATCTTCAATAAATCCGGTCAAACTAAAATCCGGGCCGGTTAAGCCGATGATATAGCAAATATAATATTTGCGGTTAAAAACCAGGCCGGCATTATTACATTCATCTTCAAAACAGGAGTCAATTACCGCCCTGCGGCTTATTAGTTTTAACAGAATACGATCCCGCTGAAGTTTCCTGTTAAATTCCATCAGCTCATTCCTGTCCGACACCAAATTGTTAAGGGCGTTCTCGGCCGCTTCAAATTCGTTCAGCGTTTCCGCCGATCCTGCTACCAGGGGCTTTGCCCTGTTGAACAGCCTGCGGATCGGTTTGTAATTTCTGTTGGTCAGAATAATGATTACAATAAAGGACAAAAAAATAATAACAGAAATAATCAGGACCGCCGAGTTTACCAGAGGCCTCACTTCACTGTTGATATATGACTGCGGGAAAAAAAGTTCCAGAGTAAGGCTGCCGCGGTCGGCGTACCGGATGGTAACACCCGGCCCTGCGGAATTTTTTTCTTTTTCTATAAAGCTGCTGTTGTTGTATTCGGCGCTGAACCGGTAATTGTCCATGTAAAGGATCGGCGCAAGGATATTGTCAATCATTTGATCATCCAGGATGTAAATAATGTACGAAAAATAAACGCCGGCATTGTCGCGCTGGAATGGCGTTACAAACATTGGTTTTGAATTACCGCTCCGCAGGAATACGGGGACAGTAACCGCAGAAAGGGCATTTTTAAATTCAGCGGGATCGCTAAAGCCAAATAGCCCGGAACTAAACTTGTCCAGGGAGGTGATGTCCGACGAAGTCTGAACCGAGTTTCTTTTTTCGCTGTAAAAAACAATGTCCGATAAATATTTATTAACAAGCATCCCGGACATAAGCTGGTCGCGGACTCCAAAAAAATAATCAAGCGAATTATCACCGTCCGGGAAAGAAAAAAAATACTTGCTGTTCCGGTACTCCGCGATGCTGTTGTTAATCTGGACCATAAGCAGGGACAGGGTATTGCCGCAGTTGTCCAGCTCGATCTGTTTTTTCTGAACCAGCTGTTTGGAATAATAGGATCTTATAAAATTAAAATTGAGAAGGCTTAAAAGAAGGGTGGGTATTAATAATATAAGCACAAAAGATAAAAAATATTTCCAGAAGTAATTGAGTTTAACAGGATTAAGTCCAAAAAATTTCGCCGCCGGCATTACCTACGCGTGCCCCACCTGGGCAGGGAACCTGTTCCCGGTGCTGATTAGTTCATTAAGAAGTTTTTGGCTGTATTGGCAGACAAGCTGCGGCGACCCGGATGCGATGTTAACACGCTCAAACGGATCGGACCTGAGATCGGTCAGTTCATATTCGCCGCTCTGGTTGGCCGCGAATTTATAATCTTTATCGATTAATAAAGCAGTCGCGACATCAACGTTACCGTAGCCGTTGCGGTATTCGACAAGGCAGCGATCCCGGGTCGGTTCTCCGGTTTTTAACTGCCTCACAAGGGAAGTGCCCATTATCTGGGGCGGAACCGGCAGGCCAAGCAGTTCACAGATTGTGGGATAGAGATCAACATGGGAAGCAAGATTGTCCGATATTTTACCTGCAGGCAAGCCGGGGCAGGAAATAATCAGAGGTATGTTAATAAGGCCTTCATAAAAGAAGGGGCCCTTGAGCCACAGGCCGTGATCGCCCAGGAGTTCGCCGTGATCTGATGTAAAAATGATAAGGGTTTCGTCAAGAAGGTTTTCCTGTTTAAGGGTATCAAGAATTTTACCGACTGATGTGTCAATTAAGTCAATCATGGCGTGTGTCAAATAAATTCTTTCGTTTGTCTGCTCCGCAGTTAAGCCGCCCGGATGTTTGGGTGTTTCGTTTCCCCATCTGTTCCATGCGCCGTTGAGATGTTCGGTATAATGCCTGGGCCGGGTCGCGAGATCATTAAAGTCCCCGATGGGAGACCTGACAGGGCGGCTGCGGTATTTTTGAGCGAGGACTTCAGGCGGGTTGAAAGGATGATGCGGGTCGGGGAAAGAAGCGCATATAAAAAAAGGTTTGGTTTTGTCGCGGCCGTTTACAAGAAAATCGGATACCCTCTCTGCGACAAAAGTTGAATCGTGGAGTTCGGGAGGAATCATGCGCGCCCCTGCCTGGTTATCACCTGTAACCTGGCGCATTTTAAGCATTTCCTCCGTGCCGCCATTTTGCCTGAACCAGCGTCCGTAATGAGCCAGGGTACTGGTATGCCCCAGGGCAAGTTCCACTGTCTTAAAGCCCCAGTATGGCCCGTTCCAGTCAAAATTATCGTCGGCTTTTACCCAAAAGTCCCTGCCTTCCTTGTTTTGGGGGCCGCTGTTAGACGGCGAAAAATGAATCTTGCCGAAGCTTGCGGTATGGAATCCGTTTTGCCCGAGGTAACCGGGAAGCGTAGGCAGTTCTTGATCCATCAAAAGACCGTTGGTCCACATACCATGATTATGCGGGTACATTCCGGTAAAAATCGAAAGCCGGCTCGGCATGCAGATGGGATTGGTCACGTAGCAGCGTTCAAAAGCAATACCGTTTGCGGCCAGGCTGTCGAGGTTTGGGGTATCGCCGCCGCGGTCCCCGTAACAGCCAAGTGAGTCTTTTCGCTGCTGGTCAGTCATTATAAACAGAACATTGCGGATCGCCATGGTGATCTCCTGTGAATGGAATTTTGATTAGTATAAAAGAATTCAGCCTTTAATAGAACCTATCATGACGCCTTTGACAAAATAACGCTGTAAAAAAGGATAGGCAACCAATACCGGCAGGGAAGAAACGATTATGATACTGTACTTGATTGATTCAGCAATACGGGTCAATTCCCTAAGATTGTCAACATCGGAGCCGGATGTGGCAAGGGCCTGGGTTCCAAGCAGTATATCCCTAAGTATAAGCTGCAGCGGGTACAATTTCTGGTTATATAAATAAAGCAGGGCGGGGAAAAAAGAGTTCCAGTGGCCGACTGTATAATAAAGCGCGATGACGCCAATAATAGCCTGGGATACCGGGAGCACTACTGAATAAAAAAATTTGAAAGTTCCGCAGCCGTCAATAACTGCGGCCTCCAGAAGTTCTTCAGGAATATTTTCCCTAAAATACGTCCTTGCGATTATCAGGTTGAACACAGTAAAAGACCCTATGATCATCATGACATAGGGAGTATTGATAAGGCCCAGATTCCTGATCAGCATATAGGTTGGAATTATTCCTCCCTGGAAATACATGGTAAAAACAAGGACCTTCATGATAATCCCGCCGCCGCGCAAATCGCGCCTGGAAAGGGCATACGCTCCGGGAAGGGTTGTTATCAATCCAACCAAAGTACCGCAAATGGTATATAGAATGGTGTTGCGGTAGCCCAGCCAAATACGGTTATCGTTTAAAATATATTTATAACCGTGGATACCAGGCGTTACCGGGAAAAATAAAACCCTGCCGCTGTTTACTGCGTCAGGTTCGCTTATCGAAGCGATAATAACAAAATACAGCGGATACAGCACCGTAAGAAGAATCAGCACTACCAGTATATGAACCGCCGCGTCAAAGACAGAATCGGAAGAATATCTTAATCTGAATAATTTTTTATTGTAATTTACCATAAGCTCGTTTCCGTTACGGTCTTTGCAGCCTTGTTGATTGCGACAAGCAGAATAAAATTAATAACATTGTTGAATAAACCTACAGCAGAGGCGTAGCTGTATTGGGCGCTAAGGATGCCGATTTTATAAACGTAAGTTGAAATAACTTCGGAAACCTGCAGGTTGACGTTATTCTGCAGTAAAAAAGCTTTTTCAAAACCGACTGTCATCAGGCTTCCAAAATTCAGTATTAACAGAATTACCGCGGTTGGAATCAGCGCGGGTATATCAATATAAAAAATTCTTTTTAGTTTACTTGCCCCGTCTATCATGGCCGCCTCGTGGAGTTCAGGGCTGACCCCGCTTAGCACGGCAATATAGATAATTGACGCCCAGCCGGAGTTCTGCCAGATGCCGGACCACACGTAGATCGACCGGAACAGTTCGGGCATGCCCATAAAAGTACGCGGACTCTGCCCCAATATGCCAAGGATGGAATTTATGGGGCCGGTTGTACTAAAAAAAATCTGCACCATTCCAACCATTACCACCATGGAAATAAAATGCGGGGCGTATGTTATGGTCTGGGTAAATTTCTTCAATGAAGGGAACACGGTGTAATTTAATATAAGACTTAAAAGGATTGGAGCGGGAAATCCGGCCAAAAGGGAATAAACAGAAAGAGCCAAAGTATTTTTTACAAGATCAAAAAATGAATATGAGGAAAAGAACCTGGTTAAATTCTCCATCCCTGTCCACGGGCTTCCCCAGATTCCCAGGGAAGCCTTAAAATCTTTAAAAGCTATCTGCAGCCCGTACAAGGGTACATAGTGAAAAATAACAGTATAAGCTAGACAGGGCAGGAGAAAAATATACAGAACAGGATCTACCCTTTTGGATGTCATTATTTAACCCTGTATATCATTAATTGACCGTCATTAATTGGCCGGTGTAAAATATTTATTAATAATTGCCACATACTCATCGGCCCTGAGCGTTTTAAGTGTTGCCAGATGCGCGTTCCAGCCGGCGTCATCAATTCCATTCATTATTGATTGCGCAAAAAATCTTATCAAATAATTGTTAAGCTCGACCCAGATAAGGTTGCGGGTAGTCGCGTCATCTGCAGACAGGAAAAGACTGCCTACAGTTTCTTTTTCCAGGTACGGCAAATAGGAAAGAACAGCAGCGTTCTTTATCTGGTCCCGCTCCGCGGAGAAATACTGGGCGTCCGGTCCGACCCATTCGCTTCTGAACAGAATCGGCGAAACAGTGGCCGGCGCAAACGAATGTCTCCATACAGCATAGGCCATATCAGCGGGCTGGTTATCACTGGCGATTTCCCATTTCCCGTCTGGTCTCATTCTCCAGGAATAATCCTTCATTCCCCATCCCCATTCCAGCATATTTTCCATGGAGGAATTAAGGTAGTCATACCAGCGGACAAGGACATCCACATATTTGCTGTTTTTTGTAATTGTAAAGGCCTCGTTGCTAACGGGGAATCCTTTTGCCCAGACAGGCTGCTGCCCGTTTGGACCTGTAAGGGGAGGAAGGGCGACGTAGTGATTGGCGATTTCCGGAGCCACTACAAAATCTGGGGTAAAAGCGAAAAACGCGCCCGCAGTTTCGTCTGTTTTGAATTTGGATTCGTATTGCTGCCTGTTCTGGATAAATACTTCCTGGTCCAGCAATCCCCTGCTGTACAAAGAATGGAGCCATACAAGGGCGTCATAAAAACCTTTTTCTGCTGGAGCGAAAACAATTTTACCGTCCTGTACCACCAATGCAGTAGCTCTCTTATAAAGGGCGCCAAAGCTTCCCGTAAGGCTGTTTAATTCCAGGGCGCTGTCCCCGGCAGAATGGCAGGCTGACAGCGGGATTGCGCCGGCCTTATAATTTTTAAATGCGGTCAGGACATCTTCGAATTCTTTTGTGGTTGCCGGCATCTTGAGTCCCAAATCATCAAGCCAGCTTTTGTTAATCCATAATTGATCATTGCACAAACCCGAATAGGCTTCTGAACCAGTGGGCAAAGAGTAAATACCCCCGTCCGGCATGGTGACATAAGCCTTTAAATCCGGTCTGTTCTTAAACAATTGCTGAACCGCCGGGGCGTATTTAGCGATGGAATCATTGAGTCTGGCAAATGATTCTACAGTCCTTGCAAGATTAACGCCGCCGCCTATAAATGTATCCGGAAGATCCCCTGCGGCAATAAGCAGGTTTACTTTTTCTGCCCAGCTTGCCATCGGGACTTCTGTCCAGGCTATATGCACATTGGTTTTCTTTTCGGTATCAATTACAGGGGCCATCTCGTCTATGGGGGTGCGGCTGTTGGGATTCTTGACTACAACCGCATCGACTGTAACAAGATCTTTTATTATGGGGATCCCTGTTACATTAATCTGCAAATCAGGACCGGGGGCTTCCTGCCTGGTTCCGTTTGCAAAAATTCCGCTTGCCGCGATTAACGATAAAAACAAAAATGGGATTTTTTTCATTCCTTTCTCCTTCTGGATTTATGAAAGTACAGATAGTATACGTGTGTTTATTAATCCGGAAATAGTTAATGCTTGAAATTCCATATTTTATTATTGAAAATTATCTGCTGCCGATGGCATTTTACATTTATATGCTTTATTATCTGAGCTGATGAAAGCGATAATGGTCATGTTCGATACACTTATAAGGAACATGCTTCCACCTTACGGCTGCACAACCGTTAAGGCGCCAAATTTCGATCGCCTTGCACGGCATTGCGTCACTTTTGAAAATTCATTTGCAGGAAGCCTGCCATGCATGCCGGCCCGGCGGGAACTTCATACCGGCCGGTATAATTTTCTCCACCGGAGCTGGGGCCCGCTGGAACCTTTTGACGATTCAATGCCGGAGATTTTAAAAAAGAACGCCGTTTATACCCATTTAATTACAGATCACAAACATTATTTTGAGAACGGCGGAGCTACTTACCACACCAGGTACAATACCTGGGAAATTGTCCGCGGTAACCAGGGTGATTTATGGAAAGCCTCAGTTGAAGATCCCGTAATGGAACCCGATTTAAATACCCAAATGAATTTTATCCGCCGGCAGGATTGGGTTAACCGGACCTATATGCAGGGCGAAGAAAATCATTGCCAAAAAATCGCGTTTAATCTGGGCCTGGAGTTTCTTGAAAAAAATCATGCCAGCGATAACTGGTTTTTGCAGCTTGAAGTATTTGATCCCCACGAGCCGTTTTTTGCCCCGCAAGCCTGGAGAGCGCTTTACCCGGACAATTACAGGGGCCCGCGTTTTGACTGGCCTGCCTACGGGCGCGCAACTGAATCCGCTGCTCAAATTGAACATTTAAGAAACGAATACCGGTCCCTGCTGAGTTTCTGCGATTATAACCTTGGACGGATTCTGGATAAAATGGACGCGTATGACCTTTGGAAAGATACCATGCTGATAGTTAATACGGATCACGGATTCCTGCTTGGAGAACACGGCTGGCTGGGAAAAAGCACGCCGTTTTACAATGAAGCCGCCCGTACTCCGCTTTTTATCTGGGATCCCCGGCAGCCGCAGACGGAAGGGCAGCGCAGGAGCAGCCTTGTCCAGACTATTGATCTGGCGCCAAGTATTCTCGATTTTTTTAACAAAGGAATTCCTCCTGATATGCAGGGAAAACCGCTGCAGCCGGTAATCCGCGAAGACACGCCCGTACGCGAAGCAGCACTGTTCGGCGTATACGGGGGTCATGTTAACTGCACCGACGGGCATTATATTTACGCGCGTGCGCCCGTACCCGCAAACGAACCGTTATATGAATATACCCTGATGCCCATGCACATGCACGAAGTTTTTTCTATAAAAGAAATTCAGAATATGGAATTGGGCGGCCCCTTTGATTTTACAAAAGGCTGTAGGCTTTTAAAAATTCCGGTTCCCGCAGCTAAAACGCAGGGAGAATTCGGGACCATGCTGTTCGATATAAAAAATGATCCAATGCAGGAAAAGCAGATTGAAGATGCGCAGATACAAACGCGGATGATAGGTTTAATGAAAAAGTTAATGGAAGAAAATGACGCTCCGGAGGAACAATTTATCCGCCTGGGTCTGGATTAAAAAAGGCCTGATTTAAAATATGAAAAAAACCGGTAAGCAAAAACCTGGCGGCCGCTCGTCTGCAATTTTTTTTATTTTGGTGATAATAATACTGACAATACCGCTGGTGATTCTGGGAATTATCAATTACTTCTATATATATCAATACTTAATCAACACAGTCACCCAGGATCTTCATTCAGATTTACAGTATAAAATTACAGTCCTTGAGAACCAGATAGAACGCTATAATGCCGTAATTACAGATTTTAAATACAAAAAAATGTTTTATTCATATTTTATACAGGAAGATAATATAAGTTTTATGGACATCAGAAATACACTGCTGGAGAACATGCTAAAAATATCGGCTGACGAAATATTGTTTTACAATTCAATTACCAACCGTGTATATTCTTCTGATTTGGCGATGGATTTTGATGAATACTCATCTGCCTATGAAAGATACGACAGCATTGATCCGGCAGACTTAAAAAATATCTTTTTGCAGGACAGTGAATACGCCTGGATAAAGAGCGGTATACTGCGCATGAACAGAAGTACTACCGAAGCCCTGCTGTACATTGTACCTTTCGAAACGGCGGACAAAAAAACAGTTTCCTCGTTTATTTTTATTACCAATGTATCAAGATTAAGGAATTTTTATTTTTACCCCCTGAACGATACGCAATATGAAATCTATTGTAACAACAAATGTATTTTTTCTACCGCCGCAATTCCTGTTAATTATCCGTCGCTAGCAGATACAAAGAGTTTTGGTAAAAAAAATATTTATTCAGTCGAAGCCGGAAATTACGGACTGCAATACATTGCCTACAGACCAAAAACAACAATTTATTCTGCTCTGGATTCGCTGCCCCTTGTCCTGCCGGTATCGCTTTTTTGTATATTGGGCCTTGAAATTATCATAGCCGGCGTTCTCCTGAATTTTACAAAATTGGATAAAAAAAACGCGTCCCTTTCTGAAGAAAATGTCCTGTTTAAGACCATAACCAATTCAATCATCAAGGAACCGGTTATTGATGAAAGCAATAAACAATTAATCAGCAGAATAGACGATTATATAGTAAAAAATTATTCTGACCTAAATTTTTCTACCAAACTTATGGCCGCGGTTTTTAATATGTCTGTATCCAACCTCAGCCATTTTTACAAAAAATTCCACGAAGTCACAATCTCCGGTACTGTAATGCTTTTGCGGATGGAAACAGCCTGCAATTATCTGGAAAAAACAGAAATTTCTGTTCAGGAAATTGTCCGCAATATCGGATACCAGGAAGTGTCGAGTTTTATCAAAAAGTTCAAGGGCAAATACGGGATGACCCCGGGCGAGTACCGGGAAAGAATACGTTCGGATTAAAAAATAACCTGAATTTTATTCTTCCTGCATATTGCCGCTAAATCATACTGGACACAATATTCAACCTCTGTTAATATTTTTATGCCTTGTCAGGGGTCATGCGAAGGATCGCCGCCCAAACCCGTCAGGTCCGGAAGGAAGCAGCGGTAAGCGGAGGGTTCTTGCGCCGTGAATTCCCTGGCAGGGCATTTTTTAAACAGAAATTCATGCCCTTTAAAAAAATTATCCTGGGGTCCTGTCAGGGAGTATCCGTGTCGCTCGATCACGACCCGGCCTACCCCCTGACACCCCGCGATAATTTAATTTAGGGCATGTATTTCTGCTTAATCGGATAATGTATGTAATTATATAAATTATTCGGCTAAAGTAAAAATGAATCCCAGATAAAGTACTTGTTTTATTTTCGTTCATCTATTTTTTCTTTGGTTCTTTCTATATAATAAATCCATGGCTTACGAAGTAACTGCTACCAGGCGGCGCCCCAAAAATTTTGACGAACTGGCCGGCCAGGAATTTGTGGCGGCAACACTTAAAAATTCGCTTAAAACAGGCCATATAGCCCACGCCTATTTATTCTCCGGGCCGCGCGGCTGCGGCAAAACAAGCGCGGCGCGCATTCTCGCAAAGGCTCTGCGCTGCGAGAAGGGACCTGCGGAAAATCCCTGCGGCGTGTGTCCGCAATGCCTGGAGATAGCGCGCGGGGCGGGCATGGATGTTATCGAAATAGACGGCGCGTCAAATACGGGTGTAAACCATATACGGCAGATTAAGGAAGAAGTTATGTTTCCGCCGGGATCGGGGAAATATAAAATATATATAATTGATGAAGTACACATGTTATCCGACAGCGCTTTTAACGCATTGTTAAAAACCATTGAAGAGCCGCCGCCGTATATCATTTTTATCTTTGCTACAACCGAGCTGCAGAAGGTTCCGGCAACAATCAAAAGCCGCTGCCAGCAGTTTAACTTCAGGCTGATTCCAACGGAGACAATAAAGGCCCTTCTTGCGCAGGCGTGCAGCGAAACCGGGATCACTGCGGAAGACGAGGCCCTGTTCTGGATAGCCAGGGAATCGACTGGCAGCGCGAGGGACGCCTATACGCTTTTCGATCAGGTTGTTTCATTTTCAAAAGGGCATATCACTTCGGCATTGATAGCGGAGAAACTTGGGCTGGCGGGCCTGGATATTCTCAACGAATTTAGCGAAGCCTGCGCCGCCAATGATCTGGCCGGTGTTTTTTCGTGCATAGATAAAGCCCTGGAGTCCGGTATCGCGGCGGAGCAATTTGTGGAAGACCTTGCTGACTATTATCACAGCATGCTGCTCATAAAAGCCGGCGTTACAAAGGAGTCGATCCTGGGATATCCGGTCAGCAGGTTCCCGGCAAAAATTCTGGAAAAGCTTGATACAATCCGGCTGGCCCACGCCGGGGAACTGCTTTACAATCTGCACAGGGATATACGCTATTCGGTTTCTCCCAGGTACGAACTGGAAACCGCGGCTTCCAAACTATGCTGGCTGGACCGCTGGGTTTCGCCTCCCGAACTGACCGAGGCGATCAGGGGAGTTCAAACTCTGCTGGAAAATCCAGAAAACCGCCAGACCGGAGAAAACGAAAACGCGCGCCGTTCCCTGGCAGCGGCCAATCACGAGGCAGCCGCTAATTCAGCTGAATCATCCACGGATGTCCATGAGGACGCAAATCAGGATGAATCAAGACTTTCCATAAACAGGCTTTACAATCAATGGCAGGCCGACAAAAAAAAGGGCAGTAATGATGAAAGCGAAATTACCGTACCAAATACCGCTGTACCTCAATCCGCCGCGGTCGGGAGCGTTGATCCGGTAAAAAATCCGGCGGTGGAAGCGGTGCTGCGAATTTTTGACGGAACCATTGTTAACGGAGAAAAAAATGAACATCAATCCTTTTGAGATTTTAAAAAACGCAGGCAAGATCCAGGAACAAATGGGAATGTTCCAGGAGAAACTCGGCGACATACACGCCACCGGCTCATCGGGCGGCGGAATGGTTGAAATCACGCTCAACGGCCGCATGGAAGTCCAGTCGGTAAAAATAAGCAAGGACGCGATTGCCGACGGAGATCTGCAGATGCTCGGCGATCTGGTCATGGCGGCATTCAATAGTGCCATGGAAAAAATCAGGGAAGCGATCAACAGGGAAATGGGAACAATGGCCGGAATGCAGATACCGGGATTTACTTCATGACATATCTGGTGAACCAGAATACCGGTCCAAACGCGATTGATCGCATAACAGTTCTTTTTTCGAAATTGCCGGGAATCGGCAAAAAAACCGCAAGCCGTCTGGCCTATTACCTGCTGGATACTGATCGATCTTTTTCGGCGGCGCTGGCAATGGAACTTACCGGCCTGCACGAATCGATCCGCCGGTGTTCGCATTGCGGCAGCTATACCGAATCCGATCCCTGTCCGGTTTGCCGGGATCCGGAAAGGGACAAAAAACTGCTCTGCGTTGTAGAAAAAGCGCAGGATGTACGTGTCATTGAAGAAGCAAAGGAATACCGCGGACTCTTCCATGTACTGGGCGGCCTCATAACGCCGCTGGAAGGCATTGGTCCCGGCGATTTATCCATACCGGCTCTGGCGGAGCGCATTGCCAAAGAAGGCGTCAGGGAAATTATTCTGGCATTGAATCCGACCATTGAAGGAGACACCACAGCCTTATATATTCAGAAATTCCTTAAAGAAAAATTACCGTCCGCGCAGGTCGAAATCACCAGGCTTGCTTCCGGTCTGCCGGTGGGCGGAGATTTGGAATACACCGACCGCCTGACGCTGTCACGGAGTTTCCGCGGAAGGGTCAGACTTTAAGGCAATCACTCTTCACTCATGATAACATTATTTGTTAATATAGTTTTATGAACAAAAGAAAATTTTATTATATACGGGGGATCATCATTAGCTTATTTTTTACACTTGTCACAGGTACGGCCTTTGCGGCGCCCGGAGACTCGGAACTGGGAGACGGGCTCTTCGCGAGAATCACTACGGTGAGAGGAGATATTGTGGTGCGGCTTGAGTACCAGAAGACTCCGCTGACTGTCTGCAATTTTGTGGCCCTTGCGGAAGGCAAAATGAACATTACGGCAAACAAGCCCTTTTACAACGGACTGACTTTCCACAGGGTAATAGCCAACTTTATGATCCAGGGCGGAGATCCGCTGGGCAACGGAAGAGGCGGACCCGGGTACCAGTTTCCGGACGAATTTGATCCCAGTCTCAAACATGACGGCCCGGGAGTTCTTTCCATGGCCAACGCGGGACCAAATACCAATGGCAGCCAGTTCTTTATTACCCATGTCGCGACTCCGTGGCTGGACGGCAAGCATACGATCTTCGGCAGGGTAGTCCAGGGCCAGGATGTGGTAAACGCGATTGTACAGGGAGACAAAATCGACAAGATTACCATCATACGCAACGGTCCGGCGGCCATGGCGTTCAGGGCCGACCAGACAGCTTTTGACGCGCTTTTGCGCAACAGGAACGCGGCAATGGCCGCAGATGCCTTAAACAGGCGAAATGCCGATCTGGCGGAGATCGATAAAAAATATCCCAATACAACAACAACCTCATCAGGGTTAAAATATATAATTACCAAAAAAGGAACCGGCGACAAACCTGCCCCAGGCAAAACCGTAAGCGTAAAATACAAAGGCATGCTGTTGTCCGGCCAGGTATTCGATAATTCTGATATCAGCGGCAAGCCGCTTGAGTTCAAAGCCGGGACAGGCCAGGTCATTGCCGGCTTTGATCAGACAGTGCTGGACATGGCTGTGGGCGAGCAGCGTTTGGTAATTATACCGCCGGAGCTGGCTTACGGAGAAACCGAGATGGGCAACGGATTGATACCGTCAAACAGCTTTTTGATTTTTGAACTGGAATTATTGGGGGTAAAATAAGATCATGAACAGGACATTAACAAGATTCATACTGATTGTCATATCTTTGGTAATTGTTGTCGGCGTTGTTATCGGTGTCAGGGCAATCGTGATTGCCGTTAAAAGAAGCTCCGACATTGCCACAATAGAAAAAAGATATCCCGACGCAATCGTCACACCGTCCGGACTAAGATATATTATACTGGAGCCGAGCAACGGTCCCAAGCCAATTACCGGCAGGCCGGTGAGGGTTAACTATATAGGCACCCTGCTTAACGGCAAAGAATTTGAAAATACATATACGCAGGGAAACCCGCTGGAATTCAATGTTGGTGTAAACGAAGCCATAAAGGGTTTTGATGAAGCTGTCGCGGACATGAGGGAAGGCGAAAAACGCCTGGTAATAATCCCTCCCGAACTGGGCTACGGCGGTCAATCAAAAGGCGGCATCCCGGGCAACAGCTTCATTATTTTTGAACTGCAGCTTTACCGGGTAAGATAAAAAATAAAAGAGAAAAGGTAAAAGAGAAAAGAGAAGAAAATTTACCACAAACCTCACGAATCGTACCTTTGGTACTTACACGAACATACGGAGAAGATCTCACACGGAGCTCGCGGAGTTCACAAAGTTCCACAGAGGAATATTTAATCAAGTAAAAAAAATTGAAGGTAAGAGGGAGGAAAGGGAAGTCCAAGATTTGCTTTTTCTGGACTTTTCTCCCTTCTACTTTTTCCTTTTTAATTTGTCAATGACAGTCACTTTTTTTGACGGTTATAATCCTTCAATTTCTTCAGCGGTAAAGCCGGTTGCCTGCGCAATGACTTCCGGGGAAACGCCCAGATTCTTTAAATTGGCAGCCATCCGGAACCGTTCCTCATTGGTTCCTTCTTCACGGCCCTCTTCACGGCCTTCTTCACGGGCATATGTTATGGCGTCTTCTGTATTCCATTCTTCCAATATCATATTTAATACCTCCGAACCATGAATCTCAAGGAACTCCTTAAGTATATCATGCCTTGAACAATATTTTATAGCTTTTTTTATCCCGCCTTCCAAGTTCCCCAGTTCATCTGTAAAAGCGCGTATTTTGGCTATCAACAAAGAGTACCCGGCCAATTCAGTACAGCGGCTCACCATTGTCTCATTCCTGCCTTCATTGATGTTAATCACCTTGACTTCCAGTTCCAACAACGGATGGGCTTTTTTTGGAAGATCCAATTCTGTTGGATTCTCAAAGTGGTCGGACAACCGTAAAACGGATACATCCGGGTATGGTTCTGGTCCATTGTACAAAACAAAGAATTCCGGCCATGGGATTGAGACGGGCTTTTTTGAATAGAGTTTCATACTCTGTACTTTCTTTTCCAGTACACGGGTAATATAAAGTAGCAAGCGCAGGGCCATGTTAGGATTGATGGTACTTTGGTGTTCTATCAGCACTACCAGTTTTCCGCCAATCTCAAAAGAAATGTCGTTGTAAAAATCCAGAAACAATACATTTTCAAGAGTGTTAATGGAAACCGGTACATCTGGGGGTAAGCTAACCCCCTCTATTGCGCAATACAACTCCCGCAGCAAGCCGGGGTTGCTGAAGAGTGTAGTAAAAACACTATCCTTAAATTTTCTGTTTGCAGACATAATATCCTCAGCCTGTATATGGCGCGGACTCTGCGTTTTACTTGGATAATTCAGAATTTTTTCTTAAAAAATGACAAATGTAATATTAAGGCGGGAAAGGTGAATGGGCTGGAAATTCAACCAAAGATGACCATGTAAAACAGGCGGCTAACTAATGGTAACTTTTCAGGATCAAAAAAATGATGCGTAGTTAGCCATTATAAATTCCCCTTTTTCCTTTATTCTATCTCCCCCTGATTGTCATTTCAAAATAAATCCCAAAATGGTAAACCAAAAGGCACTAATTATTAAAGCATTTAACGTTTTTATGATTTACGTTGACCTTTTGGTAACTTTGCTATAGATTATCAAGCAAGCTTGGGTAATCCAGGCCGATAGTACCGATTACAGGGCCGTTCAAGAAGTATACCTGGAACATTTTTAGCGGGAATAGCTCAGTGGCAGAGCGCGGCCTTGCCAAGGTCAATGTCACGGGTCTGATTGCTGTTTCCCGCTCTTTACCCAAATAACGGATAAATTGGTTTTCTGAGTTTTTTTTACCAAAAAACAAGATTACAAAATCGAAAGAGGAATTAAATCATGTTAAGAAGCTTTTCCATTGGCGTCAGAATCCTGGGTATGATAATTGTTACAAGCCTTATAATTTCCGGCATTTTGGTTTCAATGTTTTATACCGCAAAAAGAATCAGTGAGTCCGGAATCGAAGAAACAGGCAGAGTCATGATGGCAGGGAAACAGGAGATGATAGTTTTGGGTACCCAAACCATGGCGACAGCCCTTGGTAAAGCCCTTGAGGGTATTACCGACCGGAAAATGCAGCATGACATCATTAAATCCTATATTCAGGATTACCGGTATGAAGATGATCAATCCGGCTACTATTTTACCTATATCGGCACTGCGATTTTCATGCACCCTACTATGCCAACACGTGAAGGTGAGGATTTCGGTAATACACCGGATGCCAACGGCGTATTCTATGTCCGGGAACTCTATGAAAACGCCATAAAGGGAGGAGGTTTTGTATATTATGATTTTCCCAAACCTCCAACAGCGGAAATCGTTACAAAGGTAGCGTATGCGCAATTCATTCCCGGTACTGATATCTGGATCTCTACAGGCGTCTATATCGATAATATTGATCGTGAAAAAACTTTAACAAAAACCAGCCTGGATCAGGCGCTCCGGCAGCGCATGACAGTCATTATCGGCATTATCGTAGCGGTTGTAGTTCTGTTTTTTATTCCTTTGTGTTTTCTGTTCCTGCTCTCTTTAACCAAACCAATAGGAGAGGTTATAAAGACCTTTGAGGTCATTGCCCGGGGAGATCTGACCGTAACCATTCCCATAAAGGGCAAGGATGAAATTACAAAGATGACTGCATTTTTAAATCAAACAAATTCAAAAGTAAAAGAAATGGTAATAAATATACGGAAGGAAGTTTTGGCTTTATCAGAAATTGGAAATCAATTGGCCGGCAATATGACTGAAACCGCTGTGACGGTAAGCGAGATTTCTTCCAATATACAAACCGCCCAGAACCAGATAATAAACCAAAGCGCTTCTGTTAC
>WQZG01000016.1 GCA_009780855.1 Treponema sp.
AAAAATCATGTCATATGTTGGGACTGCGAAAAAACAAAAGATAAATCCTTATGAAGCAATTCGACAGGCTATTTTAGGAAATCCTGATATCATTTTTGCTAGATAGTCCTGAACAGTCACAAATATTTTTAAAAATAAAAGGGAGATATTATAATGAGACAATCTAAATTATTCTGCGCACTGCCCGGTTATATTTCTACACCTGACAGTATGGCCATCGATCGGCACGGCAATCTGGTTTTATCATGCCCCAATTATGCCGAAGAAAAATCATCAGGCTGCGTTGTAAAAATAAGCAAAGACGGCAAAGTGACAAAATGGTTCGATGTTCCGGTACACCCGCAAACCGGCATAGCGCGAAACATGGGTATAGCGTTTGATGATGACTGGAATGTTTACCTCTGCGACAACCAGGGCTGGAGCGGAAGGGAAGATCTGCTCTACAAGGGACGCGTATTAAAAATAACTGTTGATGATAAGGGAGTAATCAGCAAAACAACTGTAGTAGCCAAAAATATGGAACATCCGAACGGCATTCGCATAAAGGACGGATGTATGTATGTAACAAACAGTTATATGCACCCGGTAATAAGGCTGGACGGTAAACTCACAAGCGGCGTTTACAGATTTGCACTGGACGAAGTAAACATAGACATAAAAAACGATATAACCGATAAAAACCTGCTGGCCACGTTTGTAACGCAGAATCCGGACTGCCAGTACGGAGTGGACGGCATAGTATTTGACAGCAAGGGCGATCTCTACATAGGTAACTTCGGCGACGGGGAAGTAATACGGCTTACTTTTACACCGGACGGGAAACTTAAAAGCCAGACATCTTTTGCCAAAAACCCTGCCCGGCTGCAGAGCACGGACGGCATGATCTTTGACGGCGAAGGTAATCTTTATATCGCGGACTTTAGCGCCAACGCGATCGCAAAAGTCAGCCTTGACGGCCAGGTTGAACGCGTCGCACAAAGCCCGGACTGCACAGGCAATAACGACGGTCTGGACCAGCCCGGCGAACCTATAATCTGGAACGGCAGAATCATAGCGTCCTGTTTTGATCTGGTAACAGGGCCGGACAAGGTAAATACCGGCCACGAATTACCGGCTACTCTGGTTGAAATTCCGCTTTATTGATTTATGAAACCTGCCGCTTTTAATAAAACCAGTTTAACGGCAGGATAGGGGCAGGAAAATGTCCGAATACATTTTGGCCCACGATTTGGGCACTACAGGAAACAAAGCGACTCTTTTTACTGTTAAAGGCGAATTAAAATCTTCAGTATTATATGAATATCCGGTTTCGTATCCGCACGACGGCTGGGTTGAACAGGACCCGCAGGATTTTTGGAAAGCCGTATGCATGTCAACCGGACAGCTTCTGGAAAAAGCAGGTATCCCTGCCGGCGATGTAGCCGCGATATGCTTCAGCGGCCAGATGATGGGCTGCCTGCCGGTTGACGCCAAAGGAAGTCCGCTGCGTCCCATGATAATCTGGGCCGATACACGCGCAGAAAAACAGGCCGGTCAAATGGAAGAACGGCTGGGTATGGAATATGTCTATAAAACCACAGGGCACAGGATAAGCGCTTCGTACTCGGCAGCTAAACTTTTATGGGTGCGGGCCAACGAGGAAGATATTTACGGTCGCACTGCAAAAATGCTGCATGCAAAAGATTATATCATTTTTAAATTGACAGGAAATTATGTTACCGATTACAGCGACGCGTCAGGTACCAATCTGTTTGATCTTGTAAATAAAAAATGGGATGAGAAGATACTGAATGAACTAAACATCCCCGCATCTCTGCTGCCGGAACCGCATCCTTCGTCGGACACGGCAGGCGGCATCAGCGCGCAGGCGGCGCGCGAGACAGGGCTGCGGGAAGGGACTCCGGTAATAATCGGCGGCGGCGACGGAAGCTGTGCGTGCGTGGGCGCCGGAGTAGTCAGCAAAGGCAGCGCATACAATGTACTGGGGTCTTCATCCTGGATTTCGCTCGCAAGCAAAGCGCCCGTATACGATCCGCAGATGCGAACCTTTACCTGGGTGCACCTTGATCCATCGCTTTACACCCCGTGCGGAACCATGCAGGCCGCAGGATATTCGTATAACTGGTATAAAAATACATTATGCGGCGAAGAAATTTCCAGAGGACTGCAGAATAGCGAAAACCCGTACAAGTACATTGACTGTGACGTCTTATTGTCTCCTCCCGGCGCCAATGGTTTGATCTATCTGCCCTATCTGCTTGGTGAAAGATCGCCGCGATGGGACATAAACGCAAGGGGAGCGCTGCTCGGGCTTTCGGTATCAACAGTAAAGGGAGATATATCCAGAGCAATTCTGGAAGGCGTTGCCTTTAACCTAAAAATAATTTTGAATATCCTGGAACAAAATTCCCCAGGCAGCATCGGCGGCATAACCATAATAGGCGGCGGCGCCAAAGGCGATGTCTGGCTGCAGATCCTTGCGGATGTATGGCAGAAGGAACTCACTGTACCTGTTTTGCGCGAAGAAGCGACAAGTCTGGGTGCGGCTGTGTGCGGCGGTGTCGGAATAGGCGCTTTTTGTGATTACAGTGAAATAAAAAAATTCAACAGGACTGAAAAAACAATTAAACCCAATCCGGCCATGGCGCGTCGTTATGAAACACTTTTTTCGATTTTTGACGAATCGTATAATAGCCTAAAAGATATAAACGTCAGATTGGCGGAATACAGAAATAAATATTTATAGAAGTATCCAGCAAGTTGAAAATTTGAACAAATTCATTCCTTTTCCAATTCATTCAACTTATCGTCAATATAACTTCCAATAAAACGTTTAATATCTTTCAAAGCTATTTTACGACAAGTTTTAATTGATTTTGGTAGATTTGATTCGGTTGCCAAAAGATCAAGAGTGTCTATGCCCAAAGCCAAAGCTATCCGTTCCAGCATCTCCGGGGACGGAAAATTATTTTGCGTTTCGATCATTCCTATATAATGGGTACTTGTATCTACTTTTTCTGCCAATTTTGCCTGTGAGAAACCAAAAGCGCCACGATACGCCTTCATATTTTTTGCCAATATTTCCCTAATATTAGTCATACCCAAATCACATTCTTCTTGTACTTTACTTACTAGAAATACATTGACAACTATGTATCACTATCATATAATACTATCTATTAAGTAGTTATTAATAATCTATAAAAAGGAGTATTATTTATGAAAAAGTTTGGAACGAATGGTTCAAAAATCAATTTGGTTTTTAAAACAAAGAGCAAAACAGCAGGCATAATAATTTTAGGTTTTGTTTTAACCATCGGAATTCTGCCTACGTGTAATCAACCAACAAATAGCCCTGAAGGTTCAGGAGGTGAATTTAGATCGGTTACTAAATATGAGGCTACCCCATCACCATATAATGGGAATGATAAAATCAGGTATTCGTATTCTTATGGTGGTTACGATTTTTATTACATACACCTGGGTACATTAACAAACATACCTATTTATCATCAAGCTGGTCTTTATTTTGGTACTTTTGCAAATGAATCATATCATTTTACTACTACTCAAACAGCAAGCAGCGCAATACGGGAAACTGTATCGGAAAGTGACCAAATGGCGCTTAACGTAGTAGATCAATATACTACATCTGAAACTTCAGGAGATAAATTAAGTCAGGAAATCAGTACAAAATTTAGTTTAAATGCAGGGATAAAAGCAGGAATAGGAGGAATAGGCGCTTCTGTAGATACAGGATTTGAATTAGGGACAAAGCTTGCAGCCGAAACAGACTGGAGCTGGTATACATCTCATTCTTCAACAACAGGATTCCAACAAAGTACCTCACTTACAGACACAGAAGAACGTGTTACTACTTTCACAGAAACCAACAGTGACACTTTTGATTGGACATATTCCAAGGCGAATGGAGATAAAGCAGGTTATTACAGACGTACTTTATTCACTGCAGCAGATGTATATCTATATGTTATAAAGGATGCAGTAGGAGTAATATATTATGAATTCCGTGATTATGTGAAACCTAATACATTGAACTGGAGGATGGATTATTCTGAAGACGGATCATTCGATAAAACCGACTCTTCATTTTTTAATTTCGATATTTCATTGTTGAATAACCTACCTCAGGCAGGAGCAGTTACAGTTGATTTTAATAAAAACAACACCGAACCAGGCTGTATAGAAGCAAACCCACAATCAAGGATTGTAAGTCGTAATGGAATTTTGAGAGAATTACCGTTGGCTCCAATAGTTCCCGGATGGACCTTTCTTGGATGGAACACCGCCGCAAACGGCAGCGGAACAGTTTTTAATCAAACAACTCCTATTTCCGGTGACATGACAGTTTATGCACAATGGGTACCAATAGCTTCTGTTGATCCAGAATTAGGAATAGAAACGGTATCTATAACCTATAATATAAACGGTGGAACTGGTACGACCCCTTCAACTACAAAGGTAAATCCCGGCAATATAATAGCACTTCCTACTGATAACAATGGTAAAAATTTTTCCAAGGGTGGTTATGCCTTTAACGGCTGGAATACAAAGGCGGACGGCACTGGTATTAATTATGAAGGAAATACACAATATACCGTTACCAATGATATAACTTTATATGCAAATTGGGGTCCAATTGTTCCTGTTGGTGCTAATCTTTCGGACAAACTGGCATGGATAAAAGCCAATGTTGTGAATGGAGGAGTTTATCTTATTGAAATTAATGCAAATTATAGCATAACTTCATTTTCTTTTCCCACTGGATCTAATATATCTGTAACATTGAGAGGCATAGGAGCATCTCGAAGTATAAGCCTTTCTTCCAATGGTTCCATGTTTACAATTGGTTCTGGTGTTACTCTTGTATTAGATAATAACATTACTTTATTAGGTAGAACCGGAAACAACAATACTGTTGTAGCAGTAAACAACGGTGGCTATTTGATAATGAACGATGAAACAATAATTAAAGGTAACCAAATCAGCCCAAATATCAACGGTAGTGCAGGTGTTGCTGGTAGTGCAGGTCCAAGAGGCACAGCTAGTGCGTCATCTGGTTCAACTGCTGGTTCTGCCGGGGGTATCGGCGGTATTGGCGGTAGCGGAACTGGATATGCAGGCGGTGTAATTGTAGCCAGTGGCGGAAAATTCGACATGAATGGCGGATTAATCACGGGAAATATAGGAGGTACCGGTACAGGCGGCACAGGCGGGAATGGTGGTGCAGGGGGAGCAGCAGGAGGGAGTGACGGTAACAATGGTAATACAGGTAATAACGGCGGCATAGGTGGAGCAGGTGGAGTAAATGTAGTCAGCGGTGGTATTTTCAATATGTATGGTGGTGAAATTTCCAATAACCAAGGCGGAGGCGGAGGGGGAGGCGGAGGTGGTCATGCTGAACTTTTCAGCACAAAAGCAGGTACAGGTGGTAACGGCGGTAATGGCGGTAACGGTGGTAATGGTGGTAACGGCGGTGTAAATGGAATATTTAGTCAAGGCGGGATCATTATTAATAATATAGCCGGCGCAGGCGGTACAGGGGGGACAGGTGGTGCAGGCGGCGGTGGTGGCGTAAGTACATATGGCTCAGATGCACCTAATGGTAAAAATGGAACTAATGGCAATCCAGGTAATAAAGGTAACGCCAATTACTAGAATCATTATACCAGGTTATTTTGCGATAATTTTTTATTAATATACAAGCGCAGTTATATCACAATAAAGAAATATAACTGCGCTGATATTTTTATTTTGTATTGTATGATTGGAAAGCAAAAACGTTCAGTAATTATTCCGTAGCCTGTCAATCGGCTCTGGGATACTTTTCGGCCAGACCAGTCAATTAGCTTATAAACATGGATTAATTGAAAATGCCTGATTTAACTGAAGAAGAATACGATAGGCTGGATGAAAAATGGACCAAAAATCTTCCAAAACCGGGACCCAATGGAACCGGGTTTTTTGCACAGCGAAAAGCAGCTCTGGCAGCCCAATCTGCCCGTTCAATAACGGTTGATTCATTTACAGCAGATTATCTTTTAACAATGGCTATTGCTGCACATAAAACCCCGGCAGAAATAATCGGCGAAATGGTTCAGGAGCGAATAGCGGCTTCGTCATAAATTTTTAGATAGACTAATCTATGATCTGTTACTGTTATATTCCTCCGCGCTGCGCATTATAAAATCTTCGTTATGATTGGGAGACAGAAGATAATTGACATCATTGGAAGTTTTTAGTTTTTGCAGTTCAGCATCAAGTTTTTTTATGTTGCTGTAAAAGACCTGCGTATTGGTATCGGCCGGCAGTGATGATGCGGAACCGTTGCGTTTAACCAGAATACAGGCAGGCTTTTTACCGTAAAAAAATAAATCCGGGGCGCATCATAACTTCATACAACTGATTGAAGTCCTCATGGATTCCATGACAAAAAATTACTGCTTGTTATTCTGGCCAAAAATCGCTAGACTGTGTAAAAATCATTCATTATACAAGAGGAACAATAATGTCAGAGAAAAACATAGTCATGATTGACGGGAACAATGCAGCTGCCCATGTAGCTCACGCATGCAGTGAAGTAATCGCAATTTATCCGATTACCCCGTCCAGCCCAATGGGTGAACTTTCCGATGAATTTTCTGCCCAGGGCCGCAAGAACTTGTGGGGTACCATTCCCCAGGTTATAGAAATGCAGTCAGAAGCAGGAGCCGCCGGCGCGGTGCACGGTGCGCTGACTACAGGAGCGCTGAGCACGACCTTTACTGCCTCACAGGGCCTTTTGCTGATGATCCCGAATATGTATAAAATCGCCGGGGAACTGACATCAACGGTGTTTCATATTTCCGCCAGGGCAGTCGCTACCTCCAGTCTCTCCATTTTCGGTGATCACGCCGACGTAATGGCCTGCCGCCAGACAGGCTGGGCAATGGTTGCTTCAAACAACGTCCAGGAAGTAATGGACCTGGCCCTTATTTCCCACGCTTCCACACTGCGTTCAAGGGTTCCCTTCCTGCATTATTTTGACGGGTTCAGAACCAGCCACGAGTACCAGAAAATCGAAGAAATTTCCTACGAAATTATGCACCAAATGATCGATGACGACCTGGTAAAGGCGCACAGGCTTCGCGGTCTTACACCAGAACGGCCGGCGATCCGCGGAACAGCCCAAAATCCGGATACTTATTTCCAGGGCCGTGAAGGCGTAAGCTCCTACTACGTTCATGCCGCAGCAATGGTCCAGGCTGAAATGGACAAATTCGCCAAACTGACAGGCCGCGCCTATCATTTATTTGATTATTTTGGCGCAAAAGACGCGGAAAAAATCATCATCATTATGGGTTCGGGAGCGGATACCTGCGAGGAAACCGCCGAATACCTGATGTCAAAAGGCGAAAAAGTCGGTGTTCTCAAAGTCAGGCTTTACCGGCCCTTTGACGCAGAAGCTTTTGTAAAAGCCCTGCCCGCGTCGGTTAAATCAATCGCTGTTCTGGACAGGACCAAGGAACCGGGATCACTGGGCGAGCCGCTTTACGAAGATGTACGCACGGCAATCGCACAGATGCAGGCCGCTGGTAAATTCAGCATCAACCCCACAGTGCTGGGAGGCCGTTACGGTCTGGGTTCAAAGGAATTCACCCCGGCCATGGCAAAAGCAGTCTTCGACAACCTGTCCGGTAAAAAGATCGCCGGTTTTGTAGTCGGCATCAAGGATGATGTTCTGGGAAAGAGCCTGGATTACGATCCGCAGTTTGTCATCAAAGACGACGACATGAACGAGGCCATGTTCTACGGTCTGGGCTCCGACGGAACAGTCGGCGCCAACAAGAACTCGATAAAAATCATCGGAGACGCGAAACCGGAGCTTTACGCGCAGGCTTACTTCTCCTACGATTCAAAGAAGACCGGCGGCTTTACAGTCTCCCACCTGCGCTTCGGCAAAAAACCGATCAGGCGGCCCTACCTTATTACCAAAGCTGACTTCCTTGCCTGCCATAAATTTTCCTACATGGAAACCTACGACCTGCTGTCCTATGCCAAGGACGGAGGAACTTTCCTCCTCAACAGCCCGTTCAAGGCTGCGGAAGTCTGGAAGGAAATTCCGGTAGAGGCACAGAAACGCATTATCAGCAAAAAGCTAAAATTTTACGTAATCGATGCCGCAGGGATCGCCAGGGATACGGGTATGGGCAACCGCATCAATACGGTTATGCAGGCCGCGTACTTCAAGATTTCAGGAGTGCTGCCTGAGGCAGATGCTGTAAGGGAAATGAAGCATTCCATCGAAAAAACCTACGGAAAAAAAGGCGCCGACATTGTACAGAAGAATTTCGCCACAGTGGACGCAGCCCTTTCAGCAATGGAAATGGTTAATTATCCTTCGTCAACCGAGGGCAATCTCCACATTAAACCGCCGTTCTCCACAGCAAAAGATCCCTGGATTAGGGAAGTGCTCGGCGCAGTTTACGCCCAGGAAGGCGATAATCTGGCGGTCAGCAAAATACCGAATGACGGAACTTTCCCGACAGCCACAACCCAGTACGAAAAACGCTGCGTGGCCGAGCAGATTCCCGTTTGGAATCCGAACGTGTGCATCCAGTGCGGAAACTGCTCCTTTGTCTGCTCGCACGCCTGCATAAGGATGAAGCATCCGACAGACGCGGAAGTTGCCAAAGCGCCAAAAGGTTTCTTAACGGCTCCGGTCAAACCCAAAGCTGTTGAAGGCCAAAAAACTTCCCTGATGATCTCCGCAGAAGACTGTATGGAATGCGGGCTCTGCATCAGCAACTGCCCCATGTCAAAAGACGCTTCCAAACCTATGGCCCTTACCTGGAAATCCTTTGCCGATGATCCGGCTTTCCACGCGGAACAGGTTACGGCCTGGGATTACTTCCTTTCACTGCCGGAAGTGCCGGCTTCCGAACTTAACCTGGGCACCGTAAAAGGTCTGGCCTACAAGCGGCCCCTGTTTGAATTCTCCGGCGCCTGCGGCGGCTGCGGCGAGACTCCCTACATCAAACTGATCTCCCAGCTCTACGGCGATAGGGCAATAATCGCGAACGCAACCGGCTGCTCCTCAATCTACGGCGGCAACCTCCCCACGACACCGTACTGCCAGCGCTCCGACGGCCGCGGCCCGGTATGGTCCAACAGCCTCTTTGAAGACTGCGCCGAGTTCGGCATGGGCATGAGGCTGACAAGCGACAAGCTCGCCGAACACGCAAGGGAAATGGCAATTAAAGCAAAATCCGAAGGCATTGCAGTATCGGTAATCGACAAACTCCTGGCAAATCCGCAGAACACCGACGAAGAAATCGAAGCCCAGCGCAAACTGGTGGACGAACTCATAGCCGCGATAAAGAACGACAACAGACCTACGGCAAAACTGCTCTCGTCCCTGACGGATCATTTTATCAGACGGTCGGTATGGGCGTTCGGCGGCGACGGCTGGGCCTACGACATCGGCTACGGCGGCCTGGATCATGTACTTGCCAGCAACAGGAACGTAAACCTCCTGGTAATGGACACCGAACTTTATTCCAACACCGGCGGCCAGATGTCCAAGGCGACTCCTGTCGGCGCGATCGCGAGGTTCGCAGCAGCGGGAAAAGACATCGTAAAGAAAGACCTGGGCGCGATGGCCATGAGCTACGGCTACGTTTACGTGGCCAGGATCGCCATGGGCGCGAACATGGCTCAGACAGTAAGGGCGATACGGGAAGCGGAATCATATCCTGGAGCTTCAATCATCATCGCGTATTCACACTGCATCAACCACGGCATAGACATCAGCAAAGGTATGGATCAGCAGAAGGCCGCGGTTACTTCCGGGCTCTGGCCCCTGTACCGCTACGACCCCAGGCTCAAAGAACAGGGCAAGAACCCCTTCCAGCTTGACTCCAAGGATCCGACAACCGCTATTGAAGATTTTATGTACAAGGAAGTGCGGTTCAAGAGCCTTAAAGCCGCGGATCCGGAAAGAGCGGACATGCTCCTGGCAAAAGCCAAGGTCCAGACCGAAAGGGTGTGGAAAGAATACAAGTACCTTGCGGAAAGGCCTTTCTGATTCATGTTAATTTAAAATGGCAATGAAGGAATTTAAAGATGGCAGATAAAAGAATTATTTTGGCAATTGATGATGATCCCATGACGCTTAAAGTCATTACAGCCCTGCTTAGCGAGGATTATAGCCTCTGTATTGCAAATTCCGCGGCATCGGCTACTGACTTGCTTACACGGATAAAACCGGATCTGATTCTGCTGGATATAGAAATGCCGGGTATCTCCGGTTTTGAATTCCTTCATACCATAAGAAAGAATCCCAAATTTATGACCATTCCGGTGGTGATTATAAGCGGACACAGCGAAGATGAATTCGTCTCCCATGCCAAAAACATGGGAGCAAGCTGCCTGGTCGCCAAACCGATAAACAGGAAAGAACTTACAGAAAAAATTAACTACGCGTTTGCGAATCCGGTAAAACACATACTGGATCGCTGAAACCAAAGGTTTCTAAAACCAAAGGTTTCTAAAACCAGAGGTTTCTGAAACCTTTGGTTTCTTACAATTTAAAAAGCAATTCCTCGTATCCGGGAAAAGGCCATTTTTCCTTGGATACGAGCTTTTCCAGATTATCCGCTACAGTCCGTAAATTATCCATCGCCGGCCTTACTTTAGATGAATACATCATTGCCTGGGCAAAATCATCTTCGATACCGTGGGTCTCCGCAAGGATGCTTTCAAGTTTATCTGTTAAATCCGAGAGTTCATTGCAAAGGGAAGCGATCTCGGCGGCCTTTCTTTCCTGCGGAAAATTCAGTGCGTGAATGGCCGCAAGAGAGACAGCGTCCCGCGCGAGGCTGGCGGCAAATGAGCTTACCGCCGGGAAAATCTGGCGGCGGGCCATGTCGATTGCGACCCCGGCTTCGATATTCATCTGCTTGGAATATTTTTCAAGGTAAATCTGATACCGGCTTTCAAGCTCTTCAGATGTTATGACTTTATGTTCCCCAAACAGTGAAGTTATTTCTTTGCGGCCAAGAACTGCAATGGCCTCCGGTGAATTGCCGATTATGGGCAGACCGCGGCGGCCTGCTTCCTTAATCCATTCGCTGGTGTAATTGTTGCCGTTATATACAACCCGGCTGTGGGCCGAATACGATTCCCTTATAATCGCGTGAACCGCCTCGTTAATTTTTGCCGCAGGGCTTCCGGGCGGAACCGCTTCCAGTTTATCGGCGAATTCCTTGAGTACCTGGGCGACTGCGGTATTGAGGTAGGTGGCTGATGTAGAAACCGACTGCGAAGAGCCGACCATACGGAATTCAAACTTGTTGCCTGTAAAGGCAAAGGGACTGGTGCGGTTCCTGTCCGATACATCCTTGGGAAGAGACGGCAGGCTGGAAACCCCTAATTTTATTTTTTCGCGCAGGTTGGATTTTTTTGTTTTGCCTGCTGCCAGGCTTTCAAAAATTTCGGTAAGCAGGCTGCCGAAGAAAATGCTAATGATGACAGGCGGCGCTTCATTGGCGCCCAGGCGCTGATCGTTGCCGGAACACGCGACTGCCGAACGCAGCAGCAGCGCGAACCTGTCAATGGCTTCGATCACGGCGGCGGTAAAAAGGAGGAAACGGGCGTTGGATTCCGGATTTTCGCCCGGGTCAAAGAGCTTGATTCCGTCGTCGGTTTCCATGGACCAGTTGTTGTGCTTACCGGAGCCGTTCACACCGGCAAAAGGTTTTTCGTGGATAAGGCCTTCCATGCCGTGCCTGCGCGCCACGTTATGGATGGTTTCCATTATATACTGGTTGGCGTCGGCCGCCGCGGTGCAATTGGAATAAATGGGAACAATTTCAAACTGGTTGGGAGCGGCCTCGTTGTGCTGGGTCTTGGCCGGAATGCCCGCCTTCCAAAGTTCAGTATTGAGTTCACGCATAAAGGCGGCGACTTTTTCCCTTATGGCGCCGTAGTAATGGTCTTCCATTTCCTGGCCCTTGGCAGGCAGCGCGCCAAAGACCGTTCTGCCGGCAAGCAGAAGATCCTGGCGCTGATCAAAATATTTTTTATCAACAAGAAAATATTCCTGCTCCGGCCCCAGCGAAGTAATAACACGTTTGGTGCTGGTATTTCCCAGAGCGCGGAGCACCCTTAACGCCTGTGCCGAAAGCGCGTTCATTGATTTTAAAAGCGGCACCTTCTCGTCCAGGGCCTGGCCGTAATAACTTATAAAGGCTGTAGGAATACAAAGCGTTGTCCCGGTCGGATCTGTTTTTAAAAAAGCGGGGCTTGTAAGGTCCCAGGCCGTATAACCCCTGGCCTCAAAAGTCGCGCGCAGACCGCCTGACGGCAGCGAAGAAGCGTCAGTCTCTCCCCTGATCAATTCCTTGCCGGAGAACTCCATGATCGCCCTGCCGTCGCCGGTGGGCGCAATAAACGAATTGTGTTTTTCTGCGGTAAGTCCGGTCAGGGGCTGAAACAGATGGGTATAATGGGAAGCGCCTCTGGAGATGGCCCATTCCCGCATGGAAGCAGCGACAACTTCCGCCACTTCCAGTGTAAGTTCCTTCTCACCCTCCTGAACAGCAACTACTTCGCGGTAAATATTTTTAGGCAGCCTTTCGCGCATGACAGTGTTGGAAAAACAATTGGAGCCAAAGAGTTCGGTAATCGGTGTTTTTGTAAAATCAATCATGCACTGATTATAACTTTTTTTATATTCACCGTACAATCCTGAAAAGTCTGCATTTTTAAAAAATCTCCTTTCCCTTTTGCCTTAACTTGTTCGCGTGCGAGATTGATTTATGAAACTCCTGTTTCTGTTTAAGGTAAGCCGAATGGTTCATCACAAATGCGGTTTCCCTTTGCTGTGCTTTGTAGGTCTTCCACTGCTGGGCAGAAAGACTGCCGTCTTCAAGGGCGGCCAGTACAGCGCAGCCGGGTTCGCTGCTGTGGGTGCAGTCGGAAAACCTGCAGCGGGAAAAAAGTTCTTCTACTTCGGCAAACGCGAGGCTTATGCCTTCCCTGGAATCCCAGAGGCCCAGTTCCCTCATACCGGGGGTATCGATGACCATGGCTCCGGACTCAAGCCTAAAAAGCTGGCGGTGGGTTGTGGTGTGGCGGCCTTTGGAATCGTCTTCGCGGATCTCTTTAACATCCATCAGATTCGCGCCGGCGAGCCTGTTAAGAAGCGAAGACTTGCCGACCCCCGATGATCCCAAAAAAACAATGGTCTTTGCCGGTTCAAGGAAAGGCGAAAGGTCACCAAGGCCAAATCCGCTTTTGCTGCTGACCGCGATTACCGGAACTTCCCTGCTTATCCTGCGCACCTGTGCGGCCTTATCAGCATAATCATCGCACAGGTCAGCCTTGGTCAAAACGATCACCGGGAACCCGCCGCTCTGCCATGCGGCGGTCAGATACCTGGCGATGCGTTTGACGTTTAAATCAAGATTGAGCGATGAAAGTATGAACACATAATCGAAATTGGAAGCCAGAACCTGCTCGCGCACATTTTTGGCATAACCTTCGGCGTGGCCCAGAAAATCCACCCTGGAAAAAAATGATCTCCTGGGCAGGACAGCGTCGATAAGGGAAGGTCCGTGATCGTTGTATTTTATGATGACAAAATCGCCGACGACCGGGAACAAACCGCCTTCTTCAAGATTGTGGAAGAAGCTGCCCTTGAGTTCTGCGGAAACTTCGAACCCTTTGGGTTCGCCGCACCAAATAGGTTCGCCGCACCCCTTGGGATCGCCGGACCCATGTTCGCATATAACTTTATACTGTTCCCTGCGGCATTCAATAATACGGCCAGGAATATATTCATCGTTGTTTTTATCTTCCAAAAAATTCTGCGAGGCGGCAAGATCCGCCCCGGTAAAGCCAAAATCTGTTAACATGCAATTCTCCTGTAATAAGAATTAAAAGATGAGAAGAAACCGCATGTTTAATATATTGTTTAAATCTACCTGAAAATAAAAAAAACTTGTTTCTTTAAAAATCAAGAGGAAAACCCGCCTGAATCCTTTAAACTCATGGTCCGTTGACCCAAAGTCAGGAGTTCAGTAACACGCGGTTTTAGTTAATGAGTACCACCCTGGCAAGCATTATTTTTCCTCCTTCGCAATTGAAAATTATAAAAAACTTTTAATAAAATATGATAATTAATAAATAATGTCAATTGCTGATCGGCTTACGCACCGATGGGCCCGGGACAAAGTTGATTTTTTTTTAAAAAAATTATAAAATAGAAGCAGTATTAAATATTTCCGGACAGCCGCAATGGATTAGTCACGGAAACTGCCAGCGACACTAGCTCATCCGGATAGAGCAGCTGCCTTCTAAGCAGCAGGTGGGCCGTTCGAGTCGGCCGTGTCGCGAGTATTATGGAAAAAGTATTAAAAATTTCAGACATAATCCTGGTTGTATGCGGCTCAGCCATCATGTTGTTTGGAATTTTCAGGTACTATAGATCCCTTGTAGAATTAAAATATAAAACCAAATCAACAAAATTATTCAGCAGCCTGATATACACGGTTTGTTTTGTAATGATGGTATTTTTTCAGATTGGTTATGTAATTATCGCGTTCCTGTACATTACTAACAGGAATTCCGCGCCCACTGACATGCTGATCGCCCTGATTTTTTTCTTCGGCGCAATCTTTGTAAACCTGATGGTACAGATGGTTCAGCGAATTCTGCTTGAGGTTACCGGCAGGGACGAACTTAAAAAAAGACTCCAGCAGCAGGAATTAATGTCGGCCATCGCCCAGAGTTTTACCCATAACGAAGATTCCAAAATACTCATTTACAGGGCGTTAAAATTATCCGGCCAGTTTACAAACGCGGATCAGGCGATCCTTTCAAAATATAACGAGGATCAATCAATCCTGGAATGTATTTCGGAATGGTACAACGAAAAAGCCCGCCCCTTTATCGGGTCGCAGGACAAATGGCCGCTGTCAAAAGACATGGATTATTACAGCTCATTGATGAACGAGGGTTATACGGCCGTCAATGACTTTGGACAGGAAAACCATCCGAATTTTGAACTTGTTAAAAATTACAACCTGGGTTCTTTTTTGAATATTGCAATTTATATCTCCGGAAAATTCTGGGGCGTCCTGGGATTTATTCATTATGCAGAACCTTATACCTGGGACAGCAGCGTCATCCAGCTGGGGAAAATGATAGCGGGCGTGTTTTCCGGAGCGATTAACAGGAACTTAATTCTTGATGAGCTGATACAGGCAAAGGACCAGGCGGACGAAGCCAACAGGGCAAAAAGCGATTTCCTGTCACGCATGAGCCACGAAATGCGCACCCCCATGAACGCGATTATCGGAATGACCGGTATCGGTAAAACTACCAATGAGAATGAAAGAAAAAATTACTGCTTTGACAGGATAAGCACCGCGTCAACCCACCTGCTTGGTGTTATCAACGATATACTTGATATGTCCAAAATAGAAGCGAACAAACTGGAACTTACCTACGATGAATTTGAGGTTGAGAAGATGGTGGCGCGAATCAAGAGTATCCTTGACTACCAGATTGACGCCAAGAAACAGAATTTTATTATTACCGTTGATCAAAATGTGCCAAAAAAAATCAAATCCGACGAGCAGAGGCTAAGCCAGATACTTACGAATTTGCTGAACAACGCGGTAAAATTTACCCCGATAGAAGGAACCATATCGCTGCTGGTTACCCAAACAGAAGAAACCGAAAAGAACCATATACTGCAGTTTACGGTCAGGGATACGGGAATGGGAATATCCGATGAACAGAAGGAAAAAATTTTTAAATCGTTCGCGCAGGCCGACGGTACAATCTCGCGCAAATTCGGCGGAACAGGTCTGGGGCTGGCAATTTCAAAAAGCCTGGTAGGGATGCTGGGCGGGACAATTACAATCGAATCGCAAATGGGGAAAGGATCGGATTTTATTTTCAGCATCGCATCGGAAAAAACACAAATCGAACTAAAAGGCGATGATCAATCCGGAGATGAAAACCAGGCGGCAAAATACAGCGATCAATGTTTTAAAAATTTGTCCATTCTGGTAGCCGAAGATATCGAAATAAACCGCGAGATAGTTGAAACCCTGCTGGAGTTTACAGGCATAAGCATAGATTTTGCGGAAAACGGCATTATCGCTTACTCAAAATTTTTGGAAAACCCGGCGTCCTACGATATGATTTTTATGGATATACACATGCCGGAGATGAACGGTTACGAAGTCACAAAAAAAATCCGCCAGCTTGGCAATCCCATAGCCGACAATATTCCCATTGTGGCGATGACTGCTGATGTATTTAACGAAGATATAGAAAAATGCATTTCCTCCGGCATGAACAGCTTTGTCGGCAAACCTCTCGATCTTGAATCAATTCTGGAAAAGATAGACGAATACACGCTTCATTAAAAAAAGTTTTATCGGGAAAATTTAACCGCCATTTCAAGAGCGTCAATAAGGCTGTCTTCATTGGCCAGGTTTTTACCGGCAATGTCGTAGGCTGTTCCGTGATCAACGGAAGTGCGTATTATCGGCAGCCCTATCGTGGCGTTGACGCCCCCGGCACTGGATATGATACCTTTAATGTCCGTTGCAAATCCGCAGAGCTTGAGCGGAATGTGGCCCTGATCATGGTACATCGCCACAACGATGTCAAACTGTCCTCCCAGGGCTTTTACAAATACGGTATCGGGAGGCAGGGGGCCGGTTACATTGATTCCTTTGGAAGAGGCTTCGCGGATTGCAGGTATTATAGCGTCCGCTTCTTCGCTGCCAAAAAGGCCGTTCTCCGAACTGTGCGGATTTAACCCGGCAACGGCTACACGGCGGGTTTTACTGCCCATCATCGCCAGAGCTTTGTCCGCCAGAATTATGGTTTTTAAAACGCGTTCAGCGGTAATCAGTTCGCAGGCCTTTGCCAGTCCGACATGGGTTGTTACGTGTATTACGTTAAGGCAGCGGCTGCCGCTTCGCGCGGACAGGAGCATACCGTAATCTTTTGTATCTGTGTAATGCGCGAAGATCTCGGTATGTCCTGCAAATAAATGGCCGGCGAGGTTTATAGCTTCCTTGTTGATCGGACAGGTGACAACAGCCGCGGTTTCCCCAACCATCGCGTCATTGATTGCCTTTACAATATATTGAAAAGCCGCTTCCCCGGATTTTGCCGCGGCCTCGCCGTGTAAATAATCACCGCGTTTTTTTATTGCGCCTGATTCAATAAAATCGAAAGTTCCCAATATTCCGCAGGCCTGCGAAGGTTTTTTTACCGGATTTAAAATAAATTTTTTACCGGTAATTTCCAGAGCATCTTCCAGAACGATCCTGTCGGCGTATACAACAGGGATTGAATTTTCGTAAACTTCATTTTTGGCCAGTGCCTTAACACAGATTTCCGGTCCGATACCAGCGGGATCACCTATGGTAATACCAATAACCGGCCGCTTTGTTAAATTCACCAAAGACTGCCGTTTTTATCAAAGGGCCAATCTGCCGCGCCTTCCAGTATTTCCAGCCCCATTTCCCGCGCTTCTTTTTCCAAAGCCTCACTGATCCAAAAGACTTCCGTGTGGAGGCTGTCTGTAATCCGGATTATCCGCGGATTGTCCGGATCCGCGCTTGTACTGGTGCGCAGAGCAAGCTGAACCGCTTCGCGATCGTTTTCGGTGACAGCGGGTATCCGGGCGAATTCCAGAACACGGGCGGTTACCGCGTTAACATATGTTGCGTCATAATCAATTTTTTCAAAAAGCCGCCTGGTGATTGTATGGGCCGCTCCCACGCCCATTGCGGACCCGTGGGTACCGGCGGTTAAATCCAGAACCACTGTGCGGTTGGCCGCGATTCCGCCGTTAACAAACGGCGTACATGGGCCGGCTCCGGTTACATTGGGATCCATGCCGTCTCCGGAAATATCTTTGCCGATGCGGTCAACGACCAGAACGTCCGCGCTTTTAAAAGGAATTACCGGTAGGTGACTCCTGGCTTCCTTAAGTAATTCCGGTTCTTTGGTTTCTATTTCTCCCGGCAGCATAGCTTCAAATTTGCAGGTCTGCGAGAAGGCATTTTCCAGAATTCCAAAACCCAGGATGACAGGAGCGTTCTTTAGGATGGTCCTGCCAAAAAGCGGAACCATGCGGGCCATTTCCCCGAATCCGCGTGAATGGCAGATTTCGGCGCCTTCCCGCTTGCCCAGCCCTATGGCCATCATTTTCATGATACCGCTCTCGAAGGGCCCGCGGAAATCGGTATGGGGTTTTATGCGCCCCGCGACAATTATGCCGTCAGAAAGGGCCGCGTTTTTGTCTATGCGAACCTCATAGGTTTTTTCCGGGCCGCCGGACGCCTGCGATCCGCAGGCAGCTTTGCCTATGACAACAGTATCCATGGAAGAAATAATGGGACAGCCTATTGATTCATCTGTTACGCCGTAACGGGCAAGCAGGTTTTTTTGGCCTTCTGCAGTCGCGCCGCCGTGGCTTCCCATCGCAGGTACGACAAACGGAACAGCATTCCTGGATTTAATAAAATCAACAATGGCTTTGATTATAACGGGAATGTTGGCCACTCCCCTGCTCCCGCAGGTTATAGCAATCCGTTTGCCGGGTTTGACAGCATCGGCTATTTCCGGCCTGGATAACTGCGCAAAAACAGCATCGGCGATTTTTTCTTTATGTATGCATGCAGTATCGAATTTCTGGCGCACTTTAAGCATTTTGGGAAGTTTTATTTCCGCGCACAATTGGCTGATTATACCGTTCATGTTTTTTTCGTTCATAATTTATAAGGATAGCACCTGTCATTCTGATATGCAATAATTATTCCCATGACCATTGCTCCGGTAACACGCAGCGCAGTGAATCCGGATAAACACAACGAACGTCTCCTTGTTCTGGCAGATGACTTAACCGGCGCCCTGGATACCGGCGTCCAGTTTGCCAAAAAAAGCATAAGCACCGGGGTATTTCCCTGCGCAGAAGAAATTAACGCAGTAAACCAAAATACCGGGAGCCCGGATTTTTCTGTTACCGTGATCAATACTGATTCCAGGCATATTTCCCCTGAAGCTTCCCGTAAAATAATAAAGACCGCGGTAAATGCAGATAATAATTTTACATATTTTTACAAAAAAACAGATTCCTGCCTAAGGGGAAACATCGGCGCGGAACTTGAAGCATTGATGGAAGCAGCAGACAGCCGGTTTCTGGCTTTTGTTCCCGCTTATCCGGACTTAAAGCGGTATACCAGAAACGGTTATCAATACCTCGAAGAAAAACCCATACATGAATCTTCAATGGCAAACGATCCGTTTAATCCAATAACAGAAAGTTTTGTTCCGGCCATTATTGGGAAACAGTCAAAAATTCCTGTAAGGATTGTACCGGCAGGCGGCAAAATTACTGCTTCAAAGAACAGGGAAATTCTTGTTTTTGATGCTCAAGAAACAAAAGACCTCAAAAGTATTGCCGCTGCGTTATTAAAGAAAAAGCTGCTGCACGTAAGCGCCGGATGCGCCGGGTTTGCACAGGCGCTGACAGAAACCCTTCCCCTTGAAAAAAAGCCTGATACAGAAAAACAAAAAATAACAGAGTTGCCACTGCTAATAGTTTCCGGAAGCCTGCATCCGGTTTCAATAAACCAGGTAAAGACAGCCATGCGGGCGGATATTCCGGCTATCGGGGCAAACTGCGATGCGGTAAGCTATGGCGCAGTTTACTGCGGCGCGGTTTACCGCGAAACAAGCGGTATGTCCGATCCGGCGCCGGAGGACGCAGAAAAAATAATTTCCTTTTGCGCCAAAGAACTGGGCAGTAAAAAAATTTGCATACTCGGCACAAAGGCCGCGCTGGGGGAGAAAACAATGTCTGCTGAGGATACCGCCCCGGGAAAGGGACAGGCCGATGTTTCTGCTTCAGCTCAAATTGCGCAAAGTATTGGCAGCCTGGTAAAAAAAATAATCAGCAAAACCGGGCCGCTTAATCTGGCGATTTTTGGAGGAGATACCTTATTGGGAATAGCAAAGGCTTTGGAATACAAATGCCTGGCGCCTTTGCTGGAAATCCGGCCGGGCGTTGTGCTTGCCCAAATTTACGGACAGGAAAAAGGGCTGCTGATTACCAAGGCCGGCGCGTTCGGCGAGGCTAACCTAATAAAAATTATCGCGGATTATTTAAACAGCCGCTATTTATTTGCCTCGGCGTAATCGTCGAGGAGCCTGTTGAGGGCAGCCGACATGGTCTTTACGGTTTCTTCAGGCGTCTTTTTTTCTTCAAGCATTACCGAAACCTGGTTGATAATTTCGTAATAAAAATCCCTGGAAGGGCCGACAATTACACCCATCATTTCAGGACTGGTCTGCGAAAGCTGACTGGCGCCGATATTGGCCTGGGGATATTGGGCAGCGTAACTTGCATAGGCTGGATCATTTACGGAACCTGTATTTACCGGTGTGTAACCGGTAGCAGCGCCGAAACGGGCCTGCACACCGGCGGAACACATAAACTTTACAAACTCCCAGCAGGCATCGGTTTTGGCCCTGTCGCCCTTGTTGAACATAAACAGTGCCGAACCGGAAACCGCGGCGCCCGGTTTGGCTTTATCGTCAATTCTTGGGAAAAACGCGCAGCCCAGTTCAAAACGTCCTCCTATCTGGTTTAAAAGGCCGGTTAACCCTGATGTGGACGCAGTATAAAAGGCGATTTGCTGGGTTAAAAATAAATTGCTTAGCCCGTCGGAAACATTGAGAAGTGCGCCGGCGTCGTACATTGCTTTCCAGGCCTTTAAAAATGTCAGTAAAGTACCGTCGGTATCACAGACAAGCCTGGTCGCGCTGCCGTCCCTGCCGTTGCTGTTGTTCACCACATAATAAAATTGGGGGCCCTGTATCTGGCCGATCCAGTTGGCAAGAAGAACGGTATTGGGCTGCTGCGCAAAAGCCGTAAGCTTTTGGTTATTGGAATTTAAGGGCGGTAATTTTTTGGCGGCTTCAATAATCTCGTTAAAAGTAGACGGAGCATTCGCAATCCCGGCCGCGTCAAGCATACTCTTGTTGTAATACATAACAGTAGTGGAAGCTGAAACCGGAAGCCCAAGCTGCCTGCCCCCGTAATTCCAGGCTTTAAGCGGCGCTTCCATTATTTGCCCCAGATCATAACTGCTATCGTTCTTTAATGCGTCGTCCACGGTATACGCGTATTCTGTATTGAGGTAATCCACAACACCGGTTGAATCAATCTGCATTACATCCGGCAGGGTATTGGTTTGCCTGGTCTGGAGAAGGGGCCTGAGCTTGGCAGTCGCGTCGGAGTACTGGCCCTGGAAAACGGCTTCCACGGTGATTTGTTTGGCGGCGCCGGGACCTTCATTGAATTCTTTTACAAATTGGTCAAACGCGAGACCGGCTTCATCGGACATGGAATGCCAAAAACGTATAGTCACAGGGCCCGGTTTTGCGGCCGGCGTACTCTGGCCGCCTCCGGCAGCCCAGAGCGGATTTCCAAATACTGCCAATAATACGGCCAAAACCGCGGTCTTAATGTTAAAAAAATTTCTCATGTAAATCCTCCGGAGCAATAATATTAATAAAATATAAATTGAATTTTTTTTCAACTCACCAAATTAAAAAAACACCCGATTTAATTGATTTTTAACGTTATCCTACAAGAGCTCCGCCTTCAATACCCCTTACGACTGCCATGCGCAGGAAACCGAATAAAACAAAAGAGGGAACAAGGATTAGGGTGACTGCCGCAAGTACAACTGTGTAATTGGTGTCCAGCGGATTTGTAAGCATGGCTACACCAATCTGAACTGTCCGCATTTCAATGCGGTTGGTTACCAGCAGGGGCCAAAGGTAAGCGTTCCAGAATGTAGTAAACGATTGAACCAGCAATGTAAGAATGACAGGGGCGGAAAACGGAGTGACAATAAAGGCAAGGAAACGCAAATCTCCGCAGCCGTCCATAAAGGCGGCGTCCCTGTAGGAAACAGGAACAGTTTTAAAATTCTGGCGCAGCATAAACATTTGAGTTGCCCCGGCCAGGGAAGTAACACACATGCCAAAATAATTGTCCAGCAGATTAAGCCGCGTAATTGTAATGTAATTGGTCACAACCAAAGTATCTGCCGGGAGCATCATGGTTCCAAGGACTATAAAAAAAAGGATCGTCCTGCCCCGGAATTTAAAAAAAACAAAGGCATAGGCGGCAAGTATTGCAAACAAAAGTTTAAGCACGCATCCCATACCGGAAACAATTACCGAATTCAGCATGAACCTCATCAGGGGCGCCATGCGGAACACGGTCCTGAAATTTTCCAGATTTAAAAAACTGTCCGGCAATACTTTGGGAGGAAAAACCGAAAGCTCCGCCCTTGTTTTAAACGCGACGGCTGCACAGTAAATTACGGGGAATACAATAATCAGCCCGGCAATAATTGCAAAAAACGTGACCAGGGCGTCTTTGACAAACCGGCATTTTTGGGTTCTTGTCATTGGTAATGCACCTTGCGGCTGTCAAAAATAAAAGCCAAAAAAACCATTCCAAAAGTCAGTATAAAAGTAATAAGGCTTATGCAGGCGGCAATGCTGTAATTTGAAGACTGATACCCGGAAGTATACATCATAAAAATCAGGGTCGTTGTTGAATGGCTGGGCTGTCCGGCAGTTATGATCATTACCGGCGTTGAAGTCATCATCGCCAGTACAATATTGGTGCAGATAACATAAAAAATTGTGGGAGCTGTAAGCGGAAGCTGAAGTTTAAAAAGCCGCCTTAATTTGCCTGTTCCTTCCAGATCTGCGGCTTCCATTACGTTGGACGGAATATTGCGCAGACCAGAGAGAAATAAAATAAAGTCAAACGGAATCCCAATCCACACGCATACCATTACAATGCCGGCAAGCGCCGCGGAAGGATCGGTAAACCAGCCGATTTTTAATCCCAGCCGGTAGTTGAAAATTCCCATTGCAGGTTCAAGGAGCATTTTAAAAATCTGGGAAGCCGCCGGCATGGAAACCGCCATGGGTATGATGAACATGGTCTCGTAGATAAATGAGGTCTTGCGTTTCCTGTTGGCAAGCAGGGCCAGACTATACGAGATCAAAAGGTTAAATGTCACGGCAAAAAAAGTAAGGGTAAGGGTGTTTTTAAGCGCGGTAAAAAAAACCGGATCGCCAAAAAGCCTGTTAAAATTCCGGGTTCCGGTAAAGCCGGTAATATCGCCCCTGAAATTTACACGGGAAAAGCTGTAGAGGAAAGTCCGCGCAAAGGGAAAATAAACAAAACCGCAGGCAAATACAAGAATGGGCAGCAAAAACAGATAAGGTTTTAACTTATTGATTCCATTGTAGTTTTTCATAAAATCGTGCTTTTGCATTTGTTCTGTATAACCTTATCATGGATAATCCAAACATATCTGGATGTTAACATATTTGGATTGTTTCTTTATAGATACTTTCATATACTGCAGTAATGAAAAATTTTAAACTTAGCGCATTTGCCGATGAAGCCGGGATTTCCGCGGGGGAACAGATAGACGCCCTAAAAGCGAACGGAATTCAGTATATGGAAATCCGCAATATTGACGGGAAAAATATACTGGACTGCAGCGATGACGAATTAAAAAAAATAAAAGAAAAGCTGGATGGCGGCGGCATTAAAGTTTCCTCCATTGGATCTCCGGTAGGCAAAACACCCATAACAGATGATTTTGACCAGGTTAAAAAATCTTTTGAAAGGGCGCTGGCAGCGGCCAAAATCCTTGAGGCTCCATATATCCGGGCTTTTAGTTTTTATGTTCCAAAAGGCAGCGACCCTGCGCCGTGGGAGGACGAAGTTGTCCGCAGGCTTACCGAGCTGGTCAGGACCGCGCGCCTTGAAGGCAGGCAGTACGCGCTGGAAAATGAATCAGGAATTTATACCGATATACCTTCCCGCTGTGTCCGAATTCTGGACAGGGTAGAAGGGCTGGTCCTGGCTTTAGATCCCGGTAATTTTATAATGAACAACGCAGATCTCCTGCAGGCCTGGAACCTATTAAAAAACAGGACCGCGTATTTCCATATAAAAGACGCGACAAGGGAACCCAGGCATTTTGTCCCGGCAGGAGAAGGCGAAGGTCACATTGCCGAAATCTTAAAAGACGCTTATTCCGGCGGATTTAACGGATTTTTATCGGTAGAACCGCATTTAAAATACCTGGAAAATCTGACCGATGCCCAGCGGTTTACAAAGGCGGTAAAAGCGTTAAAAAAGATACTTGACACTATTTAAAAAAATGTGATAACGTAAATTAAAATATTCAGTAAGGGGGAAGCAAAATGAGATTCGCGGTCATTGGTATTGTAGCAGTACTTAGCATTATTCTCCGCGAAACAGCCATTTTGCGTTAGCTGAATAAAGGCACTGACTACAGAGCCCCCCGCAGCAGACGCTGCGGGGGGCTTTTTTTATGTTTCAGGAGGAATTGAATGAAGTTGAACGGGGCAAGAATCGTCATTGAACAGATGGTTTCGCACGGTGTAACCACAATTTTTGGGTATCCGGGAGGGGCGGTTCTTCCGATTTATGATGAATTATACAGAAACTCGGACAGAATTCATCATGTTATTACCGCCCACGAGCAGGGCGCTGCCCATGCCGCAGACGGATATGCCAGGGCATCCGGCAAAACTGGCGTGGTGTTCGCCACCAGCGGCCCGGGCGCCACCAACCTGGTAACCGGTATTGCTAACGCGTATCTGGACAGCGTGCCGCTTTTGGCAATAACGGGGAATGTCGCAGTACCCCTTCTTGGCAAGGACAGTTTCCAGGAAGTGGACATCGCCGGAATTACCCAGCCCATTGTAAAGCACAATTTTGTTGTAAGGGATGTCTGCGACCTTGAAGAGACGATAAACGAGGCGTTCCGCATCGCCAACAGCGGGCGGCGCGGGCCTGTACTGGTAGATATTCCCAAAAATGTGCAGTGCGAGGAATGTGAATATTCCGGAAATTCACCGGGGCACATTCCTAGGCAATCATCGGATTTTAACCTTTCAGAAATTGTGCAGGCGATTAAGAATTGCAAAAGACCGTATATCTACGCGGGGGGCGGAGTACTGGCCGCCAGGGCGGAAAACGAACTGCGGCAGCTTTCCGAACGGTTGTCCGCCCCGGTCGGCCTCAGCATGATGGGAATATCTGCCCTGCCCCATGATTATGAACTTAATCTGGGCATGTGTGGCATGCACGGCAAGTATGCGGCCTCTGTCGCGCAGTCCGAATGTGATTTGATGCTTGCAGTAGGCGTCAGGTTTTCCGACAGGGCCACAGGCAATGTAGAGGCGTATAAAGAAGGGAGGATCATTGTTCATGCCGACATTGACCTCGCGGAAATCGGCAAGAACGTAGCTTCCCACATTTACATCTGCGGGGACGCCAAAGAAATTTTGACCGGCCTTCTGCAATCACTGCCGGCCGCAAAAAACACCGAATGGCTGTCGCGTATCAATGAACTTAAGCAGGTTGACCGGCAGCCGGCTGATGAAAATTTTAACCCGCGCAACATTATAGGCACAGTAAGTTCTTACTGCGGTGATGATACGGTAATAGCCACCGATGTAGGCCAGCACCAGATGTGGACCATGCAGTACTATCCGTTTAAAAAACCGCGGACCCTGCTTACCTCCGGCGGGCTGGGCGCGATGGGCTACGGATTGGGCGCCGCAATCGGCGGGTGCATGGCTGCCGGGAAAAAAAGGACCGTTCTTTTTACCAGCGACGGCAGCTTTGGCATGAACCTTAACGAACTGGCTACAGCGGTTTCGCAGGAACTGCCCATATTGGTAATTCTGCTCAATAACGGCGTTCTGGGAATGGTGCGCCAGTGGCAGACCATGTTCTACGACAAACGTTATTCGCAGACCACCCTCAACCGCAAAACGGATTTTGCCGCGCTTGCCAAAGCGTTCGGCGCGGAAGGTTTTTTGGCAGAAAACCTGGGGCAGTTAAAATCAATACTGGAACAGCTTCCGGCATCGGGCCCAGCCGTCATTGATTGCCGCATTGATATGGACGAAAAAGTTCTGCCAATGATCCCGGCGGGCGGGACCATAAAGAACATTATTATCAAAGGATGACGTTATGGAAAAATTTACAGTTGAACTGCTTGTAAACAACCAGTACGGCGTACTGAACCGCATAACCGGCCTTTACGCCAGACGCGGCTACAACATTGACAGCCTGCATGTAAACGAGACGGAAAATCCGTCGCTGTCCAGGATGCTGATCGTTTCCAGGGGCGATCAATACATACAAACCCAGATGGTGCGTCAGCTTTCAAAATTATACGACGTAAAAGAAGTAACCCTAATGGCAAAAGTAAACCGGTAATTTTTACCGAAAAAATTTTTTTTATACAGGAGTGTATTTATCATGGCGAAAATGTATTACGACAAAGACTGCGATCCCAAACAGCTGGAAGGCAAAACTGTGGCAATTATCGGCTACGGATCCCAGGGCCATGCCCACGCGCAGAACCTGCGCGACAGCAAGGTCAAGGTAATTATCGGGCTGTACGATGGTTCCAAAAGCGCGCAGCAGGCAAAGAAAGACGGCTTTACCGTACTAAATACAGGAGAGGCGGTCAAACAGGCGGATATCGTGATGATGCTGGTAAATGACGAAAAAATGAAGGCCATTTATGAAGAAGGCGTAATGCCAAATCTGCGCAAGGGAATGACCCTCTGTTTTGCCCACGGTTTTAATATTCATTATAAACAGATAGTACCGCCCAAGGATGTCAACGTTATCATGATAGCGCCAAAGGGGCCCGGCCATACGGTGCGCAGCCAGTTCCTGGAAAACAGGGGAGTCCCAAATCTTATTGCGGTAGAAAATAACGCGACAGGAAATGCCAAAGAAATCGCACTCGCCTACGCAAGCGGAATCGGCGGCGGCCGGGGCGGGATTCTTGAAACAACTTTTAAGGAAGAAACCGAGACCGACCTGTTCGGCGAACAATGCGTGCTCTGCGGCGGAGTATCGGCCCTGATGAAGGCCGGATTTGAAACCCTGGTCAACGCAGGTTACCAGCCGGAAAGCGCCTATTTTGAATGTATCCACGAAATGAAGCTGATAATTGATCTGGTTGTAAAAAGCGGACTTTCATTTATGCGCTATTCCATCAGCGACACGGCCGAATACGGCGACTATTGCGTCGGCGACAGAATCATTACACAGGAAACAAAAAATGAAATGAAGAAGGTGCTTTCCGAAATCCAGGACGGTTCATTTGCCAAAAAATGGCTCAAGGAAAACGCCGACGGAAGGCCCACATTTACCGCCAGACGCAAGGCAGAACAGGAACTCCAGGTAGAAAAAGTGGGCGCCGAGCTCCGCAAAAAAATGAGCTGGAGCGATAAGGCATGATCAGCGACACAATGAAGTCGGGAGTAGAAAACGCACCCAAGAGATCGCTGCTTAAGGCAATGGGTTATACCGATGCCCAGATCTCCAGGCCGATTGTAGGCGTTGTCAATTCTTTTAACGAAGTCGTGCCCGGGCATATCCATCTGCAGAACATAGCCCGCGCTGTCAAGGACGGAATCCTTATGGCAGGCGGAACGCCGATGGAATTTAACACCATAGGCGTCTGCGACGGACTGGCCATGGGGCACGAGGGAATGAAGTATTCGCTGTCCTCACGCGAAATTATCGCAGACAGTATAGAGTGCATGGTCAGGGGCCACTGTTTTGACGCTCTGGTCTTTATTCCAAACTGCGACAAAATTGTCCCGGCCATGCTCATGGCCGCGGCAAGGCTAAATCTGCCCTGTATTTTTGTATCCGGCGGCCCCATGCTGTCCGCGGACGGTACCGATCTTAACACGGTTTTTGAAGCAGTAGGCGCAGCCAAGGCCGGTAAAATTAACGAAGCCGAACTTTTGCGGATAGAAAATAACGCCTGTCCCGGATGCGGCTCCTGCTCCGGTATGTTCACCGCTAACTCGATGAACTGCCTCAGCGAAGCGCTGGGCATCGCGCTGCCGGGCAGCGGCACTGTCCCGGCTGTATACGCACAGCGGCTGCGCCTGGCAAAAGACGCCGGGCTGCAGGTTATGGAGCTGCTGCAAAAAAACATAAAGCCGTCGGACATAATGACCGTAAAAGCTTTTTACAACGCGCTGACTGTCGATATGGCGCTTGGCTGTTCGACCAATTCCGTCCTGCATCTTTTTGCCATCGCCAACGAGCGCGGGATTAAACTCGACCTGGATCTGGTAAACGAAGTAAGCGGCAGGACGCCCAACCTTTGCCATCTTGCTCCGGCTGGAAGCCATCACGTGGAAGATCTGAACGCGGCCGGCGGTGTCTGCGCAGTCATGCACGAGCTTGGCGGACTTTTGAATCTTGATGAAATTACAGTAACCGGCAGGACCGTCGGTGAAAATATAAAAAACACAATAGTAAAAAACCGCGAAGTAATACAAAAGTATTCGGATACCGGAGGACTGGCGGCCCTATTCGGCAACCTGGCGCCCGGCGGAGCGGTTGTCAAACGCAGCGCGGTAAAAAAAGAAATGCTTGATTTTACCGGAGCCGCCAGGGTCTTTGACGGAGAAGAAACCGCGATCGCTGCGATTTACAGCGGGAAAATCAAGGCAGGCGATGTCGTAGTGATCCGCTACGAAGGACCTGCCGGCGGCCCCGGAATGCGGGAAATGCTTAACCCGACATCGGCCATAGCCGGCATGGGCCTGGACAGTGACGTAGCGCTGATTACAGACGGCCGTTTTTCCGGCGCGACAAGGGGAGCAGCCATAGGGCATGTTTCCCCGGAAGCCGCGGCCGGCGGATTAATCGCCTGGGTTTGCGACGGCGATAAAATTCACATTGATATAAACAATCATTTAATGGAACTGCTTGTACCGGATGAAGTAATATCAGAACGCAAAAAAACAATTGCACTGCGGCCGCAGCAAAATCTGAGCGGCTATCTTAAAAGATATGCCAAAGCTGTATCTTCGGCGGACAGGGGAGCGGTTGTATGCTGACTCTGGACCGGATATATCAGGCCGCCCATCTGCTAAAGAATGTAGCGCGTAAAACCGACGTAATCGTTTCTCCGGGCCTGGCCCCTGACTGCAGCCTGTATCTTAAAACCGAAAATTTACAGATCACAGGTTCATTCAAGGTGCGCGGCGCGTATTTCAGGATTGCGATGCTGCCGGAAGAAGAAAAAGCAAAGGGTGTAATAGCCTGCTCCGCAGGCAACCACGCGCAGGGCGTAGCCCTTTCCGCGCAGCGTTCAGGAATTGATGCCACGATTTTTATACCAAGCATCGCCCCCCTTTCAAAAATCGAAGCTACCAAGCGCATGGGCGCGCAGATCAAACTTATTGACGGCGTATATGACGACGCCTACGAAGCTGCCGCGGCGTATCAAAAAGAAAGCGGAGGGGTTTTTATTCATCCGTTTGACGATATTGACGTGATTGCCGGGCAGGGCACAATCGGCCTGGAAATTCTGGAACAGGTCAGCGATCTTGACGCCGTAATTGTACCAATCGGCGGCGGCGGCCTGATCTCCGGCGTCGCCTTCGCGGTTAAAAAACTGAACCCGGAATGCAAAGTTTACGGTGTCCAGGCCGCCGGAGCCGGCAGCATGTTTAATTCGTTCAAGGATAAAAAACGCTGGAGCCTTACAAACGTTTCCACATTCGCGGACGGCATTGCTGTAAAATCGCCCGGTGTAAACACCTACGAGTTATGTACGCAGTACGTAGATGACATCGTAACAGTTACCGATGATGAAATCGCGACCGCCATTTTGTCATTGATGGAACAGCAAAAACTGGTCGCGGAGGGCGCGGGGGCGGTAGCGGTCGCGGCCGCCATGTTCGGCAAACTGCCGATTAAAGACAAAAAAGTATGCGCGGTAATTTCCGGCGGCAACATCGACGTGAACATTCTTTCGCGTGTAATAAACCGGGGGTTGCTTACAACCGGGCGGCTGTCCGAACTTAAAATCGAAATGCTGGATAAACCGGGACAGCTGCGGGATGTATCGGCGATTATCGCTAAACTGGGCGCGAATGTAACCAAGGTCATTCACAATCCGGGCGGCGAAAATACCGACATTAACGGCTGCTTCCTGTTAATCTCGCTGGAGACAAAAAACCGGAACCATTTTCTTGAGGTAAAACAGGCCATAAAAATGGCCGGTTACAAAATTGCAGAAGATTAAAATTTTTAGAATTACAAAGTCTGTCCGCAAAATTACCTCGCCGGCGTATTTTGCGGACAGGCACTACTTCATGTAAATAAACCGTTCGCCCAGTGCACAGATGTGGAACCGCTTCTGCGGGCAGAGCCTGTAGAAGCAGTCCGCAAAATAGGCCGGGTTTTCTGTATTGCCCGGCATCATGTCGTAATGGCTGGGGATTACCAAATCCACCGGTACTTCCATTGCCAGTTTAACCGCGTCCATGGCGCTAACATTTCCGATGCAGCCGCGTGCTGTCCGTTCCCAGTCAGCGCCGTTAACCGGGAGCATCGCTGCGTTAAAGGGCCCCAGTTCTTTTAGAACGCTCACAAGCTCCGGATTAATCCAGGTATCGCCTGAGTGATAAACCGACAACGCGCCTGTCCTGATAACATAACCCAAATCCGTATAATCGCCGTTTTTGTCTTTTACCCCTTCATCCTGAATATACCGCGTATGGAAAGCCGGCACAGGCAAAATTTCAATTTTGCCGGCTTCCAGAGGCTGCTGTGCGCAGGCGCCCATAATCCTGGCCTTCTCTATGCCGGCGCCGGCAAGCAGCCTGACCCAGGGCTTTGGCACAATAAACTTTGTACCTGGATTGGCTTTGGCCAGAGGCACTATGGTTTGAAGGTTAAGATGATCGCTGTGGTTGTGGGTACAGATATAATAATCTGCCCGCTGTATCGCATCCGGCCCAAAGGGGGGCGGATAATTTCTGCGATCTTTACCATCCTTGCCGCAAAGCGGGTTAAGAATTACATCGATATAAATAACCGTTCCTTCCAGATTAATAACAAATCCATGCTGCCCCATATACCAGATGTACATTGTATTGGTGTCCGGAGCGGAACCGGCTATTTCTTTTAATAAAGATTTACCGGATTTATACCAGCGGTTGGTTTTCATGTTAATATGATATACCAAAAATAACAAAATATAAAATACTTGACTTTTACCCCTGCCGGATTTACACTAAACCATGAACCTAAAGACAATTTTAACCAAAGAAACCATCAGCCTCCACATGAAGGGTACCAATAAAGAAGAAATTATCAGGGAATTACTGGATATACTGGAAGCGGCAAAGAAAATTCCCAACCGCGAAGCTGCTTTTACCGCAATAATGGAAAGAGAAGAAAAAATGTCTACGGGTATGAAGCACGGGATAGCAATTCCTCACGGTAAAAGTTCTACCATCAGCGACCTGGTAGCCTGTATAGGAGTTTCGGATAACCCTGTAGATTTTGACTCCCTGGATCATCAGCCCTGCCGGATCTTCATTATGACACTTTCTCCGGTGGAAAAAACCGGACCCCACCTTCAATTTTTGGCCGAGATCAGCCTGCTTTTCAAAAATGGAGAAAAACGAAGAGAAATTCTGAATGCTGCTACAGAGGATGATGTAATAAAGGTACTATCGGAATAAATTCCGTCGGAATAAATTCCGTCGGAGTAAACTCCATAGAATAAATTCTGTCAGAATAAATTCCGCCGGAGTATACTCCGCAGGAAATATTGCGGAAGGCGTCCGGGATGATAACTGCAATAATAAATTTTTCGGTTCATATATCATTTCTTCTGTGTATAGGTATGATTGCAGTCATTGCACTCAAATGCCAAAAATCGCATGTGCGTACAGCGTTTCTTCTTGTACTCGGCGCCATGCTGGTATGGAGCGCCGGTACAGTCCTGGAAATGGATTTCAGAATGCTGACCGGCATTACATACATGATGTTTATCAATATTTGCTACATAGGTATCTGCCTGGTCCCGGTTTTTTTACTCTATTGCGGCAGGGTTATATTCGCGCCGGAATGGCAGCCAAAGCCGGTTCACGCGGTTTTTTTTATAGTACCGGCGGCCAGTATCGCCGTGATTTTTACCAATCAATTCCACCATCTGTTTTTCACCGATTTTTCGCTGGTGTCCTCGGAGGCGGTCTACGGGATTTATTATTATTTCCATTCAGTATATTCATACGGCTGCATAGCGGCCGGAATTATTTTAATGCTGGTCTCATCGGCCCGCAATTCAGGCCTCCTGTCCAGACAGTCGCTGCTGGTAATAGCCGCGGTCGTTTTTACTGTCATACCCAATATGCTGTATTCGTTCGGGATTGCAGAGCTGCCTTTCAGCATAAGCATGGCGGCGTTTACGGTTTCAATTTTTTTGCTGCTGGTTGCCTTTTTTAAATACCGTTTTATTGCAACGCTGCCGATCACAATACGCCAGATTGTGGATTTGATCTCGGACGGGTACCTGGTAACGGACAGACAGCACCACATCATTTCCTTTAACCGGGCGCTGATCCGCATGTTCCCAATGCCGCTTAACATCACACCCGGGAACAGCGTCAGGGATTTTATGGACGGGAAATTTTTAAATGTCACCTGGGATCATTACCTGCAGCTGTATGCGCAGGCAGCGGAACACAACTGTACTGTAACCGCGGAATTCAATATTGCGGAAACTAAATTTCTTAGCGCGGAAATTACTCCGGTTTTTCAGCATAATACACAAACCGGCTGTATAATTTTACTCAAGGACATTACCCAGTCAAAACAATTAATCGAATTGACAAAAACGGAATCGCGTTACAAAAGCGAGTTCCTGTCAAACATGAGCCACGAAATACGCACGCCGATGAACGCGATTATCGGTATGGTGAATATAGGAAAATCCGCGGCGGACATGGCAAAAAAAGATTACAGCCTTACAAGAATCGAAGAAGCTTCCAGGCATCTTCTTGGCATCATTAACAATATTCTGGATATATCGAAAATCGAAGCCGGCAAGTTCGGGCTCTCCGCGCAGGAATTCATTTTTGAAAAAATGATACGGCAGGCGGTAAATGTCGTAAAATTCAGGGCGGACGAAAAAAAGCAATCCTTTGCGGTTTATATTGACAACGGCATTCCCGGAAGTCTAATCGGCGATGATCAGCACCTTGCGCAAGTCATTACCAATTTAATCGGGAACGCTGTCAAGTTTACCCCGGAGAACGGTTCAATTAAACTTGATACAAAACTTGTAGAAAAAAATGATGAACAGTGTACGGTACAGTTTGATATTGCCGATTCCGGAATCGGCATCAGCCCGGAACAGCAGGCCCGCCTGTTCCAGTCATATTCGCAGGCGGAGGACGGGACAGCGCGCAAATTCGGCGGGACAGGTCTTGGACTGGCCATTTCCAAAAATATAGTTGAAATGATGGGCGGCCGGATCTGGATAGAATCCGAACTTGGCAAAGGCGCTGTGTTTTCTTTTACGGTTAAGCTGGCCAGAGGAACCGGGGAAGGACTATCTGAACAGCAGGAAGATACCAATTCGGAGGCCGCGGTTTTTACCGGGTCCAAAATCCTGCTTGCGGAGGATGTTGAAGTAAACCGCGAGATTGTTCTTGCCATGCTTGAACCAACCAGGATCGAAGTTGACTGCGCGGAAAACGGACTGGAAGCTGTCCGAATGTTCAGCGAAGACCCTGAAAAATACGACATGATATTTATGGATTTGCAGATGCCGCAGATGGACGGTTACGAAGCTACCCGCCGCATACGGATATTTGAGGAAGAACACAGGAAGCAATCAGGGGAACACAAAAAAAATATCCCGATAATAGCAATGACCGCAAGCGTCTTTAGGGAAGATATAGAAAAATGTATCCTGTCGGGAATGAACGGCCATGTAGGCAAACCCCTTAACCTGGGGGAAGTTATAAAGCAACTAAAACTTTATATAAAAACTTCCCCCGGCCAAACAGGCCTAACCGCTTAATTGCCTATCTTTTTTAACGCGTCGGCAGCCAGATTCTTGACTACGTTTGTCCAGTCGGGAGACTGCTGAACCTGCAGCAGAACGGGCCTTGTAAGGGCCCTGCCGGTGGCGCCGAGATTTCCCATCGCAGGAATTATAACACGCACAAGCTGTTCATCATTGGTAGTCAAGGTACCGCTGGTCCGCCGCTGGTGAATGGTGCGCAGGTATCCGGAAAGAAGCCTGGCAGAATCTTCGGAAGACAACGAATCCAGAGTATAAATAACCGACAGCCTTTCGTCCATATCACCGTTCATATACGATCTGTCAAGCTGCGGGTAAACAGAGGCATCCTGGGTTTTGTAGCGCCGGATCATGTTAAGCGCAAGCATGCGCATCTGGGTCAATACCTGGCGCAGGCGTACATCGCTTACCTGCTGTTTCCAGCCTTCGGCCAGGGCCGCAACCGCGACATTGGCCTTGTGTTCATCGGCCGCATTTGAGCGTTCGCTGGTCCGCAGGGCCAAGTATTTGACATCATAGGTATAACCGGAGCTTGTCACAACCGATAACAGCTGATCGGTAGGATCATCCATAATATTTAAGAGTGAAATGGACGCCTGATTCTTGATTCTCTCTGAATACCAGCCGGTAGAAGCAAAAAAGACAGGTAAAAATCCCTCCGGCGCCTTGTAATTTTCAAGGGAAATAATTGCCCCGTAAGCAATCCGCTCGGACCTTTCCCTCATCGTAAGGTCGGATTGCGGCTGGGTGTTTAAATCGTTCAGGATCTGCACAACCTGGGGAAGGAACGCAGTGTCGCCGATTTTACCCAGGGCGACAAGCGCTTCTGCCTTGACCAATGCATTGTCAAAATAACCAACCATCCTCCACAAATTGAGAGCCGATTCCGTATGTCTGGCCTCGCCGAGCTGGACTGCCAATATACGGGCAACCGAATCGGCCGCATCCCATTCCGAACGGGTATTAATGTTGGGATATTGGAGAATCAGCTTATCCAGAGCTTTGGCGTAAAAATCCTCGGCGCCTGCGTAATTCCCGTCCACAACGTTTTGTATGTATATAAGCTGTTCCGCCACGGACTGGGCGCCGTCGTAGGCCTGCGACCAGGCGTCAAGTTCACTTGATTGGGCATATAATGCCATACCGGTTAAACAACACATCAATAAAATGAATATTCGTTTCATAGTAAATGTATTATGATACACTAAAACAGTATTTTCAATATAGAAATTACAGAAATGAATACCCAAATAAATTTTTTTGGGCATTCATTTCTGCATTTGTCCAATATAGTAATATATTTAGGAGTAGTCATGTTCATTTGCGGTAATCGGATAATCGATGAATTTGGCCGGTGTTTAATACTGCGGGGCTGCAACCTTGGGGGCAGTTCCAAGCTGCCGGCGTCTCCGGTGCAGGCGGCCGGACAGGGAACATTGTCGTTAAATAATCCGGAAGGTGTTTCTTTTGTTGGGAGGCCTTTCCCGCTTGAAGATGCGGAATTTCATTTTAAAAGGCTAAAAGAATGGGGATTTACGTTATTGCGTTTTGTTTTAACCTGGGAAGCTCTGGAACATTCGGGGCCCGGGATTTATGACGAAGAATATCTGGCTTATTTAAGGAAGATTCTGCTTACCGCGGAAAAAGAAGGAATTGCTGTATTCCTTGATCCGCACCAGGATGTCTGGAGCAGGTGGACAGGAGGAGACGGAGCGCCGGCCTGGACTCTGGAAAAGATAGGCATTGATTTAAACCGGTTGGACGCCGCGGGGGCCGTGATAACTTTTCAGCATGGAAAGGAACTGCCGGAGTGCCGGGATTATTGGAAAAAGGACGGCCGGCCCATGTTTTTTTGGCCGGTTAATTATTTTAGGTACGCCGCATCCACAATGTTTACCCTTTTTTTTGGCGGCAATGTTTACGCGCCTGATTTTACAATCGAAAACGAAAATGCCCAGACCTGGCTGCAGGAACGCTACATCGCAGCCTTTAGGCATTGTTACAGGCGGCTAAAGAACTGCCGCGCACTGGCCGGCTGGGGAACAATGAACGAGCCGTTTCCGGGTTATATAGGATGCCGGGATTTGAGCGTAACGGAAAACTCCTTTTTGCCCCTGGGCCCAACACCCTCACCCTGGGAGTCCATGCTTGCGGCTTCCGGGGAGGCGGTTGAAGTATCTTCCCTCTCTCCTTGGTTAAAAAAACCAATAAGGACAGGCAAAGCGATTCTTAATCCGAAGAAGAAAAAATTGTACAGGGACGGATTTGACTGCCCGTGGAAAACTGCCGGCGTATGGACAGAAGCCGGCGGGCAAAAAAAATTGCTTAATAAAGACCATTTCGCCCTTTACAACGGAAGGCCGGTAAATTTTACCGATGATTTTTTAAAGCCGTTTTTAACCAAATTTATCGAGCGGATGAAGGAAGCGGACCGGCCCGCGCTTTTTTTTATCGAAGGCCTGGCGCAAGCCAATGCCCAGGGTAATGCCCAAGCCGCCCACCCGTCATGGTCGGCTGCTGACGGAGAGAACACTGTCAACGCGTTCCATTATTATGAGGCGCTTACGGTTTTTACCAAAAAGTTTATTCCCTGGCTGGCTTTTGATCAGGAAAGCGGAAAAATAATTATTGGCAAAAAAAAGGCTGCTGCCTGTTACTCGTCAAAACTCGGAGCGGCCGCTGAATGGACCAGGACCAGAATGAACAACATTCCGTGCCTGCTGGGAGAGTTTGGGCTGCCGTTTGATCTTAACAACAGGAAAAGTTTTAAAACGGGCAATTACCGCTCACATGAGGAAGCTTTGTCGCGTTATTACGACAGCATCGACAAAAACCTGCTCCACAGCACCATCTGGAACTATACTGCGGACAATACAAATGAAGCAGGCGATCACTGGAACGCCGAGGACTTTTCCATTGTCTGCGGCGGAGAAGGCCGCGCAATAAAAGGCTGGCTCCGCCCCTACCCCATGGCCACAGCAGGAGACCCGCTGGAAATTTGCTGGGACAGAAAAAAATACGTTTTTGTTTACAGATTTATGGCAGATCCGCTTATTGAAAAACCTACAAAAATTTTTTTACCTAATGTCTGGTTTGGAGAAAACCCTGATGTAAACATAATTACACCGCAAGCGCGTGTTGTTTTAAAGACTGAATACTCGTTTAAGGAACAGATGTTCTATATATATAATGAAGGTTATCAGGGAGAAGTGAAGATAAAAATTAAAAGGTTAGTGGTTAGTGGTTAGTGGTTAGTTGTTCTGTCCACTCAACTACTCAACTACTCAACTACTCAACTAATTTCTCCTTTCTTCTCCGTGCCTCTGTGAACTTCGTGAACCCAGTGAGATCCTATTCGAAAATTTTTTGTTCGTGAACTTTTGTGAGGTTCGTGGTAAATCAAATAAGAGCCGACAGGGTAAGGTAATCCAGTTTCTTGCCGTCTCTGTAGACACGCATATTGCCTGAACTTACTTCGTCGATTAATGTCACTTCGCCGTCTACAAGGCCGAATTCGACTTTTATATCGTAAAGTTCAAGACCGCGGGCCTTGAGGTCGTCCCGGATTATATTGCAGATTTTTATGGTGTCGGTTCTAATTTTATCGTATTGCGCTTTGGTCAGGAGTTTGAGCGCTTCCAGAATTTCACATGTGGCCGGCGGATCATCGCGGTCATCATCCTTCAGTGTTACCTCGAAAACCGCGGGCAGGTCTTCGCCTTCGGTACAGTAGGAACCAAACCTTTTGACAAAACTGCCCGCTGCTTTGTAGCGGACCACAAACTCCAGACCTTTCCCAAAAGACTTGCCCGGACGGACTGTCATTTCGTTTTTGGAAAGATCAGCGTTTATGTAATGGGTATTAATCTCGCGCTTTTTTAAAAGTTCAAAGTAATACGCGGTCATTTTGAGGGCGCCGGAAGCAACACCGGCAACCGAACCTATAACCTTGTTGCCGCCCGGATCCGGATTGCCGGGGCTGTGACCGGTTACAGTGTCCTTGAATTTCAAAAGTATATTGCCGTCAGGCAGCTTGTAAACATCTTTGGTCTTGCCGTTTTTTAATAATTCCATAAATTTACCCCTTGGGCTGAACATAATTTCCGTTATTAAATTATGGCAAAAAACCCTGGCTATTGCAATAACACCTAAAAATAACTTACTGTAAATAACTAACGGGAGGAGGAATCAATGAACCCCTTTATCGTAATATCAATTCTGTTGTGGATTGCGGTTTTTGTTTACTGGCTCATAAGGTCCCAAAAACAGGGAATCATGAATGAAATCGCCGGGCTGATAAAACTGGCACTATCCGGGCTGATAATTTTTATACCGGTAATTTTTTTAAGTGTTTTATATTTGTATAAACCGTTATTTTTATTAAACATAATCGGAACAGGCATTGTTGCTTTTGGGTTTATCCTTTGTATTGTCTCAAGGGAGTATCTCGCGCAAAACTGGAGCGGCAAGGTAGTAATTCAGGCAGAACACACATTGGTACAGAACGGTCCATATAAAATTTTACGGCATCCGATTTACTCAGGCGTTTTAATTATGATGCTGGGATCAAGTTTGTTGGCCGGTAATTTGTTGGGATTTGTATGGTTTGTATTTTCATTTTTTGGATTATACAGGAAGAGCAAGCAGGAAGAAGAATTGTTAATTACAAAATTCGGCGATAGTTATGAACAGTATAAAAAATCTACAAGTATGATTATACCAAAAATATTGTAATGAAGGGTATCAATACCGCATTAAAAACCCGGAAGAATCTGTTGTTACAAATCCTCCCGGGTTAACAGGCAAAAACCAGTAAAAAAATTTATTTCTTGATGTTGTAGAACGCGTTTTTACCGGCATAAACCGCGACGCCTTCCAGTTCATCTTCAATGCGCATAAGCTGGTTATACTTGCAGATCCTGTCGGTGCGGCTCATTGATCCTGTCTTGATCTGGCCGGTTTCCAGTGCGACAACTAGGTCGGCGATAAAGCTGTCTTCGGTCTCGCCGGAACGGTGGGAAACAACCGCGGTATAACCGGCGCGTTTGGCCATTTCCACGGCTTCGTATGTCTCGGTAAGGGTGCCAATCTGGTTCACCTTGATTAGGATCGAATTGCAGGCGCCCAGGCCGATTCCTTTTTCAAGCCGTTTGGTGTTGGTTACAAAAAAATCATCGCCAACAATCTGGATTTTATGGCCAAGAGCCTTGGTAAGTTTTACATAACCGTCCCAGTCATCCTGATCAAGGGGATCTTCCAGGGAAACGATCGGGTATTTGTTAACCCAGCGGGTATATAGATCGATCATTTCATCGGAGGTAAACAGCTTGCCGGGATTAGATTTCCAGAATTTATAACCTTTCTTGTCGCCTTCTCCGAACAGTTCCGAAGAAGCGCTGTCCAGGGCAATGGCGACCTGTTCGCCGGGTCTGTAGCCGGCTTTCTCGATTGCCTTCATGATATAGTCAAGGGCTTCTTCGTTGGCAATATCCGGAGCGAATCCGCCTTCGTCGCCGACCGCTGTATTTTTACCGGCGTCATGGAGAATTTTTTTAAGGCTGTGGAAAACTTCCGCGGTCCAGCGCACCGCTTCCCTGAGGGTGGGAGCGCCGACCGGCATTACCATGAATTCCTGGAAGTCGATTTTGTTGTCGGAATGTTTGCCGCCGTTGATAATATTGGCCATGGGAACCGGCAGCAGATTGGAATGGAAACTTCCCAAATATTTGTAAAGCGGAACATCGAGGAAACTTGCCGCAGCCCTTGCTGCCGCCATGGAAACGCCCAGGATGGCGTTGGCGCCCAGCTTGGCCTTGTTCTCTGTCCCGTCCAGTTCGATCATGGTCTTGTCAAGGTTAACCTGCTCCAAAACATCCATTCCCTCCAGCTCGGGCCCGATTACGTTGTTAACATTGTCAACAGCCTTTAGAACACCCTTGCCCAGGTAACGGCTCTTGTCGTTGTCCCGCAGCTCTACGGCTTCGTAATCGCCGGTGGACGCTCCGGAAGGCACAGCGGCCCTTCCGCTTGAACCATCTTCGAGAAAAACATCAACTTCAACAGTAGGATTACCGCGTGAATCAAGAATTTCCCTCGCCTCTACATATTCAATTATGCTCATAATGTCCTCCAAAATTGACAGATTAATTGAAATTAATTGATAATATATATTCACTTTTTTTATGACAGGAAGTCAAGGGAGGATAATGCATTAATAATAATGCATTAACAATAATTGACAAATAACCAATGTTGGGAATAATTGAAACATATGAAAAAAACAGCAATTTTTTGGCTATGCTTAATAATAAATCTGCCTGCTTTTGCACAAACAGCCGGACCCTGGAGGGCCACTGTCGCGATTGTACCCTTTGAAGCCGGGCCTGCTCCCGCCGCAAACACTGCTCCCGGTACAGCGGCAAACACGATTCCTCCTCCGGTTGATTATCAGCTTCTGGCGGACGCGGCATCCCTTAATGATCAGCTTGTCAATGAACTCAATTCCTGGGACGCGCTTAATATAATAACCGGAGACGGAAAAAGCGATTATACGGTCAGGAGCAGACTTGAATTGGTTAATAACCAATATGTCCTTAGCGCCTCTGTCTACGATACCGCCGCCAACAAACTGTTGAATTCGGCAAAAGAACAGGCTTCAAGCATAACCGCCCTTTCATCGCAAATATTTTCATTCGCGGCCCAGGTTACAGAAAATGTACCTTTCCCCAACTACCTTTTGGGCAGGTGGAAGGCGGTAATAAACATGAATGACGGCCCGCTTACCTGTATACTTGAATTTAAGCCGGACAGGACAATAACGGCCGAACAATACGATACCTGGGAACACAGGCTGGGCACTAACGCCCTGCGGTACCAGGGTTACGGGACAGGAACATATACATACTGGGGATATGCCAGACGTTTCGTGCGCGGCCTGCCGACAGACGGGTTTGTTACCATAAATCTAAAGCTTAATGACGCTTTGCCAAAGTACGTTTCAATATCGTATACGCGCATAAATTTTTCATTTAATGATGAAAAAAATGTTTTTGAACTGGTTGGGAGCGGATTCGGCTGCGGAGATAATTTTTCCGGCCCTTCGGTATATCCGGGCCAGAATGTAGCCTACACCAGTTTCACCAAAATACAATAGAAGGTTCAGGGGATTTATGAAAAAAAATATCCAAAAAGGGAGAGTTTATTTTTTTGCCGTCAAAATTTTAAGGAAGCTTCCGGCCGCTGTTTTTTTATTTTTGCCCCTTCTTGTACAGGCCCAGGTTGCTGTATCGCCGGCCAATGCCGCGGTAAGCGCCGCGCCCCTGTGGGAACGTCCGATAAATGACACTGTTCTTGGTCTCCCCTTCCTGCAGGCCGAATCGGTGGTTGTCGCAGGCGAAAACGGCAACGTTAAATCCTGGAGCATGAGGGGAACTTTTTTATGGGACTTTGATCCAAGGGGCAAGGTAAGCCCGCACAGTTCCCGTTCGCCGGAAGGGACCACCTACATAAGCAACGTTACCGGTTCATTCATGGCGGTAAACCGCACGGGCAGGGAATTATGGCGTCTGGAACTGGGCAAGCCGATGTCATTCCCGGCGGTAATCGGCTGGGACGGCAGGCTCTTTATAACGGTAGATTCCGAAATTTTTTGCCGCACGGCCTCCGGGCTGCCCCTGTGGAGCATTGATGTTGGCAGTCCTGTCGCGATGGCTCCGGTGCTGGATCATGCCGGCGGCATAGTTACCTATTTAAAAAACGACGATTTTATCCGCATAGATCATCTTGGCTCGGTAGAAAGGATCCATCTGGATCGCCAGCCCGCCATCATTGTACCTCTGCTTACTCCGGGCGCTGTACCGGCGGTTAACACCAACGGCAACAGCTACCTCCTGTTATACGAGAACAGGGATTCAGAAGATATCAAACTGGATTTTACAGCAAAGCAGGGAACCGCGTTTTCAAGGATCAGGCTGCCGCAATTGCCGGCCCAGCCAATAGCGGCCGTAGGCTACCAGGACATGGCCGCCATAACGCTGCGGGACGGGAGAGTCGTACTTGAAAGCGGAGTAAACGGACAGGTGCGCTGGACCGGCAACACCCACGAAACTGTTGCGGAAAAAGGCGCGGGAAACCTGGCGCCCGGCGATGTTACCATGGTATTTGACGAGCGCGGAATTTATTCCCTTAGCCGCACCGGGGCGACCTGCTTTACCGTTTCCAGTAAAAGGCGATGGCTGTTCCGAATTCCAGAGACATCGGCGGTTCCCGTCTTAAGCAGCGAGGGCCTGATCTACGCCTGCGGGAAAGACGGAACTCTGCGCGTATATAAAATTGACAACCAGGTGCGCAATATCCCGCGTTCCATGTACGGCCCCAATCCGGAAGGAAATTACGGACTCGGCAATCCGCCTCCTTCGCCGTGGGCAAATCTTGAAGGCAGGTTTAACGATTATTTTGTAAAGGACATGTATAACGAAATCGAAAAAGCTACAAGCGCTGGCCAGGTAGGGCAGAACGAACCTTACTACGTAGCTTACCTTATGGAAATGATTGGATATTTTTTAACCAATCCTACGGCTTCCCTTGTAAGGGCGCCGATTAAAGTGCCGCAGCGGATCGATTTTATACGGCTTCTTGCGCGCATGGGGTCCAGGGAAACGATTAATTTTTTGGTTACCATTTATAACAAGGATCCGGAACCTTCGATCAAGGCGGCGTGCTGCGAAGCCATAGGGAAAATCGGGGTAGACCCAAAGGGGGAAGCAATCTCTGCCTACTCCTTCCTGCTTTCAAGGGACAACGCCAACCGTGATTCGCAGACGCTTTTGTCTGCGTCAGATTCGATTGCCGCCCTTTGCCGATTCTCCGGTCCTCCGCTGGCGGAGGACGGCATTCTCCTGCTGACCCAGATAGCGAAGTATCCGGACTTCCGCTCAGATGTCAAACAAAGGGCCCAGGCCCAGCTTAACGCACTGCGCCAGGAAGGACTGGACAAACCCTATAACCAGTAGCCGAAAACCTACAACTGCACCGCCGAAGATTCAGATTGTCTGTCCGGCAAACTGGCTGTTGTAAAGTTCGGCGTAAAATCCCTTGCGTTCCAGCAGATCCTTATGGGTTCCCTGCTCAACTATGTCGCCGTCCCTTAATACCAGGATAAGGTCCGCCTCACGTATTGTGGACAGCCGGTGCGCTATAATAAAACTGGTCCTGCCTTTCATCAGATTATCCATGGCAGTCTGAATCAGGCGTTCGGTTCTGGTATCAACGCTGCTGGTCGCCTCGTCAAGGATCAGCATTCCGGGATCCGCAAGAATAACACGGGCGATAGTAAGGAGCTGTTTTTGCCCGGCCGAGATATTGTCGCTTTCTTCATTGAGAATCATGTTATAGCCGCCGGGCAGGGTCCGCACAAAATGATCAACCTGGGCGGCCTTTACCGCTTCTTCAACTTTTTCCTGCGGCGCGTTTGGATTGCTGTAGCGGATATTGTCCGCTATGGTTCCGGAGAAAAGCCAAGTATCCTGTAAAACCATGCCGAACAATTTGCGCAGATCGTGACGTGTAAAATCCTTAATATTGGTTGAACCGATGGAAATAGAGCCTCCGTTTACTTCATAAAATCGCATAAGGAGTTTTACGATTGTAGTCTTGCCTGCGCCGGTCGGCCCGACAATGGCGATTTTTTGGCCGGGCTCAATATCCGCGCTAAAGCCGCGTATAACCGGTTTTGCCGCGTCATAACCAAAACGGACATGATCAAAAATTACGGGGCTGTCCGGAGACGGAGCGGGTTTGGCGTTAACCGGATCCGGTAATTCCTCCGGCACAGCCAGGAATTCAAAAACCCGTTCCGCGGCAGCGGCGGTCTGCTGCAGTATATTGGAAATGTTGGCGATATTGGTTATCGGGTGGTTGAATGACCTTACATACTGCAGAAAGGCCTGGATACCGCCGATGGTAATCATGCCCCGCACTGCGAAAATCCCGCCAAAGACGCAGACGGCCACATAGGTCAGGTTACCGACAAAAGCGGTAATCGGCATCAGAATGCCGGAGAGGAAATTGGCCTTCCACGCGGCGCGGTACAGTTCCGCATTATGGCCGTCAAAAGTTTTTAATGATTCTTCCTCGCCGGAGAAAGCTTTGACAACCAGATGGCTGGAAAACATTTCTTCGATGTGGCCGTTAACCTTCCCCAGGCACCTCTGCTGCGCGCGGAAGAATTTTTGCGATTGTCTTACAATCAGCGTAATGGCCAGAATCGAAAGGGAAAGGAAGAGCAGTGTCAGAATTGTGAGCATCCAGCTTACAGAAAACATAATGCAGACTATGCCGACTACCGAACATATCGAAGTAATAATCTGGGTAAGGCTCATGTTAAGTGTTTGGGTTACCGTATCAACATCATTGGTCAGCCTGGAAAGCACTTCGCCGTGGGTGACCGTATCAAAATAGGAAAAAGGCAGCTGGTGGATTTTATTGCTTATGTTGTCCCTAAGGGCGTAAGTAACCTTCATGCTGACAGAAGCCATAATAAAACTCTGCAGCCAGGCGCACAGGGCGCTTATTATGTAAAAACCAAGAAGCATAAAAAGAATGGAAGCGATCTTCTGGAAATCAATCACGCCGGTTCCGGTAAAATGCCTGGCAACCCCGGCCACAAGTTCGTCCGTTACCATCCCCATAATCCTGGGGCCGACAATAGTAAATATTGTCGAAATTATCGCAAGCGCCCAGACAAAAATAATTGTTACACTGTATGGCTTTAGGTAAATTACAAGCTGCTTCATGGTGCCTTTGAAATTTTTTGCCTTGTCGCCCATTGCCGCAAACCGCCCGGGTCCGCCGGACATCCCCGGCCCCCTTAAACCCTGCCCCTGTCCCTGGTTTTGTCTTGAGTCGCTCATAAGCTGCCTCCGGCGGCGGCCGGCCGGCCCGCTATAAATGAATCCTCCGAATACGGCGATGAATCATGCCGGAGCTGGGACTCCGCACGGAGTTGAGACTCCGCGATCTCGCGGTATTCCGGACAGGTCTTTATAAGTTCATCGTGCGTACCCATACCCACGATTGCACCTTTTTCAAGCACAATTATTTTTTCAGCCTGCATAATGGTTCCTACCCGCTGCGCGATAATAATTTTTGTGGTTTGTTTTTTATCTTTTTCCATGGCTCCCCTCAATCTTGCGTCTGTCGCAAAATCCAGGGCCGAGAAACTGTCGTCAAAAATAAGCAGATCCGGATCACGCACCAGAGCCCTGGCAATCGACAGCCTCTGTTTTTGACCTCCGGAAACATTGGCGCCGGACTGCGCCAGATTGGATTCCATGCCGTCAGGCATTTTATCTATAAATTCCAGGGCCTGTGCGATTCCGGCGCTTTTGCGGATTTCATCATCGCCGGCATCGTTCCTGCCGTAACGCAAATTAAAAGAAACCGGTCCGGACAGGAGTATACTCTTTTGCGGAATATAACCGATATGCGACCGGAGTTCCTTTTGCGGCATATCCCGGATATCCGTTCCGTTAATCATAATGCTTCCGCCTGTAACGTCGTAAAACCTCATAATCAGATTGGCGATTGTGGATTTGCCGGAACCGGTAGCCCCGATTAAAGCCGTTGTTTCTCCCCTGTTGGCGGTAAAATTAATGTTCCTTAACGCATCCTGTTCGGCGTCTCTGTATTTAAAGAAAACATTTTTAAATTCAATGGAGACTCCTTTTTGATCCGCAATAAAAGTACCTGCGGATTTGGACACAGCAGGATCCTTGATGGAAATGTCGGTTTCAAGTACCTGGGAAATACGATCGATGGAAACTGCGGCCCTTGGCAGCATTACAAAAATATTGGAAATAAAATGGAACGAAAAAATAATCTGCAGGGTATACTGAATAAACGCCATCATATCTCCGACTTCCAGCGAATAGGAGGCAATTTGGCGGGCTCCGATCCAGATAATAAACAATATGGAAATATTCTGAACAAACTGCATTACAGGCATCTGCAATATCATTATGCGGTTTACAAATAGATTTACCCCGGTCAAATCCCTGTTAACATCGTCAAAACGTTTCTTCTCGTGATCCTGGGCGCTAAAGGCGCGGATAACCATAAGACCGTTAAGGGTTTCCCTGCCGATTTTGTTCAGGCTGTCCACCAGCTTCTGAATTATTTTGAACTTGGGCATGGCTATTGAAACAAGAGTCAGCAGCAGGGCAAGAAGTACTACAACAGAAAGTACAATTATCCAGCTCATTGAAGGGGCCTTGTTTATGGCCATAATAACGCCGCCGGCTCCCAGTATTGGAGCGTAACATATCATCCTTATGCCCATGGTAAACATCTGCTGCACATTGGTAATATCATTTGTACAGCGGGTAATCAGGGAGGCCGTGGAGAACTCATCAAATTCGCGGCTGGTAAAACCTTCGACTTTTGCGAACACGGCATGGCGCAGATTGCGCGCGAGTCCGGCCGCTATCCTGGTGGACAAAAAGCTGACCGTTATTGCGGCGGCGCCGCCGGTCAGGGCAATGCCCAGCATAAGAAGCCCAAGCGATAAAATGCCGGAATCCTCGGCAACGGTATTTCCCTGACCGCCTCCGGCATTCTGGAGTATGGAATTGACAAGCTGCGACATTAGGTTGGGCAGACTTAAATCACAAAAAGCCTGCAGCAAAAGTACGCAGATTGCCAGAACCAGAAGCGGCGCAAAAGGCTTTAGATACTTTCCGATTTTTTTCATATCAATACTCTACCTGTTGAATAAATTTCCGGGAATGGCGCCCGGCACTGTACCGGGTAAACTCGGTGTACTTGGAAGCTGTATACTTGGGGTATTCCCCTGTAAAAGATCTTTTGCGGCCTGTTCAGCCTGGCGTTTGGCTTCATCGGCTGCCTGATTGATCACTTCGTCGGCGGCCTGTTTTAATTTTTGTTCAAATTCGTTTTTCCTGGCGTCCAGGCTGCCCATTAATTTGTCCACAGCGGCCTTGTCACCGCGTGCCGCCGCAAAAATCGCGTCAAGTTCTTCGCTGCTTATTAAGCTTTGATCTACATAGGAAGAAATTCTATCGCGGAGCATTTTTTCGATTTCGGCAGCCGCCTTGTTTATATACTGGTTTGCAATATCTTTGAGCGCCTGCATAACCAGATCACCGATATTTGTATTTACATCAAAACTGTCCCCGGTCTGCGAATGGTCAAAACGGACACCGACATCGAGGGAAGGGACCCCTTCAATGGCAGTACCTACAGCCTGGGCAAAGGTGTTGCCCGGGTCAGTCAGCTTTGACTGCGCAAGGGACAGAGAACCGCCGCCTGCAAAACTGGAAGCGGAATCTCCGGCCAGATTGGCGGTAAAAGACATATTCCCGGTATATCCCCCGATCCCTGCAGCGGAGAGCTGGCTGCCCAGACTTACGGGGAAACCGGATCCTGTAAGAGCGGTATCAAAAATTTTAACTATCCCTGTGCGGAAATCCGCCATACCGTTAAAACTGGCCTTTCTGCCGTTTGATCCCTCGTCCATAGAAAGCACAAGGTTAACGGGCGTTCCGGAAATATCCGGATCCGAGCTTACTCCGCGCAGATCGAAATTCCAGTGCCAGTTATTGGGAGTAAAAACATCGGCCGCCAATACTCCCAAATAAAACTGCGGGTATTGGGTTAGCGGAAAGGCCACGTTCCTGCCCCGGAATTTTTCATTTTTTACCTTGACCGGTTTATCGGATTTGGGCAGTTTTGCCTGTATTTCTTTTACCTTCTGTAAAATTTCCAGCGCCCTCTCGCCGTATCCCAGATAGGTCTGGGCCGTATCGGTAAGGATGTCTCCAATCACAGAATCCAGAATTCCCGCAGCCGGGCCGGAAGAAAGATCAAGGTAAGATTTTAAATAATCCAGATCGCCGTTAAAAGCCTTGCGAGCGTTCTCCTGGAGGCCGGCGGCGGTCTGCAGATCCTGCTGTACCCCGGTCACCATGCCGTTGATTTCGTTTCCCGCATCCTGAACTGAATTTACCAGACTGTTAATATCATTAATAACACCCTGAATCCGGGTTATGGTCTGCTCAAGAGTTTTAACATCATTAATCTGGTAATCATTAATGTTGAGCGCAAGCAGGGGTTTTGCGCGGTTTTCCAGATCGGTATATCTGTTTTTGGCGGTATCAAACTGGGCATTCCATTTGGCTGCGGAATCATTGTAGGCTTTAATCGCGGCATCGTACAGCTTTGGCGTCTGCAGTTTATCGTATTCGCGGTTAAGAAGGGCCATCGCGTCAAAGTTCTGCAAATCTACCAGAGGCGGAAATTCGGTCTTGCTTTTTTCCTTTTTAACTTTGGGCGGTTTATCCGGCAATGCACCGGAGACCGTGCGTGCGGTCGCAAAGCGTATAGAGTCGGCCCTTAGTTCTTCAATGTAGATTTTCCCGCGCAGAACCGCGGCCGGTTTAAGATGAACAGCTATTCTGCTGAACTGAATAAGGTTCTGCATGGGACTGTCCCTGTCCGCTATGGCAAGGCCGTCCATGCTTATGGAAAAATTAAAAAGGTCAGCGCGAAAATTAACGGTGTCAACTTTTGCCTCAAATGCCGCTTCCAGCCCTGTTTCCATGGCCTTTTGCAAAAGAGGGTTTAAAAGCACAGTAAAGAAAAACACAATGCCGGCTATAAGGATTGCGACAACTACAATGGGAAGGAAGTTGAACGCCCCTTTTTTATTTTTTTTGATTACCTTTGCCAGTTTTTTTAAGTGTTTGACTTCGTCCTTTTCCAGTTCCGCGCGCAGAACAAAAGCTCCGTCCTGCTCAGCATAAACAGTATTTAAAAAAGATTGATCGGATTCATGTTCCAGGTAACGGAGGTAATCATTCTGAAGTTCGTCCTTTTTAATTGATTTTTTAAAAAAACCGGGCGCTTTATTAGCCATATAATCCTCCGCCTACTGTCCGGCCGAAACCGCTTTTACGGCTTTCTCAATAACAGGGAAAAGCGGGAATTTAAGCACAGCTTTATAAACCTTGCTTTCCCTGATAAGCGGAAGAAACCTGTTCCTGTAAAGGGGAACAAGAAGCCTGAAGATAAAATAAACCGGAAGCCACAGGATAATACCGATACAAAGCCCCCCCGCAACCAGGGTATTATTAAACCCTGTCAAAGGTACAAGCGGCATGTTATAAAGTGAAGTAAAAGCAGGCTGCAGCGCCTGTAAATGGAGAATTTCCCAGCCGGCAGCGTCAACTGCAGGATTGAGAAGGCCCAAAAACAGCTTGATAACAACCATAAAAAGTATTTTTGACCAGTGATGATGGTTAAAAAAGAAAGAAACCACAAAAAGTACTATCCAGAAAAAATTACCCGCCGGAAGTAACCCCAGCAAAAGCCCCCAGGCAAACCCCGCGGCGATCGATTCTTTTTTAAGATTGCCGTTTAGGGCCTTTAATAATTTGATAATAGGTTTAAGCATGGGTTATATTATGATTCTTTGGGGGAAAAAAGACAATTATCACCGATTAAGGTTGTCGCCGTGCAATAGAAATGTCCCCTGTTTCCGTGCAATAGAAATGTCCCCCTGCATTCACCTGCGTGCAATAGAAATGTCCCCTTTGCGTAGGATAGTTCA
>WQZG01000017.1 GCA_009780855.1 Treponema sp.
TGCTTGCTGCGCCGCTGCTTGCTGCGCCGCTGCTTGCTGCGCCGCTGCTTGCTGCGCCGCTGCTTGCTGCGCCGCTGCTTGCTGCGCCGAGTCCGATCCGGTCTCTGTTAATTTTTGTTCCATGGGATAAATTATAATACGATAATTGAATGAATTCATCCCATTCAATATACTTACTTAATTATGCGTAAAAATTACCAATTCGGTATATCTTTTGTTTTTATAAGCATTGTTTTTTTCACAATTTTTTCCGGATGTGCGACCGCTGGCAATCAGGCGCTTTTTGGCAGCTCTCCTGTGGCCCTGGTTTCCGTTGTTGCCAATAACGACATCAACTGGAGCGGCGAAGCGCCCACCAGCCGCCTTGTTATTACCAGAACCCAGCGCCGCGCCATGGATGCTGACCCTGACCAAAACATTGCGACAGATACAGTTATTCTTATTGACGATGCCGGGGAAATTATACGAACAACACTGGAAACATCATCCAATATTGTTTTTGCGCCTGCCTCTGATGTATTAAATGCCGCTTCCTACAAGGATGCCCGTCCCAATTCAAATCAAGCCAAGGACGAAATGGCCAAGCCCGAAGGTTTCCGTTATGTATATTACAGGGATAATAATTTTTTATCCGGCTTTGCCTCGGAGACCGGAATAAATAGAATGCTTTTTGTCACCCTTAACCTGACCAAAAGCATGTCATCGGGGTTCAGTAAAAACGGAACTGCCCGGGCCAATGTCAGTATGACGATCATGCTAAAGGACGAAACCGGTAAAACCCTTTTTAATAAGGTTTACGAATCAGCAAGCCGGGACGTTTTTAAGGTAGAAGGCGGCATGTATTCCGAATACGAGCTTAAGCAGTGTATGATTTCTGCGATACAAGATGCGTGTTATTATTTTTTGGATGATTTTTAAAGCAGGAATTGTTTTGGAACTATTGGAAAGGAGGCCTGTTGATTATGGTAGATGCGAAAATTGCCGCCGCGCTGGCTGTGCAGCGCAGAGAAATTACAGAGTATTATGTGTATTCGGCTCTTGCGAAGATCTGCAAAGACCCGGGTAATGCCGCTGTTCTGCAGAATATAGCTGACGAAGAAAAAAAGCACGCGCAGTTCTGGCAAAACAAAACCGGGACAGAGGCGAAACCTTCGCGCTTTAAGATATTCCATACTGTGTTAAGGGCCCGCATTCTGGGATTGACTTTTACCCTCAAACAAATGGAAAAAACCGAAAAAAAGATCTCCCTCGCTACAGGCAATTTGGCCGAACATTTCCCCGGAGCCGATACAATTATGCGGGACGAGGCAGATCACGAAAAAAAACTTATTAACATGCTGGACGAAGAACGGCTTCGTTACGCGGGTTCGGTGGTGCTTGGGCTCAACGATGCACTTGTGGAACTGACCGGCTCCCTTGCCGGTTTTACACTGGCGCTCGGCAATACCAGGCTTATCTCCCTTGCCGGCCTTGTTACCGGCGTATCAGCTTCCTTTTCAATGGCGGCTTCCGAGTTCCTATCGTGCAGGGCGGAGAACGATCCCAGGGCCGCCAAATCCGCGTTGTATACCGGCATTGCCTATGTAATTACAGTTGCAATACTTATATTACCTTTCCTGCTGCTGCCAAACAAATTTGCCGCTCTTGGAATTACACTTTTGGCCGCTGTGCTGATCATTCTTGTTTTTAATTATTACCTTGCCACCGCCCGCGATCTTGATTTTAAATCACGGTTCCTGGAAATGACAGCAATCAGTATTGGAGTCGCGCTGCTTTCTTTTGGGATTGGTTTTATTCTGAACAAGGTATTGGGAGTATAGCAGGGCAGCGATTAAGGGTTTACAATCGGGGATTTGCTATTGAGAGTTTACAGCAGGACCTCGGCCAGGTAAGCGCTGCCTTCCAGGTAATAACCTGTTTCCAGGTCTTCGATTTTTTCGATGATTCCCCTGTCAAGCAAAAACTGAACCGACTCGCATATGTCAGTATTGTTTTTTTTCCATGACAAATGCGAGAAGATTTCCCAGTTTTACATAGATCATGAATCTTTGTTTTTCTGTCACGGTTTTTCGCTCCCGTGGTATAGCATCATTTGGCGGTTCTCGCGGCTGCCATTTCAATCAGTTCATTAACAACATCTTCGTTGGATTGGGTATGCAGCGCTTCATAACATTCGTCAAGATAATTAAGTCCTCCGTCAGACAGCAGCCGTTCGGCAGTCTTTGATATTGATATTTCCTGTTTTTTTGCATAAGCACTCAGGATCATTGCTGTCCAGATTTCTTTGGAATTAATCATTTTCCAAAATTATAATTGATCGGGCAGATTTTTTTAAATGGAAAAAAAGAGCGGTAAACGATCGCCGCTTAATATAACGCGCCAACCGCTAACCGCCCTCTTAATTCCGAATTCCGAATTCAGAATTTCGAATTTATTTGGTCAGCCTGTTAATCAGATCCATAACCTGCTGGGCGCCCTGGGCGCTGGTGATCTTGCCGTATGCTACGTTCTGGTAGATAAGGAACAGCCCTGCGTTCCATTCGGTGTCGCTGGGCATATTCGGGTTGCGCGGACCGGCGTGTTTGCCGGCTACGTCCAAATATCCGGCCTGTTTTTTTGTTGAATCATCGGCGTTGGCCAGTATTGCTGCACGGCCTGCCGGTGTTACAGGAATACCGTAGCTGGTGCCAAGGAAACCCCACACCACCGGGTCATTGATGTAATAGCTGAGGAACTGCACTGCGGCCTGGGGGTTCTTGGAATTCTTGTTGATAGCCATCATCTGGCTCATCTGTCCCCAGAGGCGGTTGCCGACTGCGGCGTTGGGAAGTTCGATCAGTTCGAGATCATCGGGTGTCGCGTTGGAATAACCGGTGATCTGGTTGGACCATGTCTGCATGACCGCAGTCTTGCCCGCAATCAGGGACGAGGTGGCTTCGCTGGTCTCGGCGTAATCTGCCGCGACTCCTGCGGGCGGAATAAGTCCGTCATTGCGCCACTTTGCCCACATGTCGAAGTACTTCTGGACATCGGCCGCTGTAAGGTGGGTCTGTGTTCCGTCCCACATGTCGGTGCCGTTGTCGCCGCACCAGTAACCAAAGAATACGGAACCGGTTACTGTGGCGCCGTTATCGGTCATGGCATAAACGCCGGCCGGAAGCTTGGCCTGTACCTGGCGGAGCCAGGCGTCAAATTCTGCCCAGGTCATGGAAACATTGGGCATGGGGGCGCCGACTCTTTCGAGCAGGGACTTGTTGTACATAAGCGCGGGCATGTTGGTGGCGACCGGAAGCGCATAAAGAATACCGCTTCTGGTTCCGGCCTGGACTGCCGCAGCGTCTACTTTGGAAATATCAAGCACGCCGCTCTTTACATAGGAATCCAGGGGAAGAAGAAGATCTTCGATCCCGGGGGCCTTGTTGATCTGATCGCTGATTCCGAAGTTGGAAAAATCACCGCCGACCTGAACAATATCAACCGCCATTCCGCCGGCGAACTGAGTCCGGAATTTGTCGAAATGCTCGTTGGTTCCAGGCGCCGGTTCTCCGGCGACCACAATGCCGGTCCTTTCTGTAAATACGTCAATGGCCTGCTGTACAGCCTTGAGCCTGGACTCGGCGCCCCAGAATGACCAGCGAACCACGGAAGTTCCGGGAGCGGCAGCGGCAGTCTGCGTTGTCTGCGAATTGCCTCCGGCAAAGACGACAGAGCCTGCGATTGCAAACACTGCCAAAAGCAACATTATTCTTTTCATAAAATCCTCCATAAAAATATTACCAGGGTAAACTACCCTTTAATACCCGTTGTGGTAATGCCCTGCACAAAATACTTCTGCAGGGAGAAAAATAAAATAAACGAAGGTACAAGCGACAGAACCGACATTGCGAACATGGAACCCCACGAGGAAACCCCTGACGAATCAAGGAACAGCCTTAGTCCGAGAGGCACCGTAAACAGATGCGGAGAGTTAAGGAAGATCATCTGGCTGAAGAAATCATCCCAGGTCCAGAGGAAGGTGAACAGAACGGTCGTGATGACCGGCGGAATGCTTAACGGCATAATGATCTTAAGGTATATTCCGAATTTACCGCAGCCGTCAATGTAGGCCGACTCGTCCATGTCTTTGGGAAGGCTGCGTATAAACTGCACAAGCAGGAAAATAAAAAACGCGTCTCCGCCGAAAAACTTCGGAACGATAAACGGATAATAGGTATTGATCCAGCCGAACACCCTAAAAATAATGTAGCGCGGAATTGTTGTAACGTGTCCCGGCAGCATCAGGGTCATCAGCATTATAGCGAACCAAAAGTTGCGTCCCGCGAATTTGAGCCGCGCAAAAGCGTACGCGGAAATTGAACAAAAAATCGCGTTGGCAATTACGCAGCCGATGCAGATGATAAATGAATTGATAAAGAACCGGCCAAAGGGAACATTGGCGGCGCCCTTCCAGCCTTCACTGTAGTTCTTAAAAGTCCATATTTTTGGCAGCAGGCCCGGGTCGCTGAATATCTGGTTGGCTTCCTTGAAGGACGCCATGATCAGCCAGATTATCGGATAAAGCATTCCGATTCCAAGCAGAATAATTACCAGATGCGATACAGAAGTTTTGGCTATGGCAAGCGGCTTGATTTTCTTTTTCATTATTATTTTCATTCTCCGCTCCCGTAGCTCACCAGAGAGCCGGAAAATTTAAAGGTCAGGAAGGTGCAGCCGGCTATTATTATCAGAAGCACCCACGCCATGGCCGACGCATAACCCATTTGTCCGTACGCGAACCCGCGCTGGTACAGGTACAGGCTGTAGAACATGGTCGAATCAATCGGGCCGCCGGTGCCGCCGGAAATAATGTAGGCCTGCGTAAACGACTGGAAGGCGCCGATCATCTGCATGACAAAGTTAAAAAATACAATCGGGGAGAGCGATGGCAGTGTGATATGGGTAAACTGTTTGAACTTGCCCGCGCCGTCAACACTGGCGGCTTCGTAGTATTCAGCGGGGATCTGCTTGAGTCCGGCAAGAAAGATAATCATCGAAGAACCGAACTGCCATACCGACAGCAGCACAAGCGTATAGATGGCGTATTGGGGGCTGGAAATCCAGGAGGGCGGATTTGCCATTCCAAAGGAAACCTGTTTTATTATCATATTGATCACGCCGTCGCCGGAGAAAAGGCGCCGCCACAAAACCGCAATCGCAACCGAACCGCCCAGCAGGGTCGGTATATAGTAAATGGTTCTGTAAAACGGAATCGCCTTGAGTTTCTGGTTCATAAGCATGGCGACTGCCAGGGCGAACACCAGTTTGATGGGAACAGAGACGAATACGTACCGCAGGGTAACAAAAAGCGAATTTATGAACCTTTCGTCCCTGACAAAGTCGGCGTTTCCGATAAACATTACAAAGTAATTGCGCAGTCCGATAAATTTGGGCGCCTGTATCATGTTGTACTGTGTAAAAGAAAGATACAAAGAATAAATCATGGGATAGATTGTTAGCATAAAAAATCCCAGGAGCCAGGGAACAAGAAAGGCATAGGAAGACAAATTATCCCTAATCTTTCTGGCATAGTACCGTTTGGTGTGAACCTGTTTTATACGCGCCGGATTCTGTCCGGGGCCGGCTGATTGGCTGGTCATCATAATTTCCTTCAAGTACTATACATTATTGGCAATAACAATGCTAATCAAATATTGTCAAAATGCTAATCAATAATTGCGAATTTCATGAAATTATGGATTTTCCCGGCTTTATCGCGCCATTTTCTTCTTCCATCTCAATGTAGATAGGTCTTTCGAACGGCGATTTATTGGGCGTGTGAACCGCAAGGTAAAGCGTTCCTTCAAACGACCGGAAGAACATCCCGTGGCCGCCGTCTGCACTGTAGAGCGGCTGCGGCATTTGTTTCCATGGGCCCTGGATCTGTCCGGATTCCGAGTATGCCAGCCCGATCCGGTATTTGCCGTCCGGCCCAAAAGACGACCAGAGCATAAAAAGGGCGCCGTCCGCTGACCTGTACAAATTGGGGCCGTCGGTCACATAGGAGCGGGCCGGCCGGTTTTTTAGCGGAGAAGCCCAGACCGCCTCGCTTGCCCTGAACAGCAGTTCAGGTTTGCCTGCCGCGGATTTTAAATCACCGGCCAAAGGCATCAGGCAAATTTCGCCGTCGCCGACCTGCTGCCATTCGTGGCAGAAGATCATCCAGGGTCTGCCTTCTTTATCGATGTAAAGGGTGCCGTCAAGACATTCCCATTCCGCCGGAGTTACAGGCCCGTCGCTGTAGGGAACAAAAGGATCGCTTAGGCTTTTTGTTTTTAAAACAGCTGTGCCGCGGCGGCTTGATTTGGGTTTAAATGTAGCGAACATGTAAAATTCATTTTGGTATTTATAAACCTCAGGCGCCCAAAAATTGGTCTCCGACCAAAAATCCTGCGGAGGGCGGAAGCAGGGGAAAGGTCCGTCAAATTCAGTAAGGCTGCCTTTGCTTACATACATATCAAACCCTATGCCTTTTGAGCGCCAGATGTCCTTGTCTGTAGAGCCAAAAAGATAATAGCTGGAATTTTCTGTCAGTACGAACGGATCCCTAATCTGAATATCACTAAGGTGCGGCATTTGATGTATTATGCACTAATCCCGGATTTTCTCAAGCGTACATTTTCGATTTCGTAACTGAACAGTTCGCGCAGATCGTTGATGCCCAAAGCCATAAGCGCCATGCGGTCAATGCCCAGGCCCCAGGCCGCAACCGGCACATTTACGCCCAGGCTCGCGCTGACTTCCGGCCGGAAAATTCCGGAACCGCCGAGTTCGAACCAGCCCAGTACAGGATGTTTGATATGGACTTCGATTGAAGGTTCGGTAAACGGGAAGTAACCGGGAACATAGCGGACGTCTTCCGCGCCGGCCACTTCTACAGCGAACATTTCCAGCATTCCAAGAAGGGTTCGCAGATTTACGTCTTCGCCCAGGACAATTCCCTCGGTCTGGTAAAAATCCGCGCCGTGGGTTGCGTCTACCTGATCGTAACGGAAACAGCGGACAATTCCAAAGTACTTGCCCGGAATCTGCGCCCGCGGCAGGGTTTTTGCCGAAAGCACCGTTCCCTGGCTGCGCAGTATCAGGCGCCTTGTAAACTCCCTGTCAAATCCGTAATTCCACCCGCGGCTGCCGGTTTTGCCGCCGTTCTCGTGTGCGGCCGCTACGTTGGAAAGCCAGGGTTCTTCAATGGCCTTTGCGTGTGCATAGCCGCCGGAACCGCTGTCGGCAATACGGTAAACGTCATGGATGTCGCGGGCCGAATGGAATTGCGGCATAAAGAGCGCGTCAGAATTCCAGAATTCAGTCTCGACAAGGGGCCCGTCGAATTCCTCGAATCCAAGCGAGACAAGTTTGTCTTTTACATCCTCAAGAAACTGCACGTAAGGATTTGAACGCCCCGGAATCAACCGCGTCGGCGGCACTTTTACATTATAGGAGCGGAAGGTTTTACCTTTCCATGAACCGGATTCAAGCATCTCCGGTGTAAGGCTGCCGGTCTCGTCCCCGGAAATACCTGCGGCCCTGAGAGCGGCGGCCAGCAGCACGGCGTCAGGTTCAAGACAAAAGACCACAGTCTCCCTGTCCGCCTGGCGGAAAGCCGAGTCCGCGGAGCCGCGCTTTTTAGCGATTGAGGTCATCGCGGTTTTTTCCGCCTGATTCAAATCCGCTTCGGCAAGAACCTCATCCCCTGCGGCGGCGGCTTTTTCCAGAAGTTCGCGTATTACCCACAGGCCCACAGCCGCAGCCCGGACAGGCCGGCCGTTTTCAAGTTTTTCTGCGGGCAATGCCATAATGACTTTTTTGGCTTCGTCCATTTTAAGGATGCCCTGTTTTGAAAGACTGCCGAACGCGCTGCCAATCGCGGAATTTTCGAGCTTGAGGTTAGCCGCGATCTCCGGCAGGCTTAGGCCCGGGCTGATGCGGATAAGTTCGATAATTCGTTCCTCCGGCGTCCCCCTTTCCTTCCAGGTACGGCCCAGTTCTGTAAGTTCATAAAAGACCGCTGTCTCCCGCCGGACTTCCCTGACCAGACTTTTCCCGGCAAGCCAGGACAGGCACTGGTTCCCGTTGCCGCTTTTAAAACCAAGGTTCTTTTCGACCGCAGCGGCGGTGAGTTCATCGGTTGATTTGTAATTAAGAATTACTTTTAACTCCAGGGGATGGAGGTTCTTCATTGTTGATTGAATATCGATTGACATAGGCCGATATTAATGATTTTTATCTGTTTATTCTAGACAGGATTTTGCCGGAGAAAATTTCTCACGAAGGACACAGAGGCACGGGGAAATGGTTATTAGTTAAAAAATAATCACAAAAACAGAAATTTATTTTTAAAAATTATTTAATATTTTTACAGCTGCCGTTTGTTTTTGGCATTTTAATTACTTGTGTTTTTTTAAAGAGATCTGCTATAATTATTAATCAACAATGGGCGGAAACCAGAACGAATATCAGGAACTACGTTGATCAAAGCCTCGCCCAGTTCGCTACAGGACAGATGGATACTGAGAGGGACTGGGACACCTATATCAGGAACCTTAAAACACTTGGTTCGGATAATCTTTTGGCCGTTGACAGGGCTGCCTACGCCAGGATGATGAAAGCTTCGGGCAAGTAAGCGATTTCCAAAATCCGGCTTTTTTTACTTTAAGATCTTCTAAAAGGTGAATGCCATGAAATTGCACAACCGTAAACCGGATATTGAAAATTTGTACAAGGTTCTCCGCAGGGAAGAGCCGTCCAGACCCACCCTGTTTGATTTTGGCATGAATATACCCCTCTGCGAAAGACTTGCGGGCCGCAAGTCCGGCGGAAATTCAGCGCTTGAAAACCTAAGGCTTGTTGTTGATGCATTTGCCGCCGCTGGTTATGATTATGCCCCGACGCTTGGCAGTAATTTTCAATTTTTATCCGGCCGGCATAAAGAAAAACAAACCATTTCACTCAATGATGGATTTTTGATCACCGGTGAGGAATCGTTTGAAAAATACGATTGGCCAAAACCCGCTGATTTTGATTTTTCCCGTTTGGAACAGATAGGTCCGTATTTGCCTGAAGGGATGAAGCTCATGTGCAGGGGGCCGGGCGGTGTTCTGGAAAATGTCATAACCCTGACCGGTTACGATAATCTCTGCCTTATGCTTTTTGACAATCCGGCGCTGGTTGAAGCCCTCTTCAGCCGTGTCGGACAGATACTTCTTGAATATTACGAAATTGCCCTGCACTGCGATACTGTAGGACTCCTCATGTCAAACGATGACTGGGGATTCAAGCACCAGACATTTCTTTCACCCCCGGATATGCGAAAGTATGTTTTTCCCTGGCATAAAAAATTTGCAGACCTAGCACATGGTAAAAAAATTCCTGCGGCGCTTCACTCCTGCGGATACCTTAATGATGTCATGGATGATGTAATTTCGTTTATGGGATTTGACGGAAAACATTCATTTGAAGACAATATAGTTCCGGTAGAAGATTTTTATGAACAGAACCATGGAAAAATTGCCATTCTGGGCGGCATTGATCTTGACTTCATCATTCAGCGTTCCGAAGAAGAAATTACGGCCCGGTGCAAAGCCATGTTAAAACGGGCGGAAGGCCGCGGCGGCTATGCGCTGGGGACAGGCAACAGTGTGCCGGAGTTTATACCGCAGGATCATTTCTTCGCGCTGCTTAAGGCGGCGCTGGATTATTAGAACATTGATTGAAAGACTGGGGCATGTATTTTTACAATGTAACTGATTACAAAAAGTTCTTTATGTCCTGTATCATCGCTGTGTACTCATCCGCGGATAAATAAACTTTTTGCGGGTTCATGATGAATGTGCTGCCCCAGTCCGGGCCGTCAATATACTTGGGCACAACATGCATGTGGAAGTGCTGCATTTTATCTGCATATGCGCCGTAGTTAATCTTGTCCGGAGAAAATGCTTTGGCAACAGCGGCGGCGGCTTTTTTGACATCGAGCATAAAAGCGCCAAGTTCTGCGTCATCAAGTTCATGTAGGCTGCCGATGTGCTTATTGTAAACCACATTGCACCTGCCCCGGTAGGTTTGTTCCCTGAACAGGTAAAGCGTCGATACTGATAGTTTGCAAATTTCCGTCATTAAATCATATAACTGATTATCTTTATCGCAATAGAAACAGCCCATAAATATACTCCCTTAATGCTCTTTGTTATTTTCGATTATGAAAGAATATGGTGCAGTTTTTCACCCAGTTCCCTGGCTTCTTCAGCCGTGGCAGTGGATGTTTCGATTATCAAACCTTTTCTGCCAAAGGTATCAACCAGTGATTTGGAATATTCGGCCAGGTCCACATTTGCGCCGCGCGGATGGTCCCAATAACGCTGGCGCAGACAGAGTACGGTTTTGCCGGCCGCTGCGCTGCGCACCGCGTCCCAATTCATTACCTGGGGTATGGTAAAATCAAGGCCCCTGAGCTCCTCAATTTCCATCATCGCCGGTACTACATACTGAACATCGCCGCAGGAATGGACAACGATTCCGCCGAACGCTTTTGATATCATGTTGTTGTATTTTACCCCGAACTGGCGGTATAGATCCGGCGACAACAGGGCCGCTGTGTCATCACTAATCCGCACCCCGGCAAACCTGGGAACAGGGCAGCTGGATTCGTGGCCGACACTGAAAAGATTTTTGATGCGCGCAAATTGTTCGCTTATATAAACAATGGTTGTTTCGGTAACTTTTTCCAGAAGTGCGTGTACTTCGGCTGGGCAGGTAAGGATCGCTTCGATAAAAGATGTGTAGTCCCAGATCATCGAAGCGGTAACCAGGGGAGAAGGCACGTTGACCATACGCAGCGGGAGTGGAGACAGATTCTGCAGCGATTCTATACGTTTCCAGATTTTTTGGAAAATTGGATTGTCGGCTGGATCGGGATTTTTTAGTTTGTAAACATCCGCGGCGTTTTCTTCGCTGATAATGGATTTGATCCAGGGATCTGCTTCGTCGTTTACCGTATATTCACAGCCATAAGCCGCGGCGATAACGCCGATTCCCTGATTGGGTTTTATGTTAGGCAGGCCGTAATCATATACGCCCCCGCGGCCTTTATGGAGATCTTCGTTCCATTTGACTTCCGCCTGGGGGTCGTCAAAAAACGCTTTGGTCGCGCCGTGGAATGGACCGATTTCAATAATAAAAGGCACTTCATCCGTATCTTCAAGACGCCATACAGATTCAAGGGTTTTCAATTTTTCCTGCGGGCTTAAAATATTGGTCATGTTTACTCCATTCGGGGCATACCGCCAAAATCCACATCAAAACGGTCCTTTTGATTTTCTGTAATAAAAAATTCCGGGAATTTTTGGCGTAATAAACTTTCTTCATTTTTTACGGTCAGGTGGCCGCAGAGAAGTTTGCGGGATTTGACCGGGTCATGATTCTTAAGCGCGTCAAGAATATTCCGGTGGCATTGTATTTTTTCTTCGGCAATGCCGGAGATCCTGACGATCAACATCCGCACCCTGTAGTAGTGGCCGCTCATACTGGAAATAATTTCCCAGCAAAGGTTCTGGCCTGCGCCTTCAAAGAATGTTTTATGAAAAGTATCATCGTATTTAATAAAATCAATGGCTGAATTTTTTTCCAGCGCCTGGGTCTGTAAATCCAGAAGCTTCTCCAGTTCGCCGAATCGTTCCGCCGTAGCGTTTTCGAGGAAAGGCTCCTGCACCGCCGTTTCCAGGCTCTTGCGCATAAAAAATTCCTGCTCCACCCTTGCAAGGTCAATAAGGGAAACCTGGGTTTCCTTTTGGGGAATTACCCGGATCAGTCCTTCTTTTGAAAGGTGGATAAACGCTTCCCTGACCGGGGTCCTGGAGACACTGAACTTTAACGAAATTTCTTTTTCGCTTATGGCTGTTCCCGGGGCCAGGTTGAGATTGATAATACTTTCCCGCAGCGCGTTGTATACCGAATTCTGAACGCTGTCGTTTACCTGAGACATTTTTTACCTCTGATTATATACTTGTATACCAGGAAGGATTTGTCAAGGCGAAGAGAGGGAGTAGTAAGTAGTAAGTGGGGAGTAGTAAGTGGGGAGTGGGGAGTGGGGAGTATTAAGTGGGGAGTGGGGTTTTTTGAGGCGGCTCTTATCTTTTTTTTGATTAATTTTTTTTTAGACGGTAACGTGATGGAATAACTCCAAAATATGTCTTAAAAAGACGGGAAAAATAATTCGTATTTACTAAACCTACAATTTTGGCTATTTCCGCGATGTCTTTGTCACTGGTAAGCAACAAGGTTCTGGCCGCTTCCATTCGTTTCGCCGTAATAAACTCGGCAAAGCCTATACCAATATCTTTATTAAAGAGCCTGCTAAGTGAATAGATAGATATACCGAAATGATCTGCTACACTAATCTGGCTTAATTGAGGATTGGAAAATTGTTCTTCAACATAGTTTATCACATTATTACGGAAAATTTGAGCTTTTTGAATAGACATAAACGGCTGGTTTTGCTTTTCGTTGCTGCTTTTAACACGGCGCACAGGTTCTTTCTCAAAATTCTGTTCCAGGCAGGCCCGGAAAGAATCCTTGATTTTATCAAGAGATTCCACTATCGGGCCCATTATAAATGTACCGGGCAGAGGAATTTTTGTTTCCAAATATTCCCTTATAGGTTTTGTATCATTGTTGGGGAGGAGGCAGATTATCACTTCGTATTCCTGGTATAAAATGTCGGTTATATAACAAGTTGCCGTGAACCTGCTGTATAGTTCGGAACTAATAACATCACGATCTGTAATACGGAATTTATGGTTAAAAACCGTTATTACAAAAAAATTTGCGTCATTGTTTTTAAATCCCAATTTTTCTGCTTCACGCGGCGGAATCGGAAGGCCGTAAAGCAGGTTGCCCAGAAGCAAATCCAGGATTAAGCGGTTACGTTCGGAAATTTCATCTGCCAGGTGGCCGATTGGCTTGTAATTGATATATACCATAAAACCCAAAAGCAAGAAAATCAGGATTCCGGCTGTTAAGCCGATTTTAATCATCGTGGCTGTAAAGTCATAAATTTCTGTTATTATCCTGTCTATCGGTATTACAGATAAAAAAGTATTCCCAAAGGTCCCCCTGTACCTGAACAGGCGGTATTGGTCTTCGCCGGCGCGGATAATTTTATCTGAAGATTCAGCCAGACTCTGTGAAACAGCGCCGTCCAGAATAAAATTCCCCGCTGAATAGAGCATTCTTGACGGCGGGGTATCAAAGATCATGAATTGAATGTCTTCCCGCCCAGCGTACAAGCCTGTAACATTGAGCGAAGCCTTGTCCATTATAAAAAAAACCAGGGCCTCTTCCTTTTTCATTCCCATCTTGACAGGAATTCCCAGGAAAAGTTTACCTTTTGCGCCGTATTCTGCAAATGTTGAGTAATATTTTATGCTGCCTTCAGAGTTTCCGGTCTCACCAGGTTTTCCCAAAAAATCAAACAGCTTGCGGATTTCGGTTGGGTCCTGAACAACCAGGTAATTCTTTATATACGACTCGGCGGTGCATTTATAACTGCGGGTAAACAGGCAATCGGAATCCGGAAAATAAATCATCGGGCTTATACCGGGAGCTAAATCCATTTCGCTCAATGCCCTTATACATTCCAGGTAATAATAAGGGCTTTGGCTGAATATGGAACTCGACAGTACATAGGCGGAATTCCTGCTATTTCGGCTGTTTACACTTAACTGCATTGCTGCGGTGTAATAAACCGATACCTGCTGCTCAAAATCCGCGCAAAAATACTGGATCAATTCCTGATAGTGATTCTCACGGGTTGCGAAAACTTCATTGTAAACCCAGGGAAAAATTACACCAAAGCAAACAAGGATAGGTATATATAAAAATATAAGCGCTGTAATGATGAGTCTGACAAGATATTTGTGCTTTAACTCCCATTTCATTCCAAACGCACTTTTTACGGTTTTCCTAAGTATATCCATGTTCAAATTTTTTTAAAAGTGCCTTTACACGGGAAAAAGCAAATATTTGAACTTGCTTTGCGCAGATACCTCCAATAGGATTTTACCATGCTGAAAGTAAATACCGGGAAACGTATGTGGAAGTACCGCTCCTATTATTTTTTCCTGCTGCCGGCGTTGGTCTATGTCATAATTTTTCATTACGGACCTATGTATGGCCTCCAGATTGCCTTTAAAAACTACAGAGGTGCGCTTGGCATAACAGGAAGCCCCTGGATTGGGTTTAAACACTTTATAGATTTTTTTAACGGCTATTATTTCTGGATGCTGATCAGAAATACCCTTGTAATTTCGGTTTATTCACTGCTGGTTGGATTCCCCATACCCATAATCCTCGCGCTGATGCTTAACGAACTAAAAGGTACCTACAAAAAAACAATCCAGACTATTTTTTACGCGCCCCACTTTATATCCATGGTGGTTCTGGTAGGAATTATTTATACCATGTTTTCTCCTTCAATGGGTGTTGTAAATACAATTCTGGAAGCACTTGGGCATGAAAGGGTTTATTTTGTCGCCCTGCCTTCTGTTTTTAGACATATGTATGTGTGGTCGGGTGTATGGCAGAATATGGGGTGGAGTGCTGTTATTTATCTTGCCGCCCTTTCCGGTGTAGACCCCGAACTCCACGAAGCTGCACGTATTGACGGCGCCAGCCTTTGGCAGCGGATAGTACACATAAATCTTCCGACCATTCAGCCTACGATAATTATTCTGTTGATTATGGCAATGGGGCACCTTGTCTCCGTTGGTTACGAAAAAATCTTTTTAATGCAGAATTCGCTCAATATCGATACATCAGAAGTAATTTCCACCTACGTTTATAAACGCGGAATAGTAAATACCAATTACAGTTTTTCTTCGGCGGTTGGGCTCTTTAACAATGTAATCAACGCCATCCTCCTGGTAATTGCAAACGGGATTTCACGCAAGTTTACCGAGACCAGTCTATTTTAGGAGAAGGAAATGGGAACCATGCGTCTGGGAAAAAGCGATTTTATCCTTCTCTTTTTTATCAATACAGCGGTGATACTTCTTTTAATTGTGATAGTGTATCCCCTGATTTACGTTATTTCCTGCTCAATTAGTTCTCCGGATTTGGTTTCTGCGGGAAAAATTTGGCTCCTGCCCAGAGGGTTAAATATTCTTGGTTACAAACGCGTGTTCCAGGATCCTGCGATCCTTACAGGTTACAGGAATACCATTCTTTATACCTTTTTTGGTACAATGATCAACCTTATAGTTACTGTCCCTGCCGGGTATTCCCTTTCCAAGTCTTTTATCCCCGGCCGTAACATTATTATGGGCATTTTTCTTTTTACGATGTATTTTTCAGGGGGGCTCATCCCCACTTTTATTCTAGTCAGTTCGCTTGGACTCTTTAATAATCCGCTGGTGCTGGTAATCCTTGGAGCTTTTAGTGTTTACAACAGCATCATCTGCCGGACGTTCTTTTCTGCTGTCCCAAAGGAAATGGAAGAAGCCGCTATGATTGACGGGGCATCTCCGTCGCGCACGTTTTTCCAGATTGTTCTGCCTGTATCGCAGGCCCTGCTTGGCGTTATGGTATTGTACTTTGCGGTAGGTCACTGGAATTCATATTTTAACGCGATGATTTATATCGTAAAGGACAGCATAAAACCCCTGCAGCTTATTCTGCGCAGGATATTAATTCTTGAGACAACATCAGCGGCCATGATGGAAGCCGGTGCTGATGAATATATGGGCGAACTGTACCAGGTCAGGGAATTGATAAAATACGCGGTAATTGTTGTTTCATCATTACCCGTATTGATAATGTATCCGTTTTTACAAAAGTATTTTAACAAGGGCGTAATGCTGGGCTCGGTTAAAGGTTAGGGCATTTATCTGTCCGTCCGGACAGTTAATAAATTAATCAAGGAGAATCACGATGGTAAAAAGGAAAATCCGAAGGATTGTTTTAACAGCGCTTGTTTTGCTGGCTGCGGCGCAGTTTCTGATGGCAGGGGGCGGACAGCAGGCCGGCGGATCGGTGGCTGTTCCTGAAGGAATGGCACTCACCGGCTATCCCATTGTCAAAGATAAAATCACCGTACAAAGCGCCATAACTTCCGTAGTTAAACTGGATCAGCCCCGTGTACTGTGGACAAAACTGGAAGAACTCACCAACATTCATACCGATTTTTTTATGGTTGAAACTGCCCAGCTTGCGGCATATCTTGCGGCCGGGAACTTTCCGGATTTCTTCCACAATAACCTGCCTGCGGTGTATATAAACGATTATGGAATTCTGGGTAACCGGTTTGTCGATTACAACAGCATTTTGCAATATATGCCAAACATGGCGCAATGCTTCAAAGATTACCCAATAGCCAAAAAGAAAATGACGGAAACCAACGGCGCTGTTTACCAGACTCCGACTTTCAACCTGGAAGTTACCGGGAGCTGGGCCAGATTTTATTACCGCAAAGACATAATGGCCAAATACAATCTGCCCGTACCAGGTACACTGGATGAATTCTACAATACCCTGGTAACCCTTAAAAACGCCATGGGCACCGCTCCCTGGGTAATGGACATGGGTTATATTGAAATGTGGTTCTTCCCGTCGTTTGGTAATTTTATCGATCCTGGATTTGACAGCGATTCAAACGGAAAAGTTGTATTTAACCGTACATCCGATCAGTACAGGCGTTTTTTGACCTATCTGAACAAAATGTATAAGGAAGGCCTGCTGCATAATGAGTTCCTTACCCTGGACGGCACCGCCAGGCTTGCCCTGGTTAAGTCCGGTTCGGTTGTTTTTTGCGGCAACGAAATTCAAAATACAGCCATTACTGATTTCCCCAGCGGCAACTGGGACATAGGAGTTCCAAAGCCGTTCACTTCCCAGTGGAACAGCGCCACAAAGGTTAAACGCAACCCATCTGAAACTGCCGGCGGTTTTGCGATCAGTTCCAGATCAAAATATGTCGCCCAGATTGCCAGGATGCTGGACATCGGCTGGGCCACAAAAGAAGTATCTCCGGGCACCGGCCTTTACGGCGACGCTTTCTGTTACGGACCGGAAAACCTTACCTGGAAATTTACCAATCCGCAAAAAACCGAATTTACGTTCATAGTCCCGCCGCAGGTAAATGTTCCCCCGACCGTTTATCAATATGATTATGTAATTTACACCAACCAGGGAATGCCAAGGGCTCTGACCAACGCTGTAACTTCGGAAAAAAGCAACAACCAAACCCGGCAGCTGGAATTTCTGGCAAACTTGAATCCCAATACCACAGATACCTTCTTCCCCATCAGCTTTATCAAGTTCACCGATGATGAACAGGCGATCATTGACAACAAATACACCGATATTAATACCTACATGACCGAAATGCGCGCCAAGTTTATTACCGGTGTAGCGAACATCGACACTGAGTGGGATAATTATGTTAGAACGATTAATAACATGGGTATCGCCGATGTAATTAAAGTACACCAGGCAGCCTTTGATCGCTGGAACGCCAAATAGATTTTTCCAAAAACATCCCGCACGGACGAAGGCTGGCGCCAGTGTCTGCGCGGGGTGAACTGTCAATACGCCGAAAAAGGCACTATTTCCCTGATTTCCACATAAAACCTCGCAGAACAGGCCCAGCGTCCGGCGTCAAGCCAATAAACGGGGAAGGCCTGCAGGCTGATGTATCCCCTGGCTTCTTTGGGCCGGTTCCTTTCGCTTCCTTGCAGCATTGCCCTTACGGCTGCCCTGGCCGCGTCTTCCATGGCCAGTTTTTTGATTTTTAACCAGTCGGATACCTGGTCCGGCAGGCCCAGCGGACCATAACCGACGGCCTGCGCTGTCCTGATTGTACCAGTCTTCCAGGTCTGAATGCGGCGAAGCTGGTTTGCGTCGGGACGGAAATCCATCCACGCCCGCAGACGCATGTCCCTGATATCGGCCTGTGTCACCTTGAGCCCGGAATCTCCCCATGGAATTTCTCCCAGGGGATTAAGTTCAAAAACCTCCGCCATATTTCGTGCTTTTTCCCCAATTTCATAATCAAAGGACCAGCCGTAAATACTCGCGGAAAAAAACATGGCCGCTTCTTCCAGCGCCCGTTTATATGCGTCGTCGCGGTCCAGGGGATATTTCTCGTCAACATAGGCGCCGTACACCGGCTCAAGCTCAACCATTACCTCGCCCCGGAGTACTTCCTGCGAATAAACCGGAGCAGACAAAAATATAACAACCAGGAAGAAGATCAACCGCGAACCGCATAAAAGTTTTCGAGCGGTAAAATTCTTAATATTTTTCATTTCCTGCTGATATTATCGGCAGCAGGCGTATTAACTTCTCATCGCGCGCCACGGATTTATTCCAAAGCGGATCATAAAATAGAACCAGCCAAAGGCGACGCCGGCAAGATGGGTAAGGTGGGCTACATTCCCGCCAAAACCTACGATCATCGAAATTAGTTCAATCGCAGTAAAGCCCAGTACCATTATGGGAGCCCGCAGCGGAAGGATTCCCCAAATGTAGAGAACCGACCTGGGAAACAGCACGGCGTATGCAAGCTGGACCGCAAAAACAGCACCGGAAGCGCCCATTAAAAAAACCACCCAGGAGCCGGAAAGCGCAAAAATAATAAATGAAAATACACCGGCGAGGATCCCGGTCAGCAGATAATATAAAAGAAATTCTTTGCTTCCCATCTGGCGTTCAACATTGGGCCCAAAGATAAAAAGAGCCAGCATGTTAAAAAGAATGTGTGTAAAGGATGAGGGATCATGTACAAACATATAGGTAACAAACTGCCATACCCAGCCATGGACAATGGCGGCCGGAATCAATGACATATAAGCGTAAACCGGAATCTGTTTTAAAAATATCTCCGCCAGATAAACCAGAATATTAATCCCTATTAACATAAAGACCATATTATTATTGCTGTACCTGAATGGTTTTTGCAAAAAACTCATATTATTTTTTCCCTGATTAATTTTAAATTGTCCATGACCGTGCCGGCCGGAAAATATTCCGGTCCGATATAACCCCTGTAACCTGCTGTTTCCAGCGCCGCGGTACTGTCTGTCCCGCGGAATACCGAATCTATGCAAACACTAAATTTCATAATTATCTGTAACATAATGTTATTTCAGTGTAAAGTAATCAATATATTTTAAAATTAAATTTAAAAATCTTACCATTCGCGGGGTTTAAACCTGGGCGGTATGTTAATCCGGACAGTATCTCCTGTTTGTTCTATTACGTAAAAACCGTTTTTATGGGCATAATCCCGGGTCGAACTTGTCATTATTGCACCGGCAATCGCTCCGCGGAATTTTCTTTTGTCGCTGCGTGCGTCTGCCCGGCGGCGCAATACTTCCATCCGTTTAATGTGTTCGTCCACATCTTTTTGGAGAGGCTTGGTTTTTACTTCTACGGCTATTACAACATCGCCGTCTTCCAGCAGGATGTCTATCTCGGCAATGGTCCGGCCTGTGGAATCGGTTATTTTTTGGTTTTGTGAAGTTGTATCAAATGAAAATCCCATTTCGTTGAATTTTTCGTTTATGCTGGGAGTTACCAGATGTTCGGCAAGTTCACCAAAACGGTTGCCCAGCTCACCGATTTTTTTATCGGTCTCCTTCATCTGTTTATCTGTATCCTTCATTCGTTTATCTGTTTCCTTCATTCGTTTATCTGTTTCCTTCATACTTTCTCTTAATTCATTCTGAAGTTTGGCAGTCTCTTCCAGAATTGCCCAGATCTCTTCCGGGGCGGGAATGCGGGTTTTTCCGGGAATTGACGATGTTTGTGCCATAATATTCTCCTGTCATATATAATATAGCGGTTCAAACCATAAACGGCAACATTTTTAAAATTATTTACTGTTGTCTGTAAATCCGGTAATTTCCCTGTAGTCGGCGATGGTCTGCGCGTGAACAAGGCGATCCCTCAGTTTTGCGCCGCCGGCAGTTCCTGAGCCTTTGGTATACGCGCAGAACGCCCTGCGCATTTCCCGGCAGGCAGCGGTTTCGCCGATATCGGCGGCCAGCAGGTCCAGATGTTTAAAAGCTGCCGCGAACCTTTCATTGACAGACGGTTCGGCAAATGCTTTTTTTTGCAGAAGATTTTTTGTCTGCCCAAAAATAAAAGGGTTCCCCTGGGCGCCCCTGGCAAACATTACAGCTGCGCAGCCTGTCTGCTCAAGCATTCTTTGCGCGTCCTGCGGCGAAAAAAGATCGCCTGAACCGGCTACAGGAACCTTAAGCCCGGAAACGAGATCGCCGATATGCAGCCAGTTGCTTTTGCCGCTGTAACCCTGGGCCCGTGTCCGCGGATGCAGGCATACCATGGCCGCTCCCGCCTGCGCGGCAATGGCCGCGCATTCAGCATAGTTAATCGAATTTGAATCCCAGCCGGATCGCATTTTAACTGTAACCGGCGCGCCGTTAAGAGCTTCCCTGCAAGCCCTGACCACGGCTTCCACTATCCTGCCCAGCAAAGCCGGGTTGCGCATAAGCGCGGAACCGGCGCCGGTTTTTACAACTTTGGGAACAGGGCAGCCGCAATTGATATCGACAGCTTCAGGATGAAAAGGCTCAAGCAGTTTTGCCGCTTTATACATCACATCCGGTTCTGAACCAAACAGCTGGATTGCATAAGCTTTCTCGTTATCAGCGCGTCTGCATAATGTAAAAGTTTTGGCGCCTTCGCGTACCAGAGCTTCCGATGACGCCAGTTCGGTATATGTAAAATCGGCTCCAAGTTCCGCGCAAACTGAACGGTAAGCCCGGTCTGTGTAACCGGCTACGGGCGCCAAAAAAATATTACCGGGTAATTCCAGGGTACCAATCCTTATGGGTCGGTAAAGGGGTTCATTCATAATTGTAATTTACTGCGGGCGTCTGTAAGCCTGCAATCGTAGATTTGCAGCTTACAGCCTGTCACTCATTTGGCAGTCCAAAAAATTTATTTGCATTTGTCCAGAGCGCCGCCGCCAGCTCTTCTTCGCCGATCTCAAGCATCTCTCCCAGGAACCTTGCTGTAATTGGCAGGTACTTTGGCATATTGCGCTTGCCGCGGTAATCGGCCGGCACCATAAAGGGGCTTTCTGATTCTATGAGTATGCGATCCAGCGGGAGTACTTCCACGGTTTCGTGCAAATTTTTCGCGTTGCGGTATGTCAGGTTACCGGCAAAAGAAAAGTATAAATTCAGATCAAGGGCTTTTTTGGCGTATTCGGCGTCTTCGGAATAGCAGTGAAGCACGCCGCCTTTTGGAGGCAAACGGTCACGCAGTATATCAAAAACATCCCTGCCTGCGTCTCTGTTATGAATAATAACCGGCAGATTTAATTTAGCCGCCAAATCAAGCTGGGTTATAAACAGTTCAATCTGGGATTTTTTATCTCCGAATTTGCGGTAATAATCAAGACCGATCTCTCCCAGTGCAACTACCCTGGGCATCTGGACGCTTTGCTCTATGGTCTGGATCCAGTCTCTGCCCGGACTCTGCACTTCTGAAGGAGAAACCCCTACCGCGTGATATACATTTACCGCGGATTTGAGATTGTCATAAATTCTCCCGAAGTCGTGCAGACTGTTGCAGACAGACACGATACGTGAGACCATAGCCTGACTGGCTTCCTTAATAACAATGAGCTGCTCAATAGGGTCATCACAAATGAGCCCTATATGGGCATGAGTATCAAAATATTGCATGCAATTATCCGTACAGAAATGAATTTAAGCTTTTTCCAAACTGGATAGCCTTATTTTAACACAGTATTTTGTAACCGTCAATTAAAATTAAATTTATTAAAATTAAATTTATAATCCCATACATTTTCCCTGGGGAGATTGGGGATTGATCTGCATCAGTTCTATCCGTATACCGTCAGGATCTTTGAGCCATGCCTGAAGATTCCTGTCTTTGCCCTCGCTTACTTCCTTGTCCATGGGGTATCCGGCTTCCTTAATCATTTTTACTGCCGAGTGAATATCATCCACCCTCAGGCACAGATGATTGAAACCGCACAGGGAAGATCTCCAGGGATTTTCTTCTTTAGCGTTGTAAAAAAGTTCAATAAACTGATTCCCGGCCTGCAGGTATTCAATCCAGGGAGCCCCTGTTTCCGGGTGAGCCAGAGAAAATGCTTTTTTAAATCCCAAAACCTTTACATAAAAATCCATGGATTTTTCCATGTCTTTGGCATTTACAGCAATGTGGGCAATACCTGTTATCATTTTTGGCTCCTTTTTTTACCGGGCTTTACAGAACTCATGGAAGTATTATACTTCCATGTCGGAAAAAATACTATACTTTTTATTATTACTTTATAATAACATCTTAATAACACCATATACTTCATAAAATAACAAATCTTAAGCTGTCATTTAATAATCCAAAAATTGGATAAATTGGACAAATGTAATAAAATTAATATTTTTTATTGAAATTTTATAAATCAATTATAAATTTAATTATACATTGTCATTATTTATTTCGAGGTTATGTTATGATAAATATTATCCTGGTTAGCAGTGATGTCCGGGTAAAAGAAGAAATATCTTCTATCATTACATCGCATAAAGACCTGGTCCTCCAGGGCCTGGGCAAAGATATCTACGACGCCATTACCATGGTCAGAAAACACAGGCCCGACATTGTATTGTTGGACGCAGACCTTATATCCAATGATGGCCTGGAGATATGCAATACGCTTAAAAGAAATTCTCCGGCTTCTGCCATTGCAATGATCAGTACGTCGGTCAGGGATTTTCTTATACATGGAATAGTCAGCAGAATATTTAACGGCTGCCTTCTAAAAGATTCGGATATGAACCAATTGGTAAAAATACTGCGGAAAATTTATTTGGGAGAGCATTATGTAAATTCCAAAATAATAGCAAGGGCATATGAGATCATTGCGGATTATTTTAAAGGCACAGCGGCTGTGGAATTCATTACCAAAGAAAAAAAATTTATTACCCGCCCCATTGATTTTTCAAACAGTGAACTGGATGTACTGCGTTTGGTAACCAAAGGGCATAACACCAAGGAAATAGCCAGATCCCTTTACCTCAAGGACGGAACTGTCAGAAATTATCTGTCATCAATAATGCACAAGGCCGGAGTCAGCAACAGAACCCAGATGGTTCTGTATGCTCAGCAATACGGACTTGCCAAAAAAGAATAAAGCCCCGCTTAAATAAAATTATCTGATTAATATCAGCTTATTATTATCAACTTGTCAGATCACAGAAATGGTCTTAATATAAACATTAATTCAGGAGGCACTATAATGAAGACTGTGTGCGGAATTGATTTGGGAACCCAGAGCTGCAAAATAATAATTTATGATTACGAAAATAAAAAAATAGTGGATACCGCCCAGGTACCGGTAGAGATGATTGCGGATAACAACGGCGCAAGGGAACAAAAAGCCGAATGGTACAACGAGGCATTAAAGACTTGTTTTAATAAACTGGACAAATCTTACAGGATGACCATTGAGGCCCTGGGCGTTTCCGGTCATCAGCACAGTCTGGTTCCCCTTGATGAAAAAGGCCGGGCCCTTTATAACGTAAAACTCTGGTGCGATACTTCTACCCAGGCCGAGTGCGAACAATTGACCGCTGCGGCGGGAGGCGAGGCAAAGCTTATAAAGACTGCAGGCCTTCCGATGAGGCCCGGCTACACCGCTCCCAAAGTTCAGTGGCTAAAAAACCATAAGCCGCGGGCCTTTGAAAAACTTGCCCATATTTTACTTTCCCACGATTACATAAACTATTTATTAACCGGTGAATATTCTGCTGAATTCGGGGATGCCTCCGGTACTGCACTTTTCGATGTACGCAAAAGGACCTGGTCCAAAAAGGTTTGTGATTTGATTGGACCGGAAGTATTTAAAACTCTGCCCGCGCTTGTTGAACCGGGGGAGGCCGCCGGTATTGTCAGCGCCGAAGCCGCCGCCCTGTACGGCATCCCGGAAGGCGCCATTGTCGCCGCAGGCGGCGGCGACAACATGATGAGCGCGATCGGAACCGGCTCCGTGGAAGACGGTTTTTTGTCAATGAGCCTTGGAACGTCAGGCACCCTTTTTGGTTTTTCAAAAACTCCTGTCATCGACGCGACAGGAAACCTGGCCGCATTCTGTTCTTCGACAGGCGGCTGGCTTCCCCTTCTGTGTACCATGAACTGCACAGTCGCCACCGAAGAATTCCGCGGACTGTTCGGGCTTGATCTAAAGGCCTTAAGCGAAGAAGCCGCCAAAGCTCCTATAGGCGCGGAAGGAATCGCAATCCTGCCGTTTTTTAACGGCGAGCGCACCCCAAACCTCCCGCACGGCAGGGCCAGTGTCAGCGGAATCACGGCGGCCAATTTTAAAAAAGAAAATATATTACGGGCCGCTCATGAAGCCGCGATCTTTGGTATGAGGATCGGGCTTGAAGGATTTATGGCCCTTGGATATAAAGCAAAGGAAATCCGGCTTACCGGGGGCGGTTCAAAGAGCAGGCTCTGGCAGAGTATCGCGGCCAATGTAATGAACCTGCCGGTAAAAGTTCCTGCCGGCGCGGAGGCTGCTGCCCTGGGCGGGGCAATCCAGGCACTGTGGGTTCTGGAACGCAGCGGCTTTAACGGCAAGCCCGGCAATCCCAAACTCGCGATAAACTCGGTAACAAACGAGCATGTTGCCATGGAAGGCGGAGCAATAATTAAACCGGACGCCAAATCGGTAAAGGCTTATAACGAGGCATACGGCAATTATTTAAAGTACCTGCAGGCGCTTGGCCCTCTGTACAAATGAAATTTATCTGCCTGTATAGTTCCTGTTTATCAATTTACGGTATTCACCGGTGCGGATTTTTTCTGTCCATTGCGTATTGTCAAGGTACCAGTCTACTGTGCGGGCAAGCCCTTCCTCGAAGTTAACCGACTGTTTCCAGCCGAGCTCCTGTTTTATCCGGGAACAGTCGATTGCGTAACGGCGGTCATGGCCCGGTCGGTCTTCAACATGTGTAATTTTTTCCCGGACTTTTTTTGGATCCTGGCTAGTTCTGACGGCAACCAGATCTATTAAAAAATTAAGCAGATTAATATTTTCCCATTCATTATCGCCGCCTATGTTGTACTTTTCCCCTGTTATACCGCTTCGCATTATGGTCCATACGGCCCGGACATGGTCTTCCACATACAGCCAGTCCCGGATTTGCCTCCCGTCGCCGTAGACCGGAAGCGGCCTGCCTTCCGCAATATTCAGGATCATCAGGGGGATTAGTTTCTCCGGGAATTGGCGCGGGCCGTAATTGTTAGAACAGTTGGAAATTGTTATAGGCAGGCCGTAGGTGCGGCTGTACGCCATTACCATGTGATCCGCGCCGGCTTTGGAAGCAGAATACGGCGAATGCGGATCGTAGGGAGAGGCTTCTGTAAAATAACCTTGCGGACCCAGGGAACCGAATACTTCATCTGTACTGACCTGATGGAAAAGAAATTCCTGCTGTTTGTCTTTTTTCCTGCTGTTATCTTTCCATGCGCTTCTTGCCGCTTCAAGCAGGGTAAAAGTTCCCATTACATTTGTGTTTATAAAAACTTCCGGGCCGATGATAGAACGATCAACATGACTTTCCGCGGCAAAATGAACAACAGTATCGATTTCATATTTTCTGAATACCGAATCAACAAAATCTCTGCTGCAGATATTGCCGTGTTCAAAAATATAACGGGGCTCGGTATCGGGATCAGGGCTTCGGTGGCGGAATTCAATATCTGCGAGATTCATCGGATTGCCCGCGTATGTTAGTGCGTCAAGATTAATAATGCGGCCCTTAAAATCCGGCGCCCTGTCCAGCATGTAATGAATAAAATTGCTGCCGATAAATCCGGCTCCGCCTGTTACCAGGATATTATTGAGTTTACGCATTTCCCTGTCCGCTTTATCTGTCCGCCCTGCCGCGTGGGGTTAACTATAACCCCGGTTATATATTAATCTTAACACAGCCTGGCGGTTACAACAATAATTTTGTATTTTACATAGAAGGTTTATATGACAGTATTGGAAGCATTGATCCTCGGAGTTGTACAGGGTATAACTGAATTTTTGCCGGTCAGCAGTTCCGGCCATCTGGTACTGCTTCAAAAAATTTTTGGAATCGGGGAACCAGCCCTTCTTTTTGATATTCTTGTGCATACAGCGACCCTGATTGCCGTCTGTGTTGTTCTATGGAAGGATATCTGGGATATTTTAAAAAAAATAATCCAGCCGCTGACACTGTACATTATAATTGCGACTATTCCCGCTGTAATCGCGGCCCTGGTATTCAGGAAACAGATTAATGGGGTATTTTCGTCAACATCATTATTGGGATTCTTTTTTTTGGTTACCTCTGCTCTTCTTGTTTGTTCCGAATTATTTTCGCGCAAAGCGGCCAAAACCGCTGCGGATAATAAAACCGCTGTGACAGAGAAAAAAATGAAGTGGCTTGATGCCCTTATAATTGGAATTTTCCAGGCGGTAGCGATAGTCCCCGGTATTTCCAGATCCGGGGCCACGCTTTCGGCTGGGCTTTTCCGCGGATTAAAACGTGATTTTGCCGTGCGGTTTGCTTTCCTGCTTTCGATACCGGCAATTTTGGGCGCCCTTGTTTTACAGGTAAAAGATATTGGCAAAATAACTGAAAGTATCGGTGCGCTTCCGCTGGCTGTTGGTTTTATCGCGGCCGCTGTTACCGGTTTCTTTTCTGTAAAGATCATGCTTAAAATAGTGCGTGAGCGGTCACTCTTTGGTTTTGCCGTTTATACCTGCGTACTTGGGCTTATCGTTATTATAGATAGTTTTGGAACTCATTTTTTCCTTTGAGGTATATTTATGTTTTTGGACTGGTTTTTTATTAAGGATTTTACCGCCTGGCAAATTGCCGCCGTAATAACAAGCGGAATATTTATCGGGATGGGAAAAACCGGAATCAACGGAATCAATTCGGTAATGATACCTCTGCTGGCGATTACTTTCGGGGCAAAAGAATCCACCGGCATTGTTCTGCCCATGCTTTGTTTTGCCGACATCGTTGCTGTCCTTTGGTACCGCCGCAGCGCCGAATGGAAACATATTCTGCGTCTGCTGCCCTGGGCATTCGCCGGATTGGCGCTGGCGCTGGTGGTTGAACGGTTTGTACCGGCCAAGGGATTCAAATTCATGATCGGCACCTGTTTTTTTATGGGTCTTGGAGTAATGTTCTGGAACGATATGAATAACCGCAGGCTTGGAGATAAAGCAAAAATCCCCACAGGCTGGTGGTTTTCTGCGATTTTTGGCCTGTTGGGCGGTTTTACAACCATGATAGGGAATGCGGCCGGTCCGATTATGTCGGTTTTTCTGCTTTCCATGAGGCTCCCCAAGGAAAATTTCCTTGGAACTGCAGCCTGGTATTATATGATAATAAACTATACCAAAATTCCTTTGCAGATTATTTTTTGGCACAATATTACTCCAAGGGGCCTGCTTTTCAATATTACGATGATTCCCATAATTTTAATCGGTGCGGTTCTGGGTATTGTTCTGGTCAAGAAAGTCTCGGAAAAAGTGTACCGGACTCTGGTCTATGCGATGACTATCATCTCGGCCTCACTGCTGTTTATTAATTTTTCATGATGAATACCCAATTGATCTTAATTGATCTTTTTGCCTTGTTTGGTTATTTTTTTATATCATAAGTACAAGTTGGTAAGACCTATGTCAAAACACAACCACCAGAGCGGAGCTTCGGGGAAGAATAACCCGGCTTCCGGCGAAGAACTGACAAACCAGGCTGAAAAAGAACAGCCGCAGTCAGACAAGAATCCCGGACAAAATCCGGGCGGCAATTTTGCCGGCAGCGCCGCCGGTAATCCGGCCGGTAATCCCGCAGACGGACCTGCTGACAAGCAGGCCGCTGACAACAATCCGGACTCAGCGGGGCAGACCGGCGACAAGCAGGCTGCCGATAAACAAGCCGCCGAGAAAGAAAAGACTCCGGCCGGGAAAATCGCGGATTTGGAAGCAAAACTTGCGGAAGTAAATGATCTCTACCTGCGCAAAGCCGCGGATTTTGAAAATTTCCGCAAGCGGATGAACAAGGAAAAGCAGGATGCCATTGAGTATGCCAACCAGAGCCTGCTTTTGGACATGATTGGTATCATGGACGATTTTGAAAGGGCGCTAAAGTCCGCCGAATCCATCGCAACTGGGGAGTTCAAGGCTTTTTACGAAGGAATTTCCATGATCGAAAAAAGGCTTTCTACCCAGTTGGAAAATAAATGGGGCCTCAAGCGTTATAATTGCGCCAGTGAACCCTTTGATCCCAATCTCCATGAAGCCATACAAATGGAAAAAACCGCTGCTGTTGACGAACCGACAGTGGCTGAGGAATATTACAAAGGTTATATGCTAAAAGATCGGGTAGTGCGGCCGGCGAAAGTCAAGGTATTAATGCCCGATAAAAATATTCCCAAAGAAACAGGCGGGAACGATGAAACCAGCAGGCAGGGAAACGCCGGGTAGACTGGAACTGGAAAGATTTTTTTTCTATAATAAATCATATTAAAGTACGGCTTTCCTGCCGTACAAGAGAGGAGTTAAGTATATGGGTAAGATTATTGGTATAGACCTGGGAACCACAAATTCATGTGTCGCCGTCCTTGAAGGAGGCGAACCGGTGGTCATTCAGAATACCGAAGGGGGCCGGACCACGCCGTCCATCGTTGGATTTACCAGCAAAGGTGAACGGATTACAGGCCAGCCTGCCAAGAACCAGATGATCACCAATCCGGAAAATACGATCTATTCGATCAAACGGTTTATGGGCCGCCATTTTTCCGAAGTAGGCAGCGAGATGAAACTCGTTCCGTACAGACTTAAGGAACAGGGCAATGAAGTCCGCGTTGACATTGACGGCAAACTTTATTCGCCCCAGGAAATTTCAGCCTTTATTCTGCAAAAAATGAAACAGACCGCAGAAGACTACCTGGGCGAATCCGTTTCCGAGGCGGTTATTACTGTACCTGCTTATTTTAACGATGCCCAGCGGCAGGCGACAAAAGACGCCGGTAAAATCGCCGGTCTTGAGGTAAAACGTATAATCAACGAACCGACCGCGGCCTCGCTTGCCTTTGGTTTTAACAAGGATCAAAAAAAGGAAAAAACCATAGCGGTTTATGATCTTGGCGGCGGCACTTTCGATATTTCCATTCTTGAACTGGGCGAGGGCGTGTTTGAAGTCAAATCAACCAACGGCGATACCCACCTGGGAGGCGACGATTTTGACCGCCGTATAATGGAATGGCTTATTACTGAATTCAAGCGCGACACCGGCATTGACCTGGCCCAGGACCGGATGGCCCTGCAGAGGCTGCGCGAAGCCGCGGAAAAGGCAAAAATCGAACTTTCAGCCATGGCCACTACCGAGATAAATATCCCGTTCATTACCGCCGACCAAAGCGGTCCCAAACACCTGCAAAAGTCACTTACCAGGGCAAAATTTGAGCAGATGGTTCAGGATCTTCTGGAACGTTCAAAAGAGCCCTGCAAAAAAGCCCTTGCGGACGCCGGCTTTACCGCCGACCAAATTGACGAAGTAATCCTGGTAGGCGGCTCAACCCGCATTCCGGCTGTTCAGCAGATAGTCAAGGATCTCTTTAAAAAAGAACCCAATAAGGGAGTCAACCCGGACGAAGCGGTCGCTGTAGGCGCCGCGATCCAGGGCGGAATCCTTGGCGGCGATGTAAAAGACGTTCTGCTTCTGGACGTAACCCCGCTGTCCCTTGGAATTGAAACTTTGGGCGGAGTCATGACCAAACTCATAACACGAAATACCACTATTCCCACAAGAAAGAGCCAGATATTTTCTACAGCGGCGGACAGCCAGACCGCTGTTTCTATACAGGTTCTGCAGGGTGAGCGCGAAATGGCTACCCAGAACCGCACTCTGGGGCGTTTCGATTTGGTAGGCATTCCGCCGGCTCCCAGGGGAGTTCCGCAGATTGAAGTTACCTTTGACATTGACGCCAACGGTATAGTCCACGTATCGGCAAAGGATTTGGGCACCGGCAAGGAGCAAAAAATCCGCATCGAAAGTTCTTCCGGCCTGTCGGAGAACGATATTGATAAAATGGTAAAAGAAGCCGAAATGCATGCCGAGGAAGACAAGAAGGAACGCGAAAAGGCGGAAGTCCGCAATGACGCCGATAACATGATCTACTCGACCGAAAAGAACATCAAGGATTTGGGCGATAAAGTAAGCGCGCCGGACAAATCAAAGGCCGAGGAAGCAATTGCGGATCTCAGAAAAGCCCTGGAATCAGGCGATATCGAAAACATCAAAACCAGGACAGAAGCCTTAAAACAGGTCTCCTACAAAATTGCCGAAGAAGTTTATAAAACCCAGGGCCCCCAGCCCGGACAGGAAGCCGGCGGAAGCGGACCTCATCCGGAAGGCGGCAGCCAAGGCCCGAATATGGGAGGAGGCGGCAATACAAAGAGCGCCGAGGACGCGGATTACGAGGTAGTTGACGACGATAAAAAATAGGGAGGAATAGGGAGGAAGGAATCCGCTCCCCATACAAATGGCTAAACGTGATTATTATGAAGTCCTGGGTGTCGCCAAAAACGCAACCAAAGATGACATTAAAAAGGCTTACAGAAAACTCGCAATACAGTTTCACCCCGACAAGAATCCGGGAAACAAGGAAGCCGAAGAAAAATTCAAGGAAGCAACCGAGGCTTACGAAATTTTATCGGACGACCAGAAAAAATCCGCTTACGATCAATTTGGTTTTGCCGGAGTCGAAGGCATGGCCGGTCAGGGTGATTTTTCCCAGACTTTTAGGGGCTTTGAAGATATTTTTGGCGACTTCTCCGGGATTTTCGATACCTTCTTTGGCGGCAGCAGCCGGCGCGGTTCAGGCGGCGGTCCGCAGCAGGGCGCAAACCTGCGCTATGATATGGAAATACCGTTCAAAGACGCGGTATTCGGAACCAAGGTGGAAATTCAGTATTCCCGCAACGATTCATGCCCCGCCTGCAAAGGCTCAGGAGCGGCCAGCGGAACCGGCAAAAAAGTCTGCCCCACCTGCCAGGGTTCCGGGCAGGTGCGCCGCAGTTCGGGATTTTTCTCGGTGGCCTCTACCTGCCCGTCCTGCCGCGGAGACGGCTACATTATCGAACAGCCGTGCCGGGAATGCGCCGGTTCCGGCATTCAAAAAAAACGCCAGAAGATCATGGTTACGATTCCGGCCGGTGTCGAAAACGGCAAACGGGTTTCCATCCCCAGACAGGGCGATGCCAGTTCTTCCGGAGGCCCGCCCGGCGATCTATATGTCTTTATTCATGTCAAACCGCACGAGTTCTTTGAACGCCAGGGAGAAGACATATACTGCGCCATACCAATTTCGGTCACCCAGGCATCCCTGGGTTCCGACATCCAGGTTCCCACTCTCGACGGCAAGACCATCAAAGTTAAAATACCAGCGGGAATCCAGAACGGTAAAATGCTGCGAATAAGGGACGAAGGCGTTCCCATGCCGGGCAGAAGGGGAAACCTCTACATTAAAATGATGGTACAGGTTCCCGTAAAACTTAGCAAACGCGGCCGCGAACTGATGGAAGAATTATCCAGGGTAGAAGGCGAAAACAGTTCGCCCAAACCGATAATGTTATCGGATTTAGCGGAATAAATTCCGGCGGAATAGGATTTTTGAAGAAATTTTACAACAAACCACGGAGGGAGAAAGTAGAAAGTAGAAAGTAGAAATGAGGAAAGAGAAATGAGGGGAGTATTAAGTAGTAAGTAGGGGATGTCGCTTCCTGCATCCCGTTCGTGCATGTTCGAGTTGTTCGTGGTAAAATTCTTCTTAAATTTATATTTCTCCGTGTATCTTCGTGCCGCTGTGTTCTCCGTGAGAACTTCTTCCTGTATCCTGTTCATGCATGTTCGTGTGGTTTGTGGTAAATTCTTACAAGATAAAGTTTAAAACAAGAAACGGCCAAGCCTCCAGGAGATTGTATAATTCCATTTATCCGGCAGCTCTGTTGATGCGATTTTTAGACTAATGCGTCCGATGTTTTTTACGTTAATTGAACTGTAAGCCGAAAAATCCCAGAGTCCGCTTTTTTCAAATCTTGCCGTATAACCTGTTTTTATGTTAAAAGAAAAAACTTTGTATCCATAAGATGCTTCAAGCGAAAATTTGACAGAATCGAACTTATTAAAAAAAGGCGGCGTTAATACAAGGTTAGGCGCATTGCCCAGAGCGGACTTGTAATTGAGGTCTGCGGATGCGCTCATGCGCAGGGCGGCCAGGTTAAATCCTATATCTGCGTCAAAAGAATCATCGGCTTTTTGCGGAACCGAAGCGTTTCTTGCCGCAGTCAGTGAAACCCTGCTTATCCTGAATAACGGGGCAGATTTTCCTGCCGGAGCCGAAGGCCTAAAGTAAAATTGAATTGAGCCGCTGCTGAATGAAGGCTCCAGTGTATATGAACGGACACTGGCGTCCAGGCGGAACAACCCTGACCTTATCCAGGTCCGCTCAAAACGGCCGGCAATCCGCAGCCCCTCCCCAACGGCGCTGCCGTCCCGCCCTACGTAACGGCTGCCGGCCGCGTCCATTGCAAATGAAACTTTCCAGGGTTTGGCGCCTCCGCGCAGTCCTGCGTTTAAATAAAAATCTCTGCCATAGGCAAATGTCTGCGAAACCGCCAGATCCGCGGCAATGCCCCAGTACCCGGCGCTGACTGCAGTCCCCAGCGCAAACAAACGGAAGTCCCTTGCCGGCAGGGGAGGACTGGCGGAGAACCAGGCTGAGCTTGTGCGCGCTCTGAGTTCTTTTTGTGTGCAAAAACCTTCCAGCAGTGCGCAAAAATTTTTGTCAGGCCTGTATTCAAGGCCGCAGTTTAACGCCGGATTAAAATTTGGATCCGCCTGTACAGCGGCAAATCCTTTAAACGATGCAGGCCCCGGCAGTCCCAGGTATAAAAAAAGCTGATTTTCATTTGATGAAGGATCGGTTTTTAAATCGCTTACAGTTGGTTTTCTTAATTCAGCATAGGGAGGAGATTTGGCCCAGATGTTTTTAATCCTTGCCGGCAGGCCGTAATCGTCAAGCACCCCGTAAAGAAGACGGCTTTCTCCCGGGAAATTCCAGAGGAAACCTTTGCCGCCGTAATATAGGCCGAATCCCGGATTGAACAGATTGCTTTCCATAACCGGCGGTTTTATCTTGTCTATACCCTGTAAGCGTAAGTTTAAACCTGGACCCGGCATTCCCGCAATGAATTCTGCGCGGTTTATCAATGTACCGCCGTTTAATAATAAATCCGCGGCCGGTTTTGAGTCCTTCGTATTGAATGACTTGTACCAGGAACCTGTCCAAAGCATTTCCCATGTAAACAACGGCTGCTTATTTTTTACCGGATCCAAATCCGGTGATTTTTGCTCCGCCGCAAATAACGGCATTGCTGCCAGATAGAGAACCAGTAGAAAAATTGATAACCTGCCCATATAACCCTATACGGGTTTAATTTGCACAGCGCTTGGGTTTTTATAAAAAAAAGATAAAAAAAATAAATTGCAGAAATTGGGCTGTCTGAAGCGCTGCCTTTGCCGGCTGTTTACCGGCTATCGGCATCAGCGGACAGACTGGTTAGCCAGAACAAGACTGTTTTCGAATCCGTTTATTGATTGTATAAGGCTCAGCCAGTAATCGGCTTCGTTTTTGGATGTATACGGTCCCACCCTTACACGGTAATATGTGGTACCGTCCAGAATACGGTTCTCAATTATTGACGTTATGCCTTTGGCCGCCAGGGTATCTTTTACGCCTTCTGCCCTTGCTATGGTTGAAAATGATCCGGTCTGAACCCAAAAGTCATCATAAGTTTTGGGCGCAGGTCTGGCAGTAGCTGCCTGGGCAGGCGCGGCCGCCGGTTTTACAGGAGCAGCGGATTTGGGAGCAGAGGCCGCGGACGAAGAAGCTGCGGATGCTGCAGTTGACGGCGAAGACGCTGCCGGCCCTGGAGCCTGAGTCCTTGCCGGCTGCCTGTTTGCCGGAGGGACATCCGGAACAGCCGCGGTGCTGGGTCTGGCAATATTTATCACTGTGCCGGAATTGTCACTGCCTGCCGCGGCTGCTGCGGCATTGCTTCCTGCAGCGGCAGCAGTACCTGCACCGGCTGCGGTACTGCCCGCTGCACTAATTTCAGCGCCGGCCGTGCTGTTGGCAGTGTTTATACTGTCCGCCGCCTTGTCATTGGCGGCAGAGTTGTCTTGTAACTGGGCTGCGGAAGCAGGTTCCTGCTGCGTATTGTAAACAGAAGCCTGCGGCTGAGTTCCGTAAAAACCAGCGGCAGCAGGAGCTCCCGCCGGGATTGCCGCGGCCGATATAACAGATGACGGATCACCTGTTCTGAATACCAGGATGGCCGCGCTTATGGCTATTACCAAAAATACGCCTACTGAAATTGCTACCAGCAATAATTTTTTTTGTTCCATAATTTAGCTCCCTATCCCAAGAGAGGACAGAATTTCGTTAACCCGGTCTTGCGGTTTTTTTGCGGCTCCGGTTTTAAAAAAGCCGGTTATGGCCGCAATGAACGGACCTGGGTTCTCTACTATGTAAATATCGGTTTTTTTTAAAAAATATTGAGAAAGGAATTTTTTTTGGCTGTGAAGGCGCTTATAAATATCTTTCCGCGGCAGTTTATCCCGTTTTACCGCCCTTAAAAACCGCGTCCAAAAGAAGGCCTTAACCAGAATAACAGCGTCAAGTTTGGCAAACGCTGAAGAACGGTGCAAAAGTGCGGCGTTTATTACGCAGGCGAAATTTTGTTCTGCGATCCATTTATCGGTCATTTTGTTTACGGCCGGATGAATAATGGCCTCAAGCGCCGCCAGTTCAGCAGGTTTTCCAAAGACTTTTTGGCCCAGAAGTTTCCGGTCTATGGTATTGTCCGGTTTGAGAATGTCTGTTCCAAAACGATCCAGAATCACTTTTTTTTCGGTTTCTATTACTATATAGCCGAGTTTATCAACATCCAGTACCGCCAGTCCTTTTTTTTCCAAAAAACCGGCTATGTAATTTTTACCGGCGCAGTACGTACCGGTGAGCCCGATTGTCATTGAATTTTTTCCCCCGCAAACGGCCTTCCGGGTTAATGGCGGTTCCATTAATTCCGAAAATTATAATAAGAACCTATTGATATGGCGCAAAAAACAGACCTTTATTCCATATTAACATCCTATGTTGTCAAACACAACAATCCCTATATTGAGACAGAACCGTTCATAAGGCTTTTGGAACATCACGCGGTCAAGAACGCCGCAGAATACCCGGAATGGGGTAAATGGATACGGGATACTTCCAAAAAATTCCATTCAGAATTAAACCATCTTGCAGAAGAAGGCAAATGCGAATTATTATCCGACAGCCCTAATGGGGGCAGCGGCCCCGGGGACGGAATTTACATGTCCGGATACATCCTGGATTTGCTGCGGGAGCATTACCGGATAATCGACAATAATGTTGAAAATCCCTTCCCCGGCGAAGATTCCCTGGGTTTTTTGGTTCCCGACAGCCAGATTATTCAGCTTGGGGCCATGTCGGACCTGACCGCCTTTATTGATGATCCCCCCGATCCTGTTCCGCCCATTGCCCGCATCAGCTTTCCGGAGGATACCGTGACCGCCCTTGTACTGACAAACTTAATTCCCGGCCGCCTCATGGAATCCTGCATGCTCAAAATCCGGAACTACCTGCGTGATTACGGTAACAAGGATTATATTCAAAATAAACTGGCTTCGCAGCTTATGGGCAAGGAATCCGCCCTCAGGGATATGCTTAACAGAATAATTCTGCGGCCCATTGACTGCTGCAATACCATAGCCGAAGGCAGCGATTTTCCGTATCTTTTTTGGGCTCATTTTTGTGTATTTGTCCGCAATGATTTCAAAAAAAAGAAGGAAAAAACCGTTAATGACACCGCTGTAATACAGGCGGTTATTATAACAGAGGCCATGAACATATTCTACAAAAACAAGGCTTCCAAAGCAAAAGAAAAAGAACTTGCTTACCGCTGCCTTGAGCAAAATCTTTCCAGGCCTCCGTATATATACACCCTGGAACAGATTATTGGTTTTAAAAATCCCAGAGGCGCCCTGCTGCTTGGACAATACTCCAGGGAAGAACTTGCAGGCCAAATAAAAAGGCTGACGAACAAGAGCAAGGAGGATAAACTTCCCGACCTCCTGGTTCTTGCGGGCCCCGGCAATGAGCGGTTTTTTATTATGAAAAAAAAAATGCTGCTGCTGTCTACCCGCCTGGTAATAGAGGCCAAAGATAAAATCAAACGTGCAATTACAAAACATTGGCTTAATACCTTAAAAAATTATCAAAGTGAACCTGCCATGGAAGACGACAATGACTTTGAAAAAGCACTGTCCGCTTACACGGAAAAAATCAGCCCGGTTCTGGGCTGTCTGCTTGAAGATCCAAAATTCCAGCTTGTTTATGATGAAATGGAACAGTCGCAGCAAATTCCGCCTTCTTCCAAAATTTTTATCAAAGGCAGCATGATTCCATTCTCTTCCCTGTATCTAATAAGCCGCAGGGACGTCCTGGAAAATGTCAGGCTTACGCTTCCGTTCTGGTATTCCCTGCCTGTTTTTGTCGCGATTGCAGCTTTTTTTAAAAAATTCAAAGCAAAACCGAATATTAATCCCGTATAGGGGATCTTCTGCACAGCAGGACAATACGGCTCACTACGCATCATTTTTTCGATCGAAAAAATGATGCGTAGTGAGCCATTCTATCGGTCCCTTTAAAGATATGATATGGTCTCCCATATCCTGTTCGGTGATTGTCTGCGTGTAAGCATTAATTTGGCGAATACTGCCATAATCGTTTTATCTCTTTCCAAAAAAGTTTTAACCATTTGGTTCTATCTGTATATACCTAATTTCTATATTCTCGTATTTATTAATTTTTAAAAATTATTATCTATTGTATCTGGTAAAATAATCAAACAAGAATTATTTTCCCAGTAAATATTAATATTATTAGAATTATTCCCAATAAAAACATTTCCTTTCTTTTTATTAGAAAATTTTTCATTCTTTTTTAATATGCTAACTTGTGGGCTGAAACTTGTAGTTGCTCCACAAGTTCTAATAAATGCGATTGCTTTATATTCTTTATTGGGTGAAAATGAAATAGTTAAGATTTTATTCTCACAAATACCGGAACAAGAATTAAATATTAATATAAGGATTATTACTTTTATTTTTGTTATTACTTTCCAGTTTAATATCAAGTATTTTTACCTTCATGAGTTAATAAATAATCCAGAGATGATTAAAAAAATCAGTATTACCTTCTCAAACCCTGTGCCGTCATACACTGTCCTTATCGGGCTCTTGCTGTCAAACTTTGTTATCGTCCTTCTCCCAAGCCCGTTGTAATCGTAGTCGGCACGGCTGGTTACCTGGTTCTTCTTTATGTCTGTCTTTACCACACTTATCATCCTGTTGTTCCCGTTGTAACTGTAAACGGTTTTGGTTACTCTGTCGTTTTCTTCCGTAAGATTTCCTTCCCTGTCGTAAGTGTAGGTTATGTTACCCTTCTTTATCAACTGGTTCTCGTTGTTGTACGTGTAAGCTATTGTTCCCCATGGAGATGTCTTACTGGCAAGATTCCCGTTGTTGTCGTAGGTGTACATCCCTCTGGTCTGCCTGCATTCGGGTCCTGCGCCCCGCATTGTCGTAGGTGTAGGTTACTGTCTTTACCGCCCCTTCGTCACTTTCCTGGGTAAGTTTTCCTGCCGCGTTGTACTGGTACCTTGTTGTACCGTTATGACAGCAGCTATGCTTTGCAATATGACTTTATAGACAGACACTAATTATAAAGTTCAAGTAATCCTACCTTATCAAACAATTCTTTAATTATTAAATTTTCATTGGTTGTTCCTCGCTCATCAGACTTTGCAGATGGAGTGTCTAAATATAATGTTAAATCACGTGGAGTTCCAAATGTAATAGTTACTGTATTACCATCCGCAATTGCATATTTACGCAAAGGATTTACAATTCCCGCAAAATTTAAATTTAATAAACTATTATAAATTTCATCAAAATATGATTGTTCAATAATCAACTCATTTTCTTCTTTAATTAATTTTTATTCATCTTCATTATTATAATTTTCTATATATTGAACAGTTGATTTTATATAATAAATACTATTTTTATTATATTTCGGTCCCAATTGAATTTCAATTTTCTGATATTTTGATAAACTTGGTTCATATATTAAATCAATATTTCGATTTCCGGAAGAAAATAAATTAATATTTATTAATGAAAAAATTATAAAAAACAAATATTTCATTTAATTATCCTTAGCAGGTTTTTGTTGTGATCCGCCCGGGATTTTTTGTGAATTATTTGCACTATTTTGAAACCCAGATGTTTGCCCAGGATATCGTATATTATCAGGTAAATTTGGATCTTTTGGCATATTATCATTTATTAATCTAGCTGCATCTCTTACAGGATCATATTCCCACAATTTGCCATCTGGTCCAACTAAATAAAAAGGTAAACCTTGACTTTTTAAAAAATTTATATCTGTATCCGAAAATTTATCGAGCCCGTAAAATTTTTTGTGTAAATCATTATAATTCCTATAGGAGGGGATTATGGCTATCACAAAAGAAATTATAGATGAGCTGCTTAAGGATTACAAGGGACCGGATGATTTTTATGGACCGGAAGGCCTGGTCAAGCAGTTGAGCAAAGCCCTTATTGAAAGAGCTATGCAGTCAGAATTAACCGAGCAAATCGGTTATGAAAAAAATGAACTTGGTGAAAAAACAACAGATAACCGCCATAATGGAAAATCAATGAAAACTTTACGGACTGACCAGGGAACGATGGAAATCGAAGTACTCAGAGATAGGAATGGAGATTTTGAACCTCAAATAATACCAAAGCACAAAAAGAAATATATAATGTTGATATTTCCCCAGAATTGATAAGCCGGATAACTGACGAAGTACAGGAATTGGCTGAAGAATGGCGTAATCGGCCCCTTGAACCGATATATCCGGTAATTTTTCTTGATGCACTGCGTGTAAATATCCGTGATGAAGGCCATGTTTGTAAAAAATCTGTCTATATTGCGCTGGCGATACGACTTGATGGGCATAAGGAAGTGCTGGGAATGTGGATTGAACGAAACGAGGGGGCAAAATTTTGGATGAGAATACTGAATGAACTCAAAAATCGTGGTGTACAAGATAATTATTTAGCCGCGGTGGATGGGTTAACCGGTTTTCCCGATGCAATTAATGTAATTTTTCCAAAAACTGAAGTCCAATTGTGTATTGTCCACATGGTTCGAAACTCAATAAAATTCGTTCCAGTAAAAGACCGGAAACCAGTAGCTAATGATCTTCGGGGGATTTATCTTGCTCCCTCTGCCGATGCAGCAAAAGTTGTTCCTGAAAAGTTTGCTGAAAAATGGGATGAAAAGTATCCTGGTATTTCCAGATCCTGGCGGAGCCGTTGGAATGAAATAATTCCATATATGAAATTTTCACCTGAAATTCGTAAAGCTGTATATACGACAAATGCCATAGAATTCGTAAACTATTCATTACAGCGAAATTTAAAGACCAGGCAATCATTTCCAAATGATGAAGCAGTATTAAAATTGGTTTTTATGGTCTTGCGCAGGATATCAAAAAAGTGGACAATGCCAATAAAGAACTGGGGTTCAGCAATGCATCAATTTGCAATTATTTACGGGGAAAGAGTTCCGTTATGAACTTTTATGGTTTACACAAAAATTCTGAAAGGCTCGAATTATTATGGTCAATAATAAAAAATTCTGGATAATTCCTGTAATTTTTTTATTAGTAATAAAAACAATAATCGCTGATGAATTACCATCAGTTAGATATGTTATTTCAAAAGATGGATTAAATCAAAGAGAAACTGCTTCAATTTCCAGTAAAAAAATTGGTACTTTATTATATGGTACAAGAATTATTATTTATTCAAAAAATGATCAAAAATCAACTTTTGATGGAATAACTGATTATTGGTATAAAAGTTATTAAAACGGCTGGTATTGGGTTTTTAGCGGTTTTTTATCAACAATAATGCCTTCTGATGTTGATCCGGTTCTTGGATACTGGAATACTGATCGAGGAGAAAGAGAATATTGGGAATTTCAACCAGATTATACAGTGAGATCTGGTAGAAAAGAAACTGATATTGGATGGAAAGGTACTTGGTTATTAAAAGATGACTATCTTGAAATAAAAATATTAAAAGATGAGTTTTCGACTGACAATATACAAGGATATACAATTTTATTAAATGTTATTGATCATGATAACCTTATCCTTAATTTTGCTAATGGGAATATGGAATGCTTAATTCGAAATAATGATATTTTATGAGTCTGGGAAGACGTTTTTAACTAGATATGTATCCAGAACCAGTCTGTGGAATATACCTACAATGTAAACATGCAGGAGACCATAAGGAAGTACGGGAACCAGGCAAGCGTAGTCACAGGATACGACAGCGCGGGGAGAATTGTTTACAAGAGGGAACTGGTAGGAACCTCTGACAAATTTGCGGAAGCATATATGTATGACAATCTGGGGAGGAGGCTGTACATATATATCTTCCGATCCCGGCGTTCCGTGTTTTTTTTATCTCAATGGGATAATACTTCCTGTTCTGATAAATAGATAAATCTATCCCGTTCACGCCGCGGCGGAACAAGTCACGGCAAAAAGGAACTTGCCGTTGTTCATTTACCGCAACTGTTGTACATAAGTTCCGCTGGAATCCACATTGTGTCCGGTCTAATTTCATGCCAATGTATCACAAAATTTGCATTTTTTTTTAAAAAATTCAAAGCAAAACCGAATGTTAATCCCGTATAGATGGTATCGCGGGCAAATAATTATTGTCTGCGGCCGGTAATTTTTATTTGCCGGATTCCATTTATGGCGGGAATTTATTCCCGCGGAGGTTATATGAACAACCTGAATTCTATTCTTATCGAAGGCAACCTGGTCCGGGAACCGTTGTTCCGCTCCACACCCAAAGGTACGCCCCTGTGCACCTTCAGTCTGGCATCCAACCGATTTTTTAAACAGGACATGCAGCTTGAAAAAGAAGTGAGTTATTTTGAGGTTGAAACGTGGTCCCGTCTGGCGGAAAATTGCTATAACCTGGGTCACAAGGGCCGCGGCGTCAGGGTTGTCGGCAGGTTAAAACAGGATCGTTGGACAGGCAACGACGGCAAGCAGCGATCCAAAATTACCATTGTCGCCGAACATGTGGAGTTTAGGCCCGAGTTTAAAAAAGAAGACGAAAAATCAACTGACCTTGCGGAGGCCGCTGTGAGCGATAACCCGGACCAGCCAGCCGATGATTCGTATCTGGAGGATCAGTTTGCTACAGCCAAATCCGCCGAGTTTGCCACGGTCTTTTAAAACTGAAGTTTTAAACTGAAGTTTTAGGGTTTCTCGGGGTCGCGGTAAAAGCCGTCTTTCCAGTTGAAGCGGCTTGCTCCATGCGAGACGGCGTCTGTACCTGCGGCGTTCATCAGTTCCCTGTACTCGGTCTTGTTTACAGGCTCCGATGACCAGTCAACAATAAACCGCTTAAAACCCGCTTCCTTTAAAAACGGAATTTTATCGGCTATATAAAAAAACCTTTCCGGGTATACGAGAGTGCCGGCAGGCGAACTGACCGGCATGTATCCTTCGTCCTGGCTGTCGCGCAGTTTTTTAAAATTGTACAGACTGCCCAGGCTGCTTCTGATCCGGAACAGGGGCGGCCGCGAATAAACAGTGATAAATACCTGGCGCCTGCCTGCCGGACTGCCGAAGGTGCGCTCCAGGTTTTGTCTGTTGTTTTCCAGCGGGGAAACAAAGTAAGAGGAGCCGTTGGCTTTTAGGAATGACTGGGCCCAGGAGTTAAAGAAATAAAGCCAGGGACCCGCGATCAGTGTAATTTCTTTTTTTGCCAAATTTTTAAATATTGAAAAATGGCCGGGGTTGTTCATTATAAAATATTTAAAACCCCGATCCGCAAGACCTGCCATGTCCTGTGCCAGTTCGGCTTCGAGGTTCTGCGGCAGGAAGGGATCAAGGCTGATAATAAGGTCATGTGTGTCAAAAGGCAGGTCCGCCTTATTTTTGCCTGTGAGCCTTGTATAAAGTCTGTGGTTCCAGGACAGTATCGCTTTTACAGGCCGGCGGGATTGCAGCGTATAAAGGTCTTCAACCCTGGAAACCTGAACATAAATGCCCTCGCCCAAATCCGCTGTTTTTCTTCCGGTTTTTTTAACCGCCCCGCCTGTTTCATTGCCGCTGTGCTGCCGGCCTGGTTCCGGCGGCGGCATCGGAGGCGCGGCCCTGTCCCTGCCTGGTCCGCGTACATTTGACTCTGGTTTTATATTGATTATTTTGGGATAACGTTTGGTCATTGATTTTGTTTGTATCAGATAAACGGAGTCTCCGGCCCTGAAATCCGGCGGAATCGTAACCCACCGGCTTTTTATTTCTCCGGCTTCATCTTCGACCTCTGTGATCTTATGCGAAACCCTGAGTGTATCATCGGCGCGGTGAATCCTTATGGTGTCGCCGGTGTCAGGCAGCAATGTATTGTTTGAGATCAAGCCATAATGTTTTTCGTTTTCTTTTACCTTTAATATTTTACCAAGCGGGATGCCGGTTCCTCCGCTTTGGCCGGGATTGAGCCAGGAAATATCCTGTTCGCCGTTAAAAAGAAAAACAGTTTTTTCGCGCGCAAAATCATTGCATAGAATACCGGCGGCTTTTTTAACTGCTTTTTCGGTTTCTTCATTACCGGCTCCGATGCTGTCCAGAACCAGGCGGTAAGCGGATACAACAGTCCCGACATATTCGGCGCTCTTCATCCTTCCTTCTATTTTAAAGGAATTGACGCCGGCTTCGCATAAGTCCGGTATTTTTTCCATTAACTGAAGATCGCCCGGGCTAAAATAATAAGCGCCGTCTCCGGTATTTTCCGGAGTGTATAATCTGCGGCAGGCCTGGGTGCACATGCCCCGGTTGGCCGACTTGCCGCCCAGGTAACTGGAAAACAGGCAGAGGCCGGAAACACATATGCAGAGCGCGCCGTGGACAAAGACTTCCAGCTCCATGTTTGTATTTTTGCGGATGTCCCTTATTTCTTCCAGTGAGAGCTCCCGGGCAAGGACAGCCCTTGAGAAACCGTAACGGGACAGCAGGTTGACGCCGCGGCTGCAGGCAATGTTCATCTGGGTGGAGGCGTGTAATTTTAACGCAGGGAAATTTTCTCTGGCCATAATTATTACGCCAAAGTCCTGTACCAGGATACCGTCGGGTCCAAGGCCGTTAAGATATTTTAATAGCTGGTACATGCGGTCAGCTTCCCTTTCTTCAAAAACCGTATTTACCGTTACATAAAGTTTTTTACCCATGCGGCGCAGGGTTTTAAGTGCGCTTTCGAATTGTGAGTACGCGAAATTCGAACTCCGCATCCTGGCGTTAAAATTTTTTAAGCCCAGGTAGACTGCGTCCGCGCCTTCGGCTATAGCCGCGTCCAGCGCCTCCGGTGTTCCGGCGGGCGCCAGCAGTTCAGGTATGTTCATGATTTCCTGTTTTTATAATATTAACATTACGTCCTATACAGCCGGTCATGCAGACCTCCGAGCAAATTGTACAGCCGTCTGATGTTTTTTGCCAGACGCCGCATTTTTCATTATCAATTATTGCCAGGTTGTTATCGATAACGATGGCCTGCGCAGGGCATTCGCGTACGCATTTGCCGCAGCTTATGCAGCCGGCTCTGCATTTCTTGCGTACAACAGCGCCTTTTTCTGTATTGCGGCACAGGAGGGAAACCGGCAGATCGGCTTTTTCCACAGTTATCAGGTTTTTAGGGCATGCCTTTACACAGAGGCCGCAGCCGGTGCAGGCCCGGGCGTCAATACGGGCAATAGAATTTTCAATAAAAATTGCGTTGCTTGGGCAGACTTTAAGGCAGTCGCCGTAGCCCAGGCAGCCGAACGCGCAGGCACCTTCTCCGCCAAAGAGCCGGCCCGAGGCTTCGCAGGATTGTACGCCCCTGTAATCGGCTTTTTTATTCTGAACACCGCTGCCTCCCAGACAGCGGACTATGGCCGCCCTGCGTTCAATGTGCCCGATCCTGACTCCCAGAATGGCGCTTATTTTTTCCAGAACCTCTTCTCCTCCGGGCGAACAAAGATTGGTTTTGGCTTTTTTGGATAGCAGGGCGGCGGCGTAACCGGAGCAGCCGGGGAAACCGCAGGCGCCGCAGTTTGCTCCGGGCAGACATTCCTGAAGCTCGGCGATACGTTCATCAGTTTTGACGTACATAAGGCGGGAGGCGATGCTTAGTACGGCCGCGCAGACAATGCCCATGGCTGTTACCGAGATAACGGCGATGTAAATTACTTCCATACAGAATCACCTTTAACCGAACAGGTTTTCGATAACACCGCTGAATCCAAAGAAGGACAGCGAAAGAATGGCCATTGACAAAAGCGTAATCGGGAGTCCCTTAAACGATTCCGGGGGATCGGAGTTTTCTGTATATTCCCTGATACCGGAAAAAATAACTATCGCGAGCAAAAAACCCAGCCCCGCGCCCAGGGCGTTTACCAGCGACTGGATAAAATTATACTCCTTGCTAAAGTTGGCTATTGTAACGCCCAACAGGCCGCAGTTGACAGTTATAAGCGGCAGGTAAACTCCCAGCGCCCTGTATAGCGAAGGAATATATTTTTTGAGCGCTATTTCGAGAAACTGCACTATTGCCCCAATCAAAAGGATGAACACGATAATCTGCAGATATTCCATGTGGTATTTGTTCAGGATAAAAACCTGGACAGGCCAGGTAACCGCTGTCGCTATTACCATGACGAATGTTACGGAGACGCCCATGCCGACCGCGTTTTTCAATGTTTTTGAAACGCCAAGGAAAGGGCAGCAGCCCAGAAACTGGCTAAGGACATAATTGTTGACAAAGACCGTGCCAAGCAGAATGACGATTAGGGCTTTAATATCCATTATTTCGCTCCGCCGTTATTGCCCGCTCCGCAGATAAAGGCTGTGGGGCAGCCTGCGCAGCCGGCCTCTCTTTTGTTTTTGCCTTTGGTCGCCTTGTTCATTATGGCCATAAGCAGACCGAATACGACAAAGCCGCCGGGCGCCATGATGAGCACCGGAATATTGAAATTCTGCAAAACAGGCAGTTTGATCCCGAACCAGGTCCCGCTGCCGATGATTTCGCGTATGGTTGCCGTGGCGATCAGCGCCAGCGTAAAACCGGCGCCCATTCCCAGTGCGTCCAGGGCCGAATCAAGGACCGTATTTTTTTTTGCGAATATTTCTACGCGGGCAAATATAATACAGTTGACTGTAATCAGCGGTAAAAAAATTCCCAGCGCCTGGTAGAGCGGGTAAGCGTATGCTTCGATTATCATTTTAATAAGCGTCACAAACCCGGCGATAAAAACAATATAGCAGGGTATGCGCACCTTGTCCGGAATTATTTTGCGGATTAGCGAAATTGAAACATTGGCGCCTGTAAGAACGAAAGTCGTGGCTATTCCCATTCCCAGCGCGCTGGAAACATTTGTGGATGTAGCCAGGGTCGGACAAATTCCTAGTACAGAAACCAGTACCGGATTTTCCCTGATTATTCCCCTGGACAGGATTGATAAGCGGTTTGTTTTCAAAATCATGCTCTCCCGATTAGTTCAGCGTACTAAAATCTTAAAAGCTTCAAAAGAATCTTCGATTGCCTTTTTAAAAGCCCTGGAAGTAATTGTGGCGCCAGATATTGCCGCTATATCCTGTATTTCTTCCCTGTCTTTTCCCCAAAAAAGTCCGGCATACGGTTTCTCAAATACCACCGTACCCAGCCCGGTGGTTTCTGTTTGCGCAATTAACGCGGTTTGTATTAATTTACCTCCCGGGCTTATGCCGCAGATTATTTTTATATCGCCGCCATAACCTGATGTTATGGTTACAAAAATATAGCCTGTGTTATTGGAAGTTGCAAACACTTCGGTTACCGATTTGGGCAGGTTATGGTTTTCGACAGGGATAAAACTTTCGGCCTGCGGAATGATTTCTTTTCTGGCCGCTTCTTCGCGCATTGCGGCCGCCTGTTCAATAACAGGTTCGGTATACCGGTTGCCAACCGCGAGCGCTCCGGAAACCAAAAGACAGAGAATGGCAAGAACGAGTACGGGCATTGTAAAATCGTTCCTTATGCTCATTTATTTTTCTCTTTTTTGCCGCCCAGAGGTTTGGCAAGCGTAATTTTGTTTATGTATGGAACTACCATATTCATCAGCAAAATCGCAAAGGAGACGCCTTCCGGATAACTTCCGTAGAGCCGCATAATTACTGTGAGCGCTCCGGCTCCTATGCCAAAGACAAGCTGGCCCCGTTTTGTAAGCGGGGTTGTAACGTAATCTGTGGCCATGAATATGGCGCCTATAAAAAGGCCGCCGGATAAAATCTGGTACATGGGATGGCTGCCCGCAAGCGCCGTAAGGGCCCAGACGGTTACGATAAAGGAAACAGGGGTATGCCATGAAATAACCCGGCGCGCAAGAAGATAAACAGCGCCGATTATCAGTGCAAGTTCGCTGGTCTCGCCCAGACTGCCGCCGTGAACTCCAAGGAACATATCCCACAGTCCGGGCAGCGGATCAAATTCGCCCCTTGATAAGTACATCAAAGGAGTTACTCCGGTAACCGCGTCAACGCTTAGCCATTTAAAAGATCCCAAATGCGGTATTACCCAGGTGGTCATCGTAATCGGAAACGCCAGGAACATTACAACGCGCGCGGTTATAGCGGGGTTTGCGAAATTTTTACCCAGTCCGCCGAACAGCATCTTTACAAAAATTATTGCGACAAAGCAGCCGAACACCGCCTGCCAGACCGGAATTGTCACAGGCAGGTTAAAGGCCAGCAGTATGCCTGTTATTACCGCGGATAAATCGCCGATTGTATTTTTCTTTTTAATGATTTTTTCGAATGCCCATTCAAAAAAAACGCAGGAAGCCGCGCATACCGCGGTAATAAAAGCGGCGCGCGGACCAAATACCGCAACGGAAGCTGCCAGAGCCGGACATAAAGCGATAATGACATCGAGCATAAGCCTTGTTGTCGTTATCCTGTCATGGATATGGGGCGCCGCAGATATTGTCATTCCGTTCAATTATTGCGCCTCCCTTACTTCCGCGGCTTTGGCGGCTTTAAGCGCTGCCTGATAATTCCAGAGCATGTCTTTGGACAGACTCATAACCTGAACAAGCGGTCTTTTTGCCGGACAGGTATAGGCGCAGCATCCGCATTCAAGGCACATATTCACTTTATATTTCTGAAGCAGCTCCGGTTTTTTTAATTCAAAGGCGTTTTCGATATATGGCGGCATCAGGTTCATGGGGCATTTTACAATACAGCGTCCGCATTTAAGGCAGGCTGTTGTTTCCGGAGCTTCGAACGGAGATTTGGATTTTTCGGTAAAGGCCAGAACAGCGCTTGTAACCTTGACAACCGGTATATCAAGATCCGGTATGGCCGTACCCATCATCGGGCCGCCCAATGTTACCATCTTTACTCCGTCTTTTAATCCTCCGCAGAATTCCACCAGACTGCGGACCGGCGTCCCGATTGGAGCAATGACATTTTTGGGATTTACAATTCCCGGCCCGTCAACAGTTATGCACCTGGAAACAAGCGGAATACCCGTCCTTATATATTTGGCAAAGGCCGCTACTGTCGAACAGTTTATTACGACACAGCCGATATCCGGCAGACGGGCGCCCTCCGGTACAATGCGGCCGGTGACATTGTACACCAGTACCTTCCTCTCGCCCTGGGGATACAGCGAAGGTAATTTGCGGACTTCCATTCCCGGTGTACCTGCGCAGTATTTTTTCATTATGGCTATGGGTTCAGGTTTGTTTTCTTCAATGCAGATTATTACGTTTTTGGGATCAAGGTATTTCTGAAGCAGCTTCATGCCCTCAAAAAGATCGGCGGCGTCATCGATCATGGTTCTTGTATCTGATGAAATAAAAGGTTCACATTCCGCGCCGTTGACCAGAATATAATCCAGTTTTACGTTTTCCTTTAACGTAAGTTTGGCGGCTGTAGGATAGCCTGCGCCGCCCAATCCGACCGCGCCGCTGTTTTTTACGGCTTCCAGAAATTCCGCGGTGTTTGTAATTACCGGCGGTGTAATACCTTCCCAATACTCCTGCATGCCGTCAGAGGCAATGGTGATCGTAATGGATTTTTTACCGGTGAGACTGTCGATATAATCTATTTGTTTTATTTTACCGGAAACGCTGGAGTATACCGGAGAAGAGACAGCTCCGGCGGCTTCGCCGATAAGCTGTCCGATCTTGACTGTATCGCCGGTTTTTACAACAGGATTGGCGGGCGCGCCCTCGTGCATGGACATCGGCAGCCTGACTTCGGCCGGGACAGGCAAAGTCTCCGGCCGCATGGCGGCAGTATTCTTAAAATGCGGAACCAGGATACCGCCCAGTTTTTTCATTTACTACCGTCCCCATTAAGAATAACAAGGATTACATCCGTGTAAAAATACAGACTGCCGCCGATGCGGTTGATTCAGTTAAAAAATTGAGAGAGTCAGGAACAATGTTGCTGCGAGCGAAGAAATCAGCGAAACAACCGTAATCTGGGTGTTAATGGAAGGTCCGGCCGTGTCTTTAAAGGGATCGCCGACTGTGTCCCCGACTACAGCGGCTTTATGGGCATTTGATCCTTTGCCGCCGTGATTTCCGGATTCGATGTACTTCTTCGCGTTATCCCACAAACCGCCGGCATTGCTCATAAACAGGGCGAGCAGCAGACCTGTAACTATGTTGCCGCAGAGATAGCCGCCGATCGCTGATACGCCGCCTATAAATCCAACCGCCAGGGTAATTAAAATTGTTACCAGTCCTGCAGGAATCAGTTCATGAATGGCCCCTGTAGCCGCGATTTCAATGCAGCGTCCGTATTCGGGGCGGACGCCTTCCTTGCCTTCCTTAAGGCCTATTATCTCATTGAACTGGCGGTGGATTTCCGCGACCATGCGCTGGGCATTACGATCTACGCCCAGAATAACCAGGGCCGAAAAAATCGCCGGAACCGCAGCTCCTACCAGCATGCCGAAGAAAACCGTGGGGTTCATTATGTCAAAACCCTGGAGCAGAGGTTTGCCGTATTCAATGGCCGCGTCATTGACCTGGCTCATAAAAGCGCCCAGCAGGGCTATAACGGTAAGGCCGGCCGCGCCTATTGCGAAACCTTTTGTGACCGCTTTTACGGTATTGCCTGCGCTGTCAAGCTTGTCGGTTATTTCAAGTACTTCTTCGCCCAGGCTGCCCATTTCCGCAAGTCCGCGGGCGTTGTCAACGATTGGACCGTACGCGTCATTGGAAATGATCATTCCGACTATCGAAAGCATGCCGACGGCTGCCATTGCTATACCGAACATGGCATAAGTCGGGTCGCCGGGAGCTCCCA